>DATJQH010000109.1:0-20733 GCA_035505955.1 Rhodocyclaceae bacterium
TCGACCACCGTGCCGCCGTCGTTCGGCAAGACTCCGTAGCCGATCGCATCCACCGTTCCTGCGAAGCTTCTCGAAGGGTCGTTCATCAAATAGAGCGTCGCCGGCGTGCCGGAGACGATGTCCTTCAGTTCGGTCTCGCGGAAGTTGGCGACGACGTACCACTGCCGCGTATCGATCAGCGTGAAGAATGCCTTCTGGGCGGATACGAATTGCCCGACGGACGTCTTCAGCGATACGACGCGGCCGTCGAAGGGCGCTCGGACGACGGTGAATTCGAGGTTCAACTCTGCGATGGCAATTTCCGCCAGGAGTACCGTGCGCTCCGCCACCAGGGCATCGGTGCCGCTGACCGCCGCGGCGGCCTGTTGCGCCTGCGACAGCGTCGCATCGAGCTCGGCCTTGGTGGCCCGCTGGGCGGTCCGCGCCTGATCGACCTCCTCGGCCGATGCGTAGCCCTGGCCTAGCAACGGCTCGACGCGGCGCAAGGTGTCCTCGGCCTTCTGGGCCGCTGCCCGGGCCCGCTCGACTGCCGAGCGAACGGAGGCCGCGTTGTATTCCTGGGCCTTCACCGTGCGCCCCGTCAGCATGATCTGCTTGTCGAGCGCCGCCAATCTAGCCTTTGCTCGCTCCAGGGCGTCCTGGTAGGGGCGCGGGTCGATGCGGAACAGGACGTCGCCCTGCCTCACCGCCTGGTTGTCGTGCACCGGCAGATCGATGATCCGGCCGCTGACTTCGGGCACCACGTTGATCGTGTCGGCGTACACGTAGGCGTCGTCGGTCCGCGGCGAGCGGTCGATGCGCCACAGGACAAGCGCCAGCACCGCCAGCGTGATGAGCACGAGCGCAAGTAATCGCCAGTCGGTCTTGTGCTTGGAGTCGGAGTTCGGGGTCATGGTCGGAGGCAAAACGCTAGCGGGGGAAGAAGATCAGCCAGACGAGCAGGGAGAAAAGCACGCTCAACACGGGATACGACAGTCCGACCGGATCGAGCCACGCCAAGCGCTTGCCATCGCCGCGCAGGACGTGCACGACAGTCGTCGCGATCACGCCACCGGTAATGCAGAAGAGCCAGTCGGGAAAGGATGCGCCGAAGACGACGAGCGACGGCGCATGAGCGCAACCGGTCAGCAGGGTTCCAGTAACCAAGCCAAGTGTGACGTGCCGTTTCATCGGTCGATTCCTGTCGGTGATGGTAGCGAGCATACAGGGCTGTATGTTACAATGCAAGCCATCGGAACCGGCGGAAGGCCAGATCATGATCCAAGCACGAGAGCGAGATTCGGAAGCGACGCGCAGGCGGCTGATCGATGCGACCGCCCAGTTGATATCGGAGCATGGTTACACCGCCGTCAGCGAGCCGCGCGTCTGCGAAATCGCCGGGCTGACGCGGGGAGCTCTACGTCATCACTTCCGGACGGGAAAGTACGGCATGGTCGCGGCGCTGGCCGGCGAACTATTCGCAGCCTTGCCGAAACCGAATTCGAATCGGGCCAAGGACCGCGCCGTTCAGTTGCTCGAATTTCTCAGTGAGGCGCCGGAGGGCAATCCGCTGGTAATGCTGTTGGAGATCTGGTTCGCCAGCCGGACCGACAAAAAGCTTGCCGACGCGATTCAGCCGAACTTCTCCGCCAACGTCGCCGGCCTGTTTTCCGCCACGTCAGCCGGTGCGCTCAGCGCTAGCGTAATGCCCTACCGCTTCATGCTGCACGGCGCGATCCTGGAGGTGTACAGCGGGAACTACGATCCCGCCAAGCTGAAGCTGGCCGTGAGGACAGCTGCCTCCATCTAACCAAGAGTGAGCGTAAGAGTCGGCCGACAACTTGGGTGCCCGCTACAGCACGAGCTCATGATGAGAATTGCTCGACGCAAGGGCCCGCGCGTATGCGCGGGCATAGATAATGGCCTCGAATAGTGATGCTCACTGCGAAGGTCTGGTTTCTTTTCAGACCAGTGTCGGCAAAGGGCACATACCTGCCCGCGAGTGGCGTACCACCACGGCTGACTTTCGCAAATCAGCCGTGGCTGCCTGCTAGGGCAGCGCCAGGCGCGGCGCCGCCTCTGGCGTGACGACGCCGGTGGCGCGGTTCTCGTCCACCTGCTGCCAGACGTTGGCCGCCGGGGCGGCCAGGCCGTCGCGGCCGAGCGCGAAGCTCTGTTCCATCACCAGCGCCCAATAGGCCTTGCTCATGGTGCGCGCACGACTGGCGGCAGGCAGCAACAGCACGCTGACGTCGCTGGCCAGCGCGGCGAACTGGTCGGCCTTCTCACTGCCATCGGCATTGAAGAACCTGGCCAGCACTTCGGTGTTGCCGCGGAACTCGTCGCCGGCGCGGTTGTTGCGCAGGTAGGTCGAATACTCCAGCTTGCCGTCGCCCTTGCGCTTCGGGTCGGGCAGGACGGAACGTATGCCGCTGCTCCAGTGGTACCAGCCGTTGGCGCTGCCGCCGACCAGCTTGCGCGGGAAGGCGAAGGCGCCGTCCTCGGTGGCGGACAGGGTGCTGTGGCAGCCCATGCAGAACAGTGTTTCCTCGTAACTCTGCGGACGCAGTCTGCCATCCTTGTCCTCGATGAAGCCCTGATAGGTCCAGCCCTTGTTGTTGTTCAGACCGTGCTCGGCATCGCCGCCGTAGATCTCGGGTGTATCCGGATTCTTGCGCTTGTCGATGGCATCCATCTGGGCCTGCAGGTTGAGGTCGGAATAGCTGCGCCAGTAGGCCTTGCGGCCGTAGCGCAGTTCCTTCATGCGCGTCGCCGGCACCACGGAACCATCGGCGGCCACGGCAAGGTAGCGCACGCTGTGCAGGAACTCGGTGCCCTCCGGGAACAGTCCTGCGGCAAGGTGCAGCCGGCCGGCCGCCAGTTCGGCCTTCGCCTGGCCGACATAACTCATGTTGTCGCCGGCCACCGGATTCCAGTGATACTTGACGACCGTCGCGGTACCCAGCTTGCCGTCGTTGTCGAGGTCCACGGCGAGCGCGGTTTCGTCGGTGGCCGGGATGGCGATGTCGGCGCGCTTGATGAGCGCTTCGACGACAGCGAGGTTGACCGTGTAGATGTCGAGGTCCTCGACGCCGGCCGTGTTGCTGCGGAAGGCCGCCGGCAGACGGATCAGCACGTCGTCGAAGGCGCCGTTGGTGGGCATGAAGGCGCCGGGGAAGGGATAGTACGAGAAGGCGCGCCAGCCGGTGGCGTGGCCGTCGGCAGCGCGGTCGTAACCGCGCGCGTCGAAGTTGAACCAGGCGTCCGGCGCGTAGCCGCCCCACTTGCCGTCGCCGTCCACGTCCCAAGAGGCCGGTACGCTGGCGAGCTTCTTCGCCAGCGCGATGCCGCCGCCGTCGAGGTAGTTGTCCTGCGCGACATACTGGCTGACGGCATCGTCGGAGATCGCGGCAATGGCCGCGCTGCGGTCCTTGAAGAGGTTGGTCCACGGATTGACGATGTACTGGCCGGCGCCCGCCTGCGGCAGGCTATAGGCAAGCTGCAGGTTCTGCTGGTTGTTGTAGTTGGGCTCGCTGCTGGCGGCATGGCAGGCGTAGCACGGATTGTGCACCGTACCGCCTTCCGTATCCTGCGTCCTGGTGAAGCACTGCGGCGGAATGTAGGCGAGCGTGTTGGTCGCCGTCCTGGCGAGCAGGTTGACCTGCTGCGCCTGGCCAGTGTTGTCGCCGCCTGAACTCGTTACGCCGCCGCCCCCGCCGCACGCCGCAAGAAGGAGCGTCAGGCAGGGCAGGCAAGCGAAGCGCATGTTCATGAGGAAGACTCCAAATGAAAAGACCCGGACACGTTGCGGTGTCCGGGAAAAGGGAGGTCAGACGTGATTCACTGTGCAGGCAGCGAGATGTAGCCGAAGTAGGACTGCAGGTCCGCCGGTGTGTTGGGCGTCGTGCCCGACGGCATGGCTTCCGTGTAGGGATGCTGCACCACCTGCATCAGGTAGCCGAAGCCATTGACGTTCGGATAGTAGTAGGTCGAGGTGTTCTCCGCGCCATACACCGAGGTGAAGATGCGGGTCAGTGCCTTCGAGCCGACGTTGTACGCCCAGGTCATGTCGTTCCAGTGGCCATCGGTGGTGTCCTCGCCGATCACCAGCGTCTTGCGGCCGCGGATGAAGGTGATGTTGTCCGGGTTGGCGATGCCGGTGATGTCGCACTTGCTGCCTGCATAGGGGCTGGAGGCATCGTATGCGGCGATGGTGCTGGGATTGACCTTGTTCGGGTCGACCACGGTGGTCATGCGGCCCGCGATTCCGGAGGCTGGATCGGTTGCCTTGACCACGAAGCTGCTGCCGATGTCGCTGTCGCTGCCCACCGTGTAGGCGTAGACCGCGCCGCAGTAGTTGAAGAGCGCCTTGATGTCGTTCGTGGTGCCGACGTCGTACGAGGTGTTGGCGGCACCGTTCTTCTTGTTGCTCTCCATGGCCTGGTCGACTTCGCTGTAGGAGACATAGAGATGCTTGCCTTCCGGATCGAAGGTGATGCCCTCTTCCTTGCGGAACTCGGTCGTGGCGCCGACATAGGCGGCGTAGCGGCGTGTTTCGAGGAAAGCGGCGGCCTTCTCCATGCCGGTCTTGAGCTGCAGGCATTCCTGGCCGTAGGTGTCGTTGTGGCTGGCGTTGATCGAGGTGTAGCCCGCTGCGCACACGCCACTCACCGGCGCCTGCTTGTCGAAGATCTGGTCGAAGGTCGTGCCACCCGTAATCAGGGTGCGTACCTCGGCATCACTGGCATGGCCGAGCTTGACCCAACTGATGCTGGCACCGGGGAGGTCCGTGGCGCCATCTGCGCTGGCCTGGGTCCACTTGGCGGCGTAGAGCGTGCCGGCCGTCAGGTCGGCCGCGGTGTCGGCCACGTACATGAAGAAGCCGACGTTGGCGCCGTCGTCCGACTGGTAGACCGTCTTCTTGTCCGGCATCACGTAGGACAACTCATGGGCGAAGCGGCCCATGCTGTAGTGCTTCTTCACCGTGAGGCTGCCGCTCGCGTCGGTGACGGCGATTTCGGTGGCCCAGCCATAGTTGTAGGCGTTGAGCTGGTTGGCGTCGCCGCCGATCGTGGTGCCGCCGCCGTAGTACGGCGACATGCCCCTCAGGTAGGTGTTTGTGGCCAGCGGGATGCTGGCATCCGGCTCGTATTCTTCGCTGCCCAAGTGCGTGTTCCACGGACTGACCGAGCCGGCGCAGGGATCCCAGATGCCGTCGATGCCCGAGACGTCGATGGCCTTGGTGCTGACGGCGGTCAGCTTGCCGGTGGTGGCGTCCTGGCTGAGTTCGGTCAGGTAGAGCGCGCCGGGAATGGCTTCCAGGTGGTTCACCGAAAACAACTTGCCGCCCACGGGCAGCAGCGAGCTGAAGTCCTCATAGTTGCTGATGGTCTTCGAGCCATCGGCCGCGAGCACCGGCTTCATCTGGTTGTCGACGATCTGGCCGAAGACATTTAGGTTGGCATCGCTGCCCACCTGGTCGCCGCTGCGCAGGATGGAGGTAAAGCCGATGGCGTGGTCCTTGCCGTCGACGTTCACGTTGGCCGAGCTGCGGTTGGTGCGATTCGCGGCATCGCCCGACGAAGGATCGATGGCGGTGAAGGTGTAGTTGGCCTTGTCCTGCCCGGTCAGGGAATCGGCGTAATGGCCCTTGGCGTCGGCAGCCGAGACGGTGCAGCCGGACTGGTCCAGCAGGCTGCAGTTGGCGGGAACGGTCTTTCCGGAAATGTCGATGCCATTGGAGGGATCACCGTCGGCATCCAGCGACTGCAGCACTTGCAGCATCCTGATGGTGCTGGCGTTGCTCCAGTCCTTGGCAGTGTTGCCGGTCAGGTCGAAGGGGCCGACGATGGCATCGCCAGCCGTGCTGCCGAGCGATGTGCCGGACTTGCCGCCCACATAGAAGCGGACAGTATCGCCCGCGTAGTAGTCGAACTTGCCGTCAGCGTCCGTCGTGCCGGACGCGCCGGAGGGCGAGGCCTCGTAGTACAGACCCTTGACGGGCGAATCGATGAACGTGCCCGTCGAGCGGGTGCTGCCGCTGCCGCCGCTGCCGCCGCCACAGGCCACCAGATAGTACGACGACGAGGCCATCATCACCGCCAAGGCAATCCTCTTGAACTTCATGACCTACCTCCCAAGTGTGTGGATTTCGGAACTGGAACATGCGGGAGATGATAGGAAGCGATCTTTACACTCTGGTGACCGCTCCAAGAAGTCCAATGTCCCGGCGCCAGTCGGCCCTGGTCGACGCAACAGCGGAAGAACGACTGCGCCTCGGGCCGCCGCGGCGCGTCTGCGGCCTTTGGACGGCGTACCACGGGGGCTGACTTTCGCAGACGCGAGTGCCCAGGACAGCGGGCGATCGCGCCTTGATGCACAATGGCGCGTCATTCAAAATGCCGGCGATGAGAGGCCTGTCACCACTGCCAAGGGATGCAAAGAGCGCTCGACCGCTGCGGGCGCTGGCCGTACTGTTCGTCTCTGCCGTTGCGCTGGCAGGTTCGGCGTGCTTGGATGCGGCGGAGCCGCCGGAGGCCGCGCAACTGAGTGGCCTCTATGACACGATGACGCGGGCGGTGGCCGATCGCGACGTCGACCGACTGATGGCGCTCGTCGCTCCCGATGCGGAATTCACGGACGTGCACTCGAAGAAGGTCTCCGCCGCGCAATACCGGGCCGACGTGAAGCGCCTGTTCGCGCGCAGCCGGCATAACCGCATCAAATTCGTGTTGAAGAACGTGAGCATCGACAATGGCGTCGCCAATGTCGATCTGGACCAGGTGTACCGGCTGGACTACCGCAACGGCAATGGCCAGTGGGTGCCGGTCGTGGTGCAGGTAACGGGCAAGGCGCAATGGCGGAAGATTGGCGGCACCTGGAAGCTCGCGCGCAGCCAGGAGTTGCGCCACAGCCAGAGCGGTACGCCTCGATACCAGGCGATGCCCCGCCAGAATTCGGGGGATGCTTTCGGCATCGCGCATTGCTACGCGGGCGCCTACATCAGCGACTGCGCGCCCTGAGCCGGCGACAGGCGTGGTTACGGCGTCTCCGGACAAGCGGCGGGCTGTCCGTTCAAACCTTCCGCCAGGTGCTTGTACGTTGCTTTGCCGCCGGAAATCGTCACCACGTTCAATGTGTCGAAGTCGTCGCCCGGCCAGGCCGGGACCCCCGAGGTGTCGCCGCCGTACTTGCGCAGCAGCCGAATCGTGAGCTTGTGGGCGTACACGTGCTCCCAGGCAACGAAGACCACCTGATCCGAAAACGGGCGCGATGTGATCTCGGCGATGAGGCCGTCGATGTCCTTGAAGCCGTATTGCGTGTTGATGGGCATCTCGAGCCGGATCGCCGTCGGTTCGACGGTGGCGAGCGGTCGAACGTAGCTGTAATGATTGAGCGGCCCCTCGGTGATCTCGACGCTCGGATCGGGTGCGTAGATCGACTCGGGCTTGCCGAAGAGGCGCGTGAGCACGCGCGGCAGCGCCAGCGCCCGGTTGAGTCCCTGGCAAGTCAGCTGACCCAGCCCCGACGGCGGCTTTTCGGCATGACGAAAGATCACGATCGTTTCATCGGCGGCCGCCGGACGTGCAAACGAGAGGAGGAGTGTCGCGACGGCAATGCAATCGATAGGCGATATGCGACTTGCCATCACCATCCTCCCGATATTGTTCTGGCGCAATGGTACGACAACTTGGCTTCGGTTGGCCCTCGCGTGTGCCATGGCGCCGGCTGCAGCGCGGCGTACCGCGGGGGCTGACTTTGGCGGGCGACCGGGGCCAAGTGCGAACGGAGCATGGCATACTGGCGCCCCGGACGTTCGTCCCGATTACACAGGTGAAACGTGGTTCTGTGGCTTATTGAGAACTTCGAATGGATGGCGCTGGTGGCAGGCTTTGTCGCCATCGTCTGGGCGTTTGCCTACGGCAGGAAGCAACGCGTCAGGCAGCGGGAATCCGAAGCGAAGTAGGCCCCGGCTAGCGCTTCGGCTTGCGTCCCGGTGCGGCCGGAGGGATGTAGCCGGAAACCCGGCAGAGAATCTCCTCGACGGACTTGCCGTCCTGGAAGCGCGTCACGCTGCAGCAGGAGATGTGTCCCGTCGCGGAGAGATCGGACAGCGAGCTGCGCACCTTCGAGAGCCCCAGTCCCAGTGCCATGGCGATCTCCGCATCGCGCACCTGGCCGTGCTTCTTGATGAGCTCGAAGATGGGAGATGCCTTCATGGTACGCGACCTTTCAATGCCGGCGCGGTGCGGCGGCGACAGGAGCACGGCCTTCGATGTGGCGGAACGTGATCCGCCCCTTGCTCAGGTCGTACGGAGACAGCTCGAGAGAGACCCGGTCTCCCGCGAGAATGCGGATGTGATGCTTGCGCATCTTGCCCGCGCTGTAGGCGATCAGGTCGTGGCCGTTGTCCAGCGTGACGCGAAAGCGCGAATCGGGTAGTACTTCCATCACTACCCCGTTCATTTCGAGAAGTTCTTCCTTGGCCACGAATACTCCGAAACCGGTGATCAGAAAAAGACAAAGCCCGGCACGAGCCGGGCTTGCCGCGACACGCCGCAAGGGCGTGCCGAAACGACCAACTATTCAGCCGGGCGGATGTTCGCCGCCTGCTTGCCCTTCGGGCCGGTCGTCACGTCGAAACTGACGCGCTGACCTTCGCTCAGCGTCTTGAAACCCTGCGCCTGAATCGCCGAGAAGTGGGCGAAGAGATCTTCGCCGCCGCCATCGGGGGTAATGAAACCGAAACCCTTCGAATCGTTGAACCACTTGACTGTGCCAATTGCCATGTCTTGAATATCCTGAAAAGACAGTAAAAGAAAGGGGTCCTGCCCCTGGGGGCGAAGCGTCAAGACAGCGGGGTGATGAGGGGATTTTCCCGCACGAATGCGGATACAGAACCGAACAGCAACGGCACTACTTGAGGATCGCGGGCGTCACTATGGACTACGCGGCCCGCAATTGCAAGGAATTTCTTCGCCGCTTTGCGCGACACCTCGCGACTCCCGTATCCCTCCGCTCAGGTTGGGATGCTGCGGCCCCAGAGTTCCTGCGGCATTCCCACGGATTGCCGCAGCGCCTCCTTGACTTGCGAGGCCGTCACGGGAACCTTGAACGAAACGCTGCGAACGATGCGCTGACCGGGAAGGCGGTAAAGCCAGGTTCGACGACGTACGATCATGATGTGCTTTCGTCTGCTTGGAGTCTCCCAGCATACACCTGCTTCGAATATCAGAACCGCCGCGATGGGCGGATAATTCGTGCTGGCGATCCCGGCCGATTCGTTCGCGCGCCGTCGCTTTTGCCATGAGCCAGCCCGACGACGTCGACATCAACGAGATCCTCTTCCGCCCGACGCGGCAGGAATTCCGAATCCACTTCGTCCACACAACCACGGAAAGCAACACGCATGACGGCATCTCGTTACCTGCAGGACATGGCAGCCCCCGACGGAACCTGTTTCGGTTGCGGCAGTGCGCACCCGAGCGGGCTTCACCTCAAGAGCTATTGGGACGATGACGGCGTACACGTCATCTGCAAGCACACGCCGCGTCCCGAGTTCATCGGCTGGCCGGGGCTCGTCTATGGCGGCTTCATCGCCATGCTGGTCGACTGCCATTCCAACTGGACAGTGATGGCCTACCACTATCGGAATGAAGGCCGCGCGCCGGGCACGCAGCCGAAGCTGGAATGCGCGACGGGCAACCTGAACATCACCTACCTGAAGCCGACGCCGATGGGTGTCGAACTCACGCTCAAGGCGCGCGTGGAGGGGCCCGTGGGGCGCAAGACGCGCGTGCTGTGCGAAGTCCGGGCCGGCGATCTGCTGACCGTGACGGCGGACTCGATCTTCGTCCGCGTCGACCCGGCGCAGCTCCGGGTGGCGGCGCACGCGGGCAACGCGCGCTGATCGCGTCGCGCCCGCGCGTCAGATGCAACCGGTCGGCTTCGGGGTTCCCGCGTAGCGCGCGGCCTGCTTGGCCGCATCGCCGTAATCGAAGAGCTCGAGCATGTGCGCCTGCTCTTCGCCGAACTCTTCCCGCAGCAGCTTCTGAAGCGTGCGCAGGTTGGGCGTGATGCCGTACCGCTTGAAGTATTGCCGTACCACGTTGATGACCCGCCAATGGCCGTCGGTCAGCAACACGTTGTCGCGTTCGGAAAGATAGACCGCCACCTCCTCCGACCAGTCTTCGAGGCGTGCAAGATAGCCATCGGTCGTGGTGTCGATCTTCCTGCCATTGACAAGAATCATCCAAAGTCTCCTGTTGGGGCGAACCGGTATCGTTATAGTTGATTGTTTTGATCAACATTATACCGATCGTCAAGCGCGTCCGGCAAGCGCTACCTGCCGGACTGCCGCCGGCGGCGTCCGCACGGCGTACCACGAGGGCTGACTATTGCATCAGGGTCCGGTGACGTGCCACGCGGTAAGTACGGTTCCCGCGGGAACAACCAGATACCCATCGCCTGCACCGAATCCGGTCAGCTGCCCTGAAGTCATGTCAGTTGACTGTGCAATCGCCGCACCGGCGCTTGCACTCCAGATCTGTGATCCGGTGACTGCGTTGAGGGCGTACACGGTACCTGAGGCCGAGCCAACGATTACCGCGCTGTTGATCAGGATCGGGGCGGAGACCAGGGAACCGTCGCCGACAAAATGCCAGACTTCCGAACTGGAGGAGATGTCGAAAGCCCGCAACGTTCCGGCATCCAGGTAGTAACTTGTGGATGTCGAGACCGCGGGAATCTGCGCGGACGTGAAGTTGCCGAGAATGCTACCGCTGGCGGCGTCGAATATCTTTGCGGTCGGCGTGGTCCAGTCGCGTGCATAGAGCCGGCCGTTTGCGTACGCAGCGGTATACCCGCCACCGCCGCCGCACGATTCAGCATAGTGCCAGAGCGGACCGCCGGATACCGGATCAAACTTGTAGACCTGACAAGGGTAGGAAACAAATACGCCGTCATCAGAGATCGTTGGAGAACTGTCCTGTCCGTTTGCAACGGGCGCAATCCAAAGCACTGCGCCATCGGCTTCATCGACGGCATACAACGTACCGGCGCCACCGCTGCCTGCGACGTAGACAACTCCGTTACGAGCAGTTGGCGCCGAGTCAAAAGCGTATTGCCCCGTGAGCTGAGTGCTCCACCCGGCTTGACCAGTGGAGGCGTCGAACGAACTGAGCATGCCATCTGCACTCACAACAAACAGTTTGCCGTTGTCGTATGCATGTCCAGGTAGCTTGACGGTGCTCGACAGGGAAACGGGGCCCCAGACGATGCTGCCGGACTGTTCGTTCAGCGCATACAGCGACTTGGCCTCCGTTAGAACAAATACCTTCCCATTCGCAACGAGTGGATAGGAGACACTGCCGTTCAGGGTCACCGACCAGGCTGGTACCGTAGTCGGAAACGTGACCGCATCAGCAAACACCGCCCGTCCCGAGTGGGCGTAATCGACCTGATAGGCGACTGACTGGCCTAGTGGCGGTGTGGGCGAGGATGTCGGCTGGAAGACACGAACGACAGAGGAACTGGAAACGCCTCCCAATGCGGCAGTGATGGTCGCGGATCCGTAGGTCAGTCCGGTCACAAGCCCGGTACTGCTTACCGTGACCTTCGCCGAGTCGGACGAGGACCAGGCAGCCTGCGTCGTCAGGTCCAGTGAGCTACCGTCCGAATAGGTTCCAGTCGCTGTGAGCATGCTGGTGCGGCCAGATGCGATCGTCGCGTTGGCTGGCGTCACAGCAATTGACTGCAGTGATGCTGCGGGTCCGCTGCCGTCGCTGACGGTGACCGGTGTGTAGGTGAAGCCGCCAACCACCAGGATAGAATCCGTCGCGGCGGCCGGAATGCCAGCACTCTTCAGGTCTCCGGCAATCACGAGCCGATCTCCCGTCGTCAATTGGCCAGAGGGAACCAGGACTGCTGTTGGGCTTAGCGTCAGTGTGACGAAGTCGCCAGTGGAAGGCCAGACGATGTTGCCGGCACTGTCAGTTATCGCCATGACACTAGGCGTAGCCGCCGTCGGGTTGATTCCCGACCAGGCGACGGTGTGCGAAGCTGATCGCGACCACGTAGCGCCGGAGGCGGGAGAGGTGATGATCGGGTAGGTCGAGAGTTGATCTGTGGAGACCGTGTACGTCTTGCCGCCTACCGTGACGCTCAGAGTAACGGTCGCCGCCGGCGCGACGTTCAAGGAAGCTTCGTAAGTCTGATCCGCCGCCACGTACGTCACTGCCACCCCGTTTACCGATACGCTCGCATTTGTGATTGGCGAGCCTCCGCTCCGATCGGCAACCCAGACAGTTGCAACGGTATTCTCGCCTGCTTGCGCGAATCCGGCGGGAACCTGTCCAGTTGGAAAGCTGAAGACGTTGGCGAGAATGTATGGGGCCGCCGTGGAGTCCGTGGCGCCACCTCCCCCGCCACCCCCGCCACATCCGGACAAGAGACCAGCAAGTGCGACGCCAAAGAACTTGAAGAGTCTCTTCTTCATTCTCGAATACCAGGGCGGTGCCGCCAGCGGCAATATGCCGAACGGTAGTAGTTTCCCACTTCCGCGTCAAGGTTAAGGGCGGACTAACTCACGGGCTGCTGATTGATGGCAGCCTTCGGCTGTGTCGGCCAGTTCAGGTGCCGCCGTATTCGGCGACGAAGCGCAGGAACTTCTCCTTGTCGTAGCCGCTCTTGCCGTCTTCGATGATCGAGGTGTCGACCGACTCGATGAGTTCGCCGTTCCAGGCCAGGATCCAGAAATGCGGGTAACCCTTGGCACGCGGCATCGTGGCGAAGAAGGCCTCGTTACGGTTCTTCTCGCCGTAGTACACATGCACGGTCACGAACGCGCGGTCGAGCGCCGATCGCGCGTCGGCATCGTTCGTTATGAAGGCATCGAGGGCGCGGCACCATGGGCACCACTCGCCGCCGGCGATCACCAGCACTTTGCGGTGCGTGGCCTTAGCCTGCTGCACGGCCCTGGCGACGTCGGCGGCAGGATTCGCGCTGGCATCGAAGCCCGTGGCGCTGTCGCGCGCCTCGGCGCAAAGTGCGAGCGTGGCGAACCAGGTGACGAGCAGTACGGCGACAATCTTGAGCGGCTTCATGCGGGTGCTTCCGTGTGTCTTCGACAAGCCGCTATGGTATCAGTGCGCGCCCGATCCGCCGCCTGCGACGCCATGCCGGGGCGGCTTGGCAAACCAGACGAGCAGCATGAGGCACACGAACAGGCATCCCGAAAGCCAGAAGATGTCGTTCGTCGCCTGCATCACGGCCTGTTGGTGCACCATGCGCTCGAGCAACGCGGCGTCGGCGGGCGTCGGCACCCCGACGTCGCCGAGCGCGCCCAGGGTGATGTCGGTCGCCGGTGAATAGGGCGTGACATGTTCGGCGAGAATGGCGTGGTGGTAGGTGCTGCGCCGGTCCCAGAGCGTGATCGAGAGCGAGGTGCCGAAACTGCCCGCGAGGATGCGCGAGAAGTTGGACAGGCCCGTTGCGCTCGCGAGCATGCCCGGCGGCAGGTCGGACAGCGTGAGCGAAGTCAGCGGCACGAAAAAGGCGGCGACGCCGAAGCCTTGCAGCAGGCGCGGCACGACGAGGTTCGTAAACGTGACGTCGGTGTTGAAGCCGCTGTTCCAGAACGAGACTGCCGCAAAGACGCCGAAGGCGAAAGTGGCCCAGATGCGCAGGTCGAGCTTGTGCATGTTCTTGCCCACAAGGGCCGAGAGGAAGATGGGCAGGATGCCGATGGGCGCCGCGGCGAGCCCGGCCCAGGTCGCCGTATAACCCATCTGCGTCTGCAGCCACAGCGGCAGGATGACGACGTTGCCGAAGAAGACGAAATAGCCGATGGAAAGGATCGCCGAGCCGACGAGGAAGTTGCGGTGGCCGTACAGGTGCAGGTCCACCACCGGGTGGTCCTCGGTCAGCTCCCAGGCGATCATGAAGGCCAGCGCGACCACGGCGACGATGGCGAGGGCGACGACCTGCGACGACTCGAACCAGTCGAGGTCGTTGCCGCGGTCGAGCAGCAGCTGCAGCGCGCCGATGCCGAGCACGAGCAGCACGAGGCCGACGGCGTCGATCGGCCGCTGTACCGTTTCGGATTCCCGGTCGCGCAACAACTGCCAGGACAGTGCGGCGGAGAGGATGCCGACGGGCAGGTTGATGTAGAAGATCCACGGCCAGTTGAGGTTGTCGGTGATCCAGCCGCCCATGATCGGCCCGAGGATGGGCGCGACGATCACGGTCATCGACCACAGCCCCAGCGCGATCGATCGCTTCTCGGGCGGGTAGTTGGCGAGCAGCAGGCTCTGCGAGAGCGGCACCATCGGCCCCGCCACCGCGCCCTGCAGGACGCGGAAGGCGATCAGCAGCGGCAGGTTGGGCGCCATGCCGCACAGCCACGAGGCGAAGGTGAACAGCAGCGTCGAGGCAACGAACAAACGCACCTCGCCGATGCGGCGCGACAGCCAGCCGGTGAGCGGAAGCGCGATGGCGTTGCTGACCGCGAACGAGGTGATGACCCAGGTGCCCTGGTTCGGGCTCACCGCCAGGTCGCCCGAAATCGCAGGCAGCGAGACGTTGGCGATCGAAGTGTCGAGCACCTGCATGAAGGTGCCCAGGCCCATCGCCAGCGTCAGCAGGACGAGATTGGCGCCGTGCAGCGGCGGCCGCGGTGCGTCGGCCATGCTCAGCGACCGCGGTTGGCGGCGACGATCTTTGCCACCAGCGCGTCGGCATCCTTCTCGGCGGCGTTGTCGATGGACGTCTCGTAGCGGCCGGCGCCGGTGCCCGTGCCGAGCACGGAGCCGTTCTGGTCGTGCGTGTCGGCATCAGCCTTCATGGAAAGGCCGACCATGAGCGGATGCGCGGCGATTTCCTTCGGGTCGAGCGCCACGCGCACCGGCAGCCGCTGCACGATCTTGATCCAGTTGCCGCTGGCGTTCTGCGGCGGCAGCAGCGAGAAGGCCGCGCCCGTGCCCGGCTCGATTCCCACCACCTTGCCGTGGAACACCGCGTCGCCACCGTAATAGTCGGACACCAGCTCCACGGCCTGGCCGATGCGCAGCCTCTTCAACTGGTCCTCCTTGAAGTTCGCGTCGACCCAGAGCTGGTCGAGCGGCACCACGGCCATCAGCGCCGCGCCCACGGCCACCTGCTGGCCCACCTGCACACTGCGCTTGGCGATGTAGCCGCTGTCCGCGGCGCGGATCTCGCAGCGGCTGGCGGCGAGGTAGGCATCGCGCAGGCGCGCGGCCGCCTGCATGACGGCGGGATTGTCGGCGACGGTGGTGCCGGCGACGGCCGAGCGTGCGCTGGCCAACTGCGCCTGCGCGAGCTTGAGATCGTTCCCGGCGCGGCTGGCGGCGATGCGCGCGTGGTCCACTTCCTCCTGCGACACCGCTTCCTGTTCGGCCGCCGGGCCGCTGCGCCGCTCCAGGTCGGCCTGCGCCTGCCGCAGCGCCTCCTGCTTCAGGTTCAGGTTGGCCGTGCGCTCGTCGACGAGATCGAAGTACTGGCGCACGCGGCGCACGGCATCGGCAAGGTCGGCCTCGGCGCGGCCGAGCGCGACGCGGGCGTCGGTGTCGTCGAGCTTCACCAGCACCTGGCCGCGCTTCACATAGTCGCTGTCGTCGGCGAGCACCGCGACAACCGCGCCGGGCACACGCGGCGTGACGCGGATCAGGTTGCCCGAGACGTAGGCATCGTCGGTCGTCTCGTGATAGCGGCCCAGGAAGAACCACCAGAGCAGGTAGCCGAGCGCGGCGACGATGATGACAGTGGCAAGCAGGATGAGGGCGCGCTTGCGGTGGGTGCCGTTGTTGTTTTCGTTTGCCATGGATGACCTACGGGGACGGGGGGCGGCTCGCGCCGCCCAGGGCCTGCGCCAGCGCCACGGTGGCGCGCAGGCGCGCGGCGCGCAGTTGCGCATCTGCCTGGCGTGCCGCGAGCACCGCGACGTTGTGGTTGAGAAGATCGAGTTGGTCCGTGAGCCCGCGCTCTTTGCGCGTCGCTGTGAGTGCCTCGGCGCGTTCGGCCGCGGTGAGGAACTCGGCCTGGGCCGCGCCGCGCTGCGCGAGACTGGCGTTCAGGGCGTAGCCGTCGGCCACCTGGCGCGCGGCCTCGACCACGGTGCTGTTGTAGTCGCCGACCGCGGCAGCGTAGCTCGCCTCCTGCAGGCCGAGGCGCGCCTGCAGGGTGCGCGTGCTGAAGAACGGGATGTGCAGGGCCGGGCCGACGCCGCCGTTCAGGCTGTCGCGGCGCAGCCAGCGCGCGAGCTTGATGCTCTCGAGCCCGGCGAGCAGCGTGATGTCGACGTTCGGGTAGAAGTCGGCGCGCGCCACGTCGCTGCGCGCCGCCTCGGCCTCGATGCGGCGTCGCTGCGCGGCCACGTCGGGGCGCCCGGCCAGCCAGTCGAGGGGCAGGGCGGCGGGCAGCGGCAGGGGCGCATCGAGCTTCGGCACCGGCAGCGCGGCGGCATCGTCCGGGCCTTCGCCCAGCAGCGCGGCGAGACGATAGCGCCAGGAACGCGCCTCATATTCCAGGCGGTCGCAGGCGTCGTGGTCCTGCGCCAGCGTGGCCTCAGCCTGGCGCGTCCGGTCCGCAGGGTCGAGGCCCTGGCCCAGGCGCACCTTGATCAACTGCAGCGCGCTCTTGCGCTTGTCGGCTGATTCGCACGCCATGTCCTTGCGCGCCGTCGCATCGGCCAGGCCGAAATAGGCGTCGGCGACCAGGGCCGACACCGCAAGCCGGGCCGCGTCCTCCTCGGCGCGGGCCGCGGCCGCATCGCTGGTCGCGGCGGCGATCAGCGCGCGATTCCTGCCCCACCAGTCGAAGGTGTAGGCGACGCTGAGCGTGGCATCTTCCTGCGTGTAGGTGCTGCCGCCGATCGGCGGCGGGAAGATGCCGTTGGCAGTGAGCCGGCTGCGCTGCACGGCAACCGAACCGTCGGCGTTGACGCCGGCGTTGATCTCGGCCAGGCGCTCCATCCGCTGCGCGGCCTCGACGCGGCTCTTCGCCATCGTCAGCGACGGATTGCCCGCCAGGGCACGTTCGATGAGTCCGTCCAGCGTCTCATCGGCAAAGGAGCGCCACCAAGGTGTCGCCAGCCACGCGGGTGCCTCGGTGCCGGCAATGCTGCCGACCGTGGCCTCCGTGTGCGGCGCGACGGCCACCGGCCGCTCGGGCAGGTCGGCGGGCAGCGGCGCGCACGCTACGGCGCCGAGCGACAGGATCAGGAGAATCGCCCGGGAAGGGTTCTTGTTGTTCAGGGTCATCCGCGCATGGTACTGGAGGATCGCGAAAGCGCACGCACGCCTGCGATCGACGCAGGTTTGACTCGACATCGGCTCAATCGTTCCTACCAGCCCCGGGCGCCGAACATCATGCGGCGTGCCACGAAATGCCGCGCCGGCGGAAAGAGATCGAGTGCGAGGAGTCCCGCGCCGCGCGCATGGCGCAGCAGCGGGTTGTCATTGCTGAACAGATGCACCAGCGTGCCGGTGAAGCCGATGGTGGCGCTGCGGTCCAGCTTGCGCGCGGCGTCGTAGCGCGCCAGCAGTTCGGGTGCGCCGGGGTCCGAAGCGCCGGCCAGCACGCGTGCGAGTTCGAATACGTCGCGCAATGCGAGGTTGAAGCCTTGTCCCGCGACCGGATGGAGAGTCTGCGCGGCATTGCCGATCCAGGCCTGGCGTACCGCGACGGCTGACTTTCGGTAGCGCAGGCCGAGCGGGAAGACGAAGCGTTCGCCGGCGGAAGTGAAGCGCACACGGCCGCCGAAGCGCGCCTGCAGCGTGGCGAGGAACGCCGCGTCATCGAGTGCGCCGACCTGCGCCGAGTTGTCGGCCGGACAGGTCAGGACGACGGCATAGTCGCTCCCCCACGGCAAAGCGGCGACTGGGCCTTCTGGCGTGAAGCGCTCCCAGGCGCGACCGCGGTGTGGCTCGTCGGCCGTTGCGGTGCAGATGACGCCGTGCTGGCCATAGTCGCGCACGACCGCCGCCGCGTCGTCGACCGCGCCTTCGGCCCAGATCGTGAGTGGCCAATCGTGCATGGCGGGCTGCGCATCCACGCGTTCATGATCGCGAAACGCGATGCCGGCTTTCGTCAGCGCGGTATCGAGCGCGCTGGCGAGGTCGCCCGCAGCGAGCACGTAGCCCAGTGCTGGCACACCCTCGTCCTCGGCGGTGATCTTCGTGCGGCCAAGGCCGCCCTGGTGCGAGACGTGGATCGTCGTGATCGGCGTGTGGGGGATAGTGGCCCAGACGTCGAGCCATTCTAGGATCTGCCGTGCGCCATGCGAGAGCGCGAGAACGCGCTTGTCGGCTTTCGCTGCACCGCGCTCGCGCGCGTCAAGGATCTCGGCGGCGACGCCCTGATGGTGCAGGGCGAGGGCCATCGCCATGCCGGCGGGCCCGCCGCCAACGACCGCGATGGTCATGTCGACCGATCGGCCATCAGCGCTTCGATGTCGGCGATGGATTTCGGCGCAGCGGCCGTGAGGACCTCGCCGCCGTCCGCGGTGACCAGCATGTCGTCCTCGATGCGAATGCCTATGTCATGGAAGGCGGCAGGTACGTCGTCGGCGGCGCGGATGTAGCAGCCCGGTTCGACGGTCAGCACCATGCCGGGCGCGAGCGACCGCCACTCGTCCTTGCTCTCGCTGGTCTTGTAATCGCCGACGTCGTGCACGTCCATGCCCAGCCAATGACTCGTCCTGTGCATGAAGAAGCGCTTGTAGCTTTCCGATTCGATGACGCCGTCGACGCTGCCGTGCAGGAGCTTGAGGTCGACCAGGCCCTGCGCGATCACCTTCAGCGCCGCTTCGTGCGCGGCCATGAAATGCGCGCCGGGCCGGATGGTGGCGATGGCGGCGGCCTGGGCGGCCTCGACGAGTTCGTAGACATCTTCCTGCGCGCCGGAGAAGCGCCCGTTGACGGGAAAGGTACGCGTGATGTCGGAGGCATAACCGTCGAGTTCGCAGCCGGCGTCGATCAGCAGCAGTTCGCCGTCGCGCATTTGGCGGTCGTTGGCGATGTAGTGCAGGATGCAGCCGCCGGCGCCGGAGGCGACGATGGTGCTGTAGGCAGGCGACTGGCTGCCGCTCCTGCGAAACTCGTGCAGGAACTCGGCTTCGATCTCGTATTCCCAGCGGCCCGGCGCGGCTGCGCGCATGGCGCGGCGGTGCGCGGCGGCGGCGATGTCGGCGGCGCGGCGCATGAGCGCGATCTCGTGCGCGTCCTTGATGAGCCGCATTTCGTCGAGCGCGGTGCGCAGGTCGTACATGACCGCGGGCGTGCGTTTGCCGGTGCGCGCCTGCGCGCGCACGGCATTGAGCGCGTTGCCGATGCGTTCGTCCCATGCGGCGTCGAAGCCCAGCGAGTGCCAGAGCGCCGGCCGGTTGGCGATGAGGTCGGGGAGCTTCTCGCCGAGCGACTTGATCGAATGCGCTTCGTCGACGCCCAGCGTCTCCGGAGCGCGCTCCGGTCCGCAGCGGAAACCGTCCCAGATCTCCTGGTCCGGATCGCGGTCGCGACAGAACAGGATGCTTCGGGCATCGTCGCCGGCAACCAGTACCAGCACCGCCTCGGGCTCGGTGAACCCGGTGAGGTACTGGAAATAGCTGTCGGCGCGGTACGGATACGGGTTGTCGCGGTTGCGCGGCTTTTCCGTGGCGGTGGGCAGGATGGCGACGCCGCCGCCGAGTTCGGTCATGCGGGCGAGGAGGCGTTTGCGGCGGTCGATGAAGGGCGTGGTATCCATGGACCGATTATAGGTGGCCGCGCACTTCCTCATCGAGCGCCGCGAGGCGTTCCGGCGTACCGACATCGACCCAGCGGCCGTTGTGGATTTGGCCGGAGACGCGATCGTCGTCCATCGCGGCGCGCAGGATCGGCGCGAGCCGGGCCCGCTGGCCGCGTTCGATCGCCGCGAACAGGTCGGGGCGGTACACGCCAACGCCGCTGAAAGTCAGCCTTGGTGGTACGCCGCGCACGCGGCCGTTTTCGAGCGCGAAATCGCCATCGGCATGGTGCGGCGGATTCGGCACCAGCACGAGGTGCGCGAGGTCGCGTTCGGCAAGATTCGGCAACGCAGCAAAGTCGAGGTCGCACCAGATATCGCCATTGACAACCAGGAAGGGGGCACCACCGAGCAGGGGCAGTGCATTGGCGATGCCGCCCGCGGTTTCCAGCGCGCCGTGCGGCTCGACCGAATAGCGGATGGCGACGCCCCAGGCCGAGCCGTCGTCGAGCAGTGCCTCGATCTGGTCGCCGAGGTGCTCGTGGTTGATGACGAGGTCGCGGATGCCGGCACGCGCCAGCCGCTCCAGGTGCCACACGATCAGCGGCTTGCCGGCGACCGGCAAGAGCGGCTTCGGCGTGCGGTCGGTGAGCGGGCGCATGCGCTCGCCGCGCCCCGCCGCGAGGATCATCGCCTTCAAAATGTGTAACCCGCTTGCACGCTGCGCTCTTCGACCGCGTCGAGGATCTGCAGCAGCGGCGCCAATTCGCGCCAGCGCTCGCAGGCGGTGCGCAGGTACTTCGCCACCAGCGGCATGTCCTTGAGGTAGCCGTCCTTGCCGTCGCGGTGCCACAGGCGCGCGAAGATGCCGAGCACCTTGACGTGGCGCTGCACGCCCATCCACTCGTAGTCGCGGTGGAAGTCGACAAAGTCGGCGCGCACCGGCAGGCCGGCCTTCTTCGCCGCCTGCCAGTAGCGGATCAGCCAGTCGAGCGTGCGTTCCTCGGGCCATTC
>DATJQH010000110.1:0-36553 GCA_035505955.1 Rhodocyclaceae bacterium
TACCGCCTGCCGTTTTCGCCGGCCGAAGCCGCGGTGGCCTGGCTCGAACACCTCGCGCGCGAGGGCCACCGCGCCGCCGTCTACTTCGACGACATCGAGAAATTCGGCATCTGGCCCGAGACCTACCACTGGGTGTACGAGCAGGGTTGGCTGACCAAGTTCATCGAGGGCGTGCTCGCATCGAAGCTCATCAAGACCGCGACCTACGCCGACTTCCACGCCGCGCAGCCGACCCGCGGCATCGTCTACCTGCCGACCACGTCCTACATCGAAATGAACGAGTGGACGCTGCCGGCGCCGGCGGCGCGCGCCTACCACGCGCTGGTGGAACAGGAAAAGCAGGCCAACCGCTTCGAGAACCGCAAGGCCTTCGTGCGCGGCGGCATGTGGCGCAACTTCTTCATGCGCTACCCGGAATCGAACTGGATGCACAAGCGCATGCTCGACGTTTCGGCTCGCTTCGCGGCGCTGCCCGAAGAGCGGCGCACGCCGGAGATGCAGGAGATGCTGCATCGCGCCCAGGCGAACGACGCCTACTGGCACGGCCTGTTCGGCGGCCTCTACCTGCCGCACCTGCGCCGCGCCGTGTGGAACAACATCCTGGCACTGGAAGCCGAACTGCACGGCGTATCACCGGGGCTGACTCTTGAGAAGCGCGACCTCGACCGCGACGGCAACGATGAACTGTTCCTGCGCAGCGACGACCTGCTGGCCGTCGTGCGCGCCGACGGCGACGCGGCCCTGGTCGAACTGTCGAGCCTGCGCCTCGTGCACAACTTCGGCGACACCCTGCGCCGCCACGACGAGGGCTACCACGACAAGCTGCACGCCGAGCAAGGCAACCACGCGCAACACGAAGGCATCGCCTCGGCGCACGACCGCATCGCGTTCCGCCACGCCATCAACGCGCGCGATGCCGAGCCCGACACGCGCCCACGCAGCATGTTCGACGACTGCTGGTACCCGGCCGAGGGGCCGCCGCGGCCAATCCACGACTATCGCCAGGCTGGCGACACCTCGTTCTCGACCGTGCTGTGCGCCGGCAACCTGGTCAAGACCTACCGCATGGACGGCGAGCGGCTCGTGGTGCGCTACCGTACCGAGGACGCGATCGGCCGCGTCGAGATCCGCCTGAACATCGCCATGCCCAGCTGTGACGGCTACCTTGGCCGCTACATCCTTGAGAACGGCGACATTCCCTGCGGCTTCGGCGACCACCTCGAACTCACCGCGGCGAGCCGCATCACGCTCGACGACGGCGTGCTCGGCGGCAGCCTCACCATCGCAATGAGCCAGGCGCTGCCGCTGGTGGCGCGCGCGCACCGCACCGTGTCGCAATCCGAGGCCGGCTTCGAGAAGATCATGCAGGCCGCAGAGCTCGTGTTCTCGTGGCACCTCGACGGCGTACCACGGGAGCTGACTTTCGTCCTCGAGGCCCACAAACACCGGGCGTAGAATCATCCAAACCTCATAAGCAGGAAATAGCACCATGTCAGGGACCCGCTTCCAGCTCGAAGTCAATCCGAAACTGCCCGACCGTCTCGGTCGTCTCGACGAGATCGCCAACAACCTCTGGTACAGCTGGGACCGGCCGACGCGCACGCTGTTCGCGCGCCTCGGCAGCAAGCTCTGGGGCGCGGTCGGCCACAGTCCGAAGGCGTTCCTGAAGCGCGTCGACCAGCACCGGCTCGACGAGGCCGTGACCGATCCGGTCTTCCTCGCCTCGATGGCGCGCGTGCTCTCGGCCTATGACAGCTACCTGACGGCGCCTTCGCGCGAGCACGGCCTGCACATGGGCGAGGGCGAACTGATCGCCTACTTCTGCGCCGAGTTCGGCTTCCACGAGAGCCTGCCGATCTACTCCGGCGGCCTCGGCATCCTGGCCGGCGACCACTGCAAGACCGCCTCCGACCTCAAGCTGCCCTTCGTCGCGGTCGGCCTGCTCTATCGCCAGGGCTACTTCCTGCAGACCATCGACGGCGACGGCCGCCAGCGCGCAACCTACAACGACACCGATTTCGACGAGCTGCCGATCAAGCCGGTAGTGCGCGCCGACGGCAGCGAACTGCACGTCAGCGTCAAATTGCCCGGGCGCAACGTCGAGGTGAAAGTCTGGAAGGCCACCGTCGGCCGAATCGACCTCTACCTGCTCGACACCGACCTCGAGCAGAACTCCATACACGACCGCGACATCGCGCACCAGCTCTACGGCGGCGACCGCACGACGCGCATCGAGCAGGAGATCGTGCTCGGCATGGGCGGCGTCAAGGCGCTGGCCGAGATCGGCCTCAAGCCCACGGTCTGGCACATCAACGAAGGCCACGCCGCGTTCCTGATCCTCGAGCGCATGCGCCAGCTCGTGCAGGGCGGAATGGACATGGCGGCCGCGCTCGAAGCCGTCGCGTGCAACACGGTCTTCACCACGCACACGGCAGTGCCGGCAGGTCACGACCATTTCGCCGAGGACATGGTGCGCCACTATTTCGAAGGCTGCTGCACCGACATGGGCTGCCAGGTCAGCGAGCTGATGGCGCTCGGCCAGACGCAGGGGCGCGGCGACTTCAACATGACGGCGCTCGCCATCCGCGGCTCGCGGCACCAGAACGGCGTCTCCGCCGTGCATGGCGAAGTCTCGTCGCAGATCTGCGCGGAACTGTGGCCGCAGATCGACCACGGCGAGAACCCGATCGGCCACGTCACCAACGGCGTGCACGTGCCCACCTTCCTCTCCGACATGTGGCACGAGACCTTCAACCGCATCCTCGGCCCCGGCTGGACGCAGCGCCTCACCGATACGCAGGTCTGGCAGCAGATCCACCAGATTCCCGACCACATGTACTGGAGCGTGCGCCAGCTCCTCAAGTCGCAGATGCTGCATCTGGTGCGCCATCGCATCACGCAGCAGCACATGCGCGCGCACGGGTCCGAGGCGCACATCGACCGCCTGATGCGCCTGGCCGACCCCGAGAATCCCAACATCCTCACCATCGCCTTCGCGCGCCGCTTCGCCACCTACAAGCGCGCCACGCTCTTGTTCCAGAATCTGGCGTGGCTCAAGCAGATCATCAGCGACCCCGATCGGCCGGTGGTGTTCATCTTCGCCGGCAAGGCGCACCCGGCCGACGAGCCGGGCCAGGCGCTGATCCGGCGCATTGCCGAAGTCGGCAACATGCCCGAGTTCATGGGCCACATCCTGCTCGTCGAAGGTTATGACCTGCGCCTGGCGCGCCGGCTCGTCTCCGGCGCCGACGTGTGGCTCAACAACCCCGTCTATCCGCTCGAAGCGTCCGGCACCTCGGGCATGAAGGCCGGCATCAACGGCGTCATCAACCTGTCCGCGCTCGACGGCTGGTGGGCCGAGGGCTACCAGTCCGGCCACGAGCACGAAAACGGCTGGGCCATCAAGCCGACCTCGAGCGCCTACGACCAGGGCGTCGACGAGGGCCGCCGCGATTACGAGGAAGCGCGCACGCTCTACGAACTGCTGCAGGACAAGATCGTGCCGCTCTACTACGACCGCGGCCAGATGGGCTACTCGCAGGGCTGGGTGGCAATGTCGAAGCGCTCCATCGCCACCATCACGCCGCGCTTCAACTCGGCGCGCATGGTCGGCGAATACGTCACGAAGTTCTACCAGCCCGCGGCCAAGCAGTGGCGCCGTTACAGCGAGGAGGACTTCGCGGCCGCGCGGCAACTGGCCGCCTGGAAGGCGCGTGTGAAGGCGGCCTGGCCGCGCGTGACGATACGCCGCGTCGACGACGGCCTGCGGCGCATCGCCTTCGGCGGCAGCGCCCGCTTCGAGGTCGCGGTGCGCCTGGGCGGCCTCGCGCCCTCGGACGTGACGGTGGAACTGCTGTTCAGCCGGCCCAATGCGAACGCGCAGTCGCGCCCGATGCGTCCCTACCGCATGGACTACCAGGGCCCCGGCCAGGACAGCGAGAGCATCTTCACCCTGGAAATGACGCCGGACGTCTGCGGCAAGATCGAGTACCGCATGCGCGTCTATCCCTACCACGAACTCCTGACGCATCCGTTCGAAATGGGTATGATGGTCTGGTTATGAGCGCTCCGGCCGTCGCTTCGCAAACCTGGCAGAACCTGACCATCCATGCCGAACGCGCGCGCCACCTGCACCTGCGCGACCTCTTCGCCGCCGACCCGCAACGCTTCGAGCGCCTCTCGCTCGAACATGATGGCCTCCTGATCGACTTCGCCAAACAGCGCCTGACGCCGGAGGCACTGGCGGCACTGCAAGGGCTGTGGTGGGCGGCCGATGTGCCGGGCTGGATTGCACGCATGCGCGCCGGCGAGGCGATCAACCACACGGAAGGCCGCGCCGTGCTGCACCATGCACTGCGCCACCAGGGTACGCGGCCCATCCTGCAGAACGGCCTCGACGTGATGCCGCAGGTGCGCACCGTGCTCGAACAGATGTGCGACTTCTGCGACGACCTGCACAGCGGCCAGTGGCGCGGCGCCACCGGCGAGCAGATCCTCGATGTGGTGAACATCGGCATCGGCGGTTCCGACCTCGGGCCGAAGATGGCCACCCAGGCACTGGCCGCGCACCGCATTGCGCATCTGCGCGTACATTACGTCTCCAACCTCGACGGCGCCCACCTCGCCACCACGCTCGCCGGCCTGTCGCCGCGCACCACCCTGTTCGTGGTCGCCAGCAAGACCTTCACGACGCAGGAAACCATGCAGAACGCCGCCTCGGCACGGCGCTGGCTGGTCGACGCGCTGGGCGAGCAGGCGGTGCGCCGCCATTTCGTCGCCGTGTCTACCAACGTCTCCGGCGTCGCCCAGTTCGGCATTGACCCCGACCACGCCTTTGCGTTCTGGGACTGGGTCGGCGGCCGTTTCTCGGTCTGGTCCGCCATTGGCCTGCCCCTCGCGCTGGCGATCGGCTTCGAGAACTTCCACCGCTTCCTGGCCGGCGGCGCCGCCATGGACGCGCACTTTTTCGAGGCCCCGGCCGAGCGCAACCTGCCTTTCACGCTGGCGCTGCTCGACGTCTGGAACACCGACTTCCTCGGCGCCGCCAGCCGCGCCTGCCTGCCCTACAGCCAGTCGCTGGAACTCTTGCCGCGCCACCTGCAGCAACTCGAAATGGAATCGAACGGCAAGCGCGCCGGCCGCGACGGCCACGACACCGGCTGCCCGACTGCGCCCATCTTGTGGGGCGAAGCCGGCACCAACGGCCAGCATGCGTTCTACCAACTGATCCACCAGGGCGGCCAACTGATTCCCTGCGAATTCATCCTCAGCCGCGAAGCCGACTTCCCGCTGCCCGGCCACCACGAGAAACTGCTGGCCAACTGTCTGGCACAGGCCGAAGCGCTGATGCACGGCAAGACGGCCGACGAGGCACGCGCCGAGATGGAAGCCGCGCACGTACCCGAGGCGGTGATCAACCGCCTGCTTCCCTACAAGGTCTTCCCCGGCAACCAGCCTTCGACCACCATCCTGCTGCCAAAGCTCGACCCCTACAACCTCGGCCGCCTGATCGCGCTCTTCGAGCACAAGGTGTTCGCGCTCGGCGCCATCTGGAACCTCAACTCCTACGATCAGTGGGGCGTCGAGTACGGCAAGCAGCTCGCCAACCGCCTGCTGCCGATCATCGAGGGCCGCGCGGCAGCGGATTCCCTCGACAGTTCGACCGCCGGCCTCGTCGCCGCAATCCGTCGTTGCCAATGAAGGTCCTGTTCGCGACCTCCGAGATCGCCCCCTGGGTGAAGACCGGAGGCCTCGGCGACGTCGCCGCCGCGCTGCCCGCCGCCCTGCACCAGATCGGCGTCGACGTGCGCGTGCTGGTGCCCTACTACCCGGCGCTGCGCCAGGCGTTCCCCGACAACCAGGCGCCCATCGTCGCTTCGCTCGGCAGCTTCGGCTGCGGCTTCGCGCACTCCGTACTCCGCGTTGCCACGCTGCCGCACGACGGCCAGATCCTGCTGCTCGATTGCCACCCGTACTACGATCGGCCCGGCAACCCGTACGTCGGCCCCGAAGGACACGACTGGCTCGACAACCACCTGCGCTTCGGCCTGCTCTCGCGCGTCGCCGCCTGGCTCGGTTCCACGCACAATCCGCTGCCCTGGCGGCCCGACGTCGTCCATTGCAACGACTGGCAGACGGGCATGGCGCCGGCCTATCTCAGGCTCGCGCCGGGTGGCCTGGCACGTTCTCTGGTGACCATACACAACCTCGCCTTCCAGGGCCTGTTCGGCGCCCAGACGCTGGTCGAACTCGGCCTGCCGGCGCATGCCTGGACCATGCACGGCGTCGAGTTCTACGGCCACCTGTCCTTCCTCAAGGCCGCCCTGCATTATGCCGATGCCATCACGACCGTGAGCCCCACCTACGCCGCCGAGATCCAGACCGATGACGGCGGCATGGGCCTGGGCGGCCTGCTGCGTTCGCGCAGCGATCGCCTCACCGGCATCCTGAACGGCATCGACACGCGCGCCTGGGATCCCGCGCGCGATGCGCAACTGCGCTTCGCCTACGACGCCGCGCACCTCGCGCAGAAGAAGGCGAACAAGGCTGCCCTGCAGGCCGAGTTGGGGCTCGAGGAACGTACCGACGTGCCGCTGCTCGGCGTCGTCAGCCGGCTCACGCACCAGAAGGGCCTCGACCTCGTGCCGGCCATCGAGCCGGAGATCGCCGCCGGCCAGATGCAGCTTGCGGTGTTGGGCAGCGGTGAACACGTGCTGGAAGAGACATTCCGGCGCATGACGGAACGCCATCCGGGCGCGGTGGCGGCGACCATCGGCTTCGACGAGGGTCTCGCGCACCGGATCGAGGCCGGCGCCGACATCTTCCTGATGCCCTCGCGGTTCGAGCCCTGCGGCCTCAATCAGATGTACAGCCTGCGCTACGGCACGCCGCCCGTGGTGCGCGCCACCGGCGGCCTGGCCGACACCGTGGTCGATGGCGTGAACGGTTTCACGTTCCGCGAGGCGACCGTCGATGCGTTGCTCGCCGCCATCAAGCGCGCCGTCACCGCGTGGCGCGACGGCAAGACGTGGCAGCGCATGCAGGCCGACGGCATGGGGCGTGATTTCAGCTGGGCCAAGTCCGCCGGCCGCTACGTTGCGCTCTACGAGAAAGACTGGACGTGAGCGCGCAGCACGGCGTACCACCAAGGCTGACTTTGATCGCCGCGGTCGCAAAGAATGGCGTCATCGGCCGCGACAACAGGCTGCCCTGGAAACTCTCTGAGGACCTCAAGCACTTCAAGGCGCTGACCATGGGGCACACGCTGATCATGGGCCGCAAGACCTGGGAATCGCTGCCCGGCCTGCTGCCCGGCCGGCCGCACATCGTCGTCACGCGCAATCCGGACTACAAGGCCGACGGCGCCACGGTCGTCACTTCACTGCCGGCCGCGATCGCCGCCGCCGGCGACGTCGACGAAGTGTTCATCATCGGCGGCGCCGAACTCTACGCGCAAGCCTTCGAGTTCGCCGATCGCCTGCAACTCACCGAAATTGCCGCCGAGTTCGAAGGCAACGCCTGGTTCCCCAACTGGGACCGCACCAAGTGGCGCGAAACCGGGCGCGAAGCGCACCGCACCGACACCGGCATGGATTACGCCTTCGTTACCTGCGAGCGGGTGTGAGCCGCTGCTTAACCACCCGGTCATTCCGGATCCGTCAATAGACGATCGATGACGCGATGCAGTTTGTCATCCGTCCAGGCGGGCTGCGGATCCTCCCAGCCGTTGTAGGCGAGGCGTCCGGCTCTGTCGATGACAAAAGTCACCGGCAGTCGCCAAATGCGACCATAGCCGCCTGCCCATGGATTTCCAAGCAGCCCGACGGGGAAGTGCAAGGTTGCCGCTACGGCACTGACCTTGGACAGGTCGTCCGCACCGTCCAGGCTGAACCCCAGCACCTGCAGACCCCGCGCAGCGTTGCGTTCGAAGTAGGCC
The DNA here is from genome assembly GCA_035505955.1 of Rhodocyclaceae bacterium. Taxonomy (GTDB): domain Bacteria; phylum Pseudomonadota; class Gammaproteobacteria; order Burkholderiales; family Rhodocyclaceae; genus Fen-999. The sequence goes on from DATJQH010000110.1 coordinate 7,937, forward strand.
GAGAGCAACGGAAGTTCCTCGCGGCAGGGGTCGCACCAGGTTGCCCAGAACGCCACGACGACTACGCGGCCCTTCAGTTCCGCCGTGGAGATGGTCCGGCCATCGAGCGTATGGAGTTCGAGCGGCGGCGCGGGTTGCCCGACTCTCAGGTCGTTTGACAACGCCAAGCGACTTCCAGGCGCGACAGCCATCGCCAGCAGCCATGAGGCGAACTTCAACACCGTGCGGCGCGATAGCTTCACGGGGGAGAGTGCCAGTCGCCGTCGCACCGGTGCGGTGCGTTCGCTGTCGTCCATCATCCGGTATCGCCGATGTGTCCTGAAGGCACGGCCGGCGCGACAATCGCCGGCCCAAGTCAGAAGGCGTGACTCAGTCCGATCGCCACTGTCCAGTGGGGCAGCAACTGGTAGCCGTCAAGATTGCTGTACACAGGCAGTTGGACAAAGCCATACATCTCCGTGTTCTTCGCCACGCTAACCGTAACGCCGGGGCTCAGGTAGACGACGTTTCCGGCGCTGTTGGCCACGTCCGCGAGCGCCCCCTGGTCGCGACTCTTCCAGGTCATGTTGACCTGCACTTGCGGCACGATCGTCGGATTGGCCTCGTAACGCAAGCCGAAGCTCACGGTCGCGAGATTGCCGGGACGGTAGTCGGCTCCGGCCTGGTGCAAGGCTTCCTTGACCGCAGTCTGGAATTGTCCATTGATGAAGGCATCGAAATCCTGGCTGACCGGCTGGTAATAGTAGGCGCCGAGAATCAGGTCCGTGCTGCCCGTTCCAGGCTGCAGGCTGGTGTCGAGCAGATTGCCCGGAGACGGCTCCTGTGCGTTGGGGCCGGAGTTGAATCCGACCGGGTGGCGGCCCACGGTTCCGGAGCCGTCGGCGTTGGGACCGCCGTAATCTCCCGTGGGCAATTTCACGCCCAGCTGGACGCCAAGATTGTGGGTCGGCAGGAATCCCTGATAACTGACAATCACCTTCACGTCGCCCAGGCGCGAGAACTTCGCACCGCTCACCTCGTCCGCGGTGAGGGGGTTGCCGGACTCTCCGTACGTCGTGTGGTCCCGATCAAGGTAGGGAATCAAGGCTTTGACGTTCCAGTTCGCGTTGGGAGCATAGCCAATTCCGAGCGTCACGAAACGGGTGGTGGTCTTGCCCTCGACTTCTTGCTCGCCACCGGTGTCGTTGATTGCCGCCGCCTGGGCGCGCGATACCGCGTGAGTGCCGAAGCGCAACTGGTCCTGATCGATATACGTGTATTCCAGGTTTAGCTGCCAGCCAGCCGCAGCCGAGTAACCCATGGCGGCATCCGAGGACAGCGAACAGCCGCATGTGGCGCAAGCCGAGGCAACGCCGGCAGGAATGATGGTCAACAGGCCCACAGCAGCGCGGACATGAATCGAGGTCATGGGAGTCTCTCTTTCTTGGAGAAGCATGGGCACGAAGATGGTACTCCACAGGAACGGTCGGCAAGACTGCGGCCATTTGCCGCAGGTGCCGTCCGCCCCGGATTGCCGAGACTTGCCATGCGCAGGGAACAGGCGGTATGATGTTTTGTAAATTCTTCTTACATCTCCGGAACGGCCATGATTCGTCGCGCTGCACTTTGGTCCGCCACCTCGACGCGACTCACGAACCCGGCTGCCGGCGTCCAACGTCTCCTTGCTTTCGCGCTTGCGATCAGCGCCATCCCCGGTATTGCGACAGCCGGCGGCGTGCAGACCCTTGAGGTCGTGGAAATCACCGCCAAGGCTGACGACCTGATCGGCCAGGCCGGCACCGCGAGCGAGGGCACGGTCACCGCGCAGCAGTTGGAGAACCGGCCGCTACTGCGCCCGGCCGAAGTGCTCGAAGTGGTGCCGGGTCTCATCATTTCGCAGCACAGCGGTGACGGCAAGGCCAACCAGTATTACCTGCGCGGCTTCAACCTCGACCACGGCACCGACTTCGCCACCACGCTGATGGGCATGCCCGCCAACATGCCGACGCATGCGCACGGCCAGGGCTATTCCGACCTGCAATTCCTGATCCCGGAACTGGTCGAGCGCATGCAGTACCGCAAAGGACCGTACGCCGCCAATGTCGGCGACTTCGCCACGGCCGGTTCGGCTTCCATCGACTATTTTCGCAAGCTCGACAGTTCCTTCGCCGATATCACCGCCGGCAGCTACGGCTACCGGCGCGGTCTGGTGGCGGGTTCGCCGCAAATGGGTGACGGCAACCTGCTTTACGCGCTCGAATGGACTGAAAATCAAGGCCCATGGACGTTGCCGGAGGACCTGGGCAAACTCAATGGCCTCCTGCGGTATAGCCAGGGGACGAGAGACAACGGCTGGTCGCTGGCGGCCATGGCCTACCAGGCGAAGTGGTCCTCAAGCGATCAGGTGCCGCAACGTGCCATCGATCAGGGCCTGATCTCGCGCTACGGCAACCTCGACCCGACCGACGGTGGCAAGACCCACCGTTACAGCCTTTCCGGCGAATGGTCGCTGAAGGGCGACAACCGTTGGACGCGGGCCAACGCCTTCATGATCGATTACGACCTCAACCTCTGGTCGAACTTCACTTTCTGCCTGAGCGACATTGCGCTCACGGGGAGCTGCAATCGCGGCGACCAGTTCGAGCAGGCGGACCGGCGCAAAGTCTATGGCTTCAACGTGGCTCGCACCTGGTACGAGGACTGGCTGGGCAAGGCCGCCGACTTCACGCTCGGCGTGCAGTCGCGCTACGACGACATTGGCAACGTCGGGCTATACGCGACGACCGCGCGGCAACGCTGGGGCACGGTGCGCCAGGACAAGGTCAAGGAAGGCAACCTCAGCCTGTACGGCGAGAGCCAGGTTCAGTGGCAGGAGAAGTTTCGCAGCATCCTCGGTCTGCGCGAAGACTTCTACAGCTTCGATGTCACCAGCAACACGCCCCAGAACTCGGGCAGCGTCCGGGCGAACATTGCCAGTCCCAAGCTGGCGCTGATCTTCGGTCCATGGGACAAGACCGAGTACTACGTCAACGCAGGTTACGGTTTCCACAGCAACGACGCGCGCGGCGTTACCGTCAAGGTCAATCCGGACTTCCGCGACACCGATCCGGCCACGGGCTTCGGCAAACCGGCTGATCCTTCTACTCCCCTGGTGCGGGCGAAAGGATACGAACTGGGAGTGCGCAGCGCCATCGTGCCGCGGCTGCAAACATCGCTGGCGTTGTGGCGGCTGGACCTGGCTTCGGAACTGGTGTTTGCCGGTGACGCCGGTACCACCGAACCGAGCTTCCCGAGCCGGCGCATGGGCATCGAGTGGGCCAACTACTGGACGCCCGCCAGTGCATTGACCATCGATGCCGACTTCGCTGTTTCGCGAGCCCGCTACACCACGATCGACGCCACGGTACCAGGTGACTACATTCCCGGCGCCATCGAGAAGACCGCCTCCATCGGAGTCTCCTACGATGATGGCGCGAAGTGGTCCGGAGGCGTGCGCCTTCGCTATTTCGGGCCGCGCCCCTTGATCGAGGACAACTCGGTGCGGTCGCCGTCATCCACCTTGGTCAGTCTGCGCATCGGCTACAAGGCGGATCGCAACCTGAAGCTCGCCCTCGATGTGCTTAACCTGTTCGACCGCAAGGTGAGCGACATCGACTACTACTACGCTTCACAACTGCGCAACGAAGCAACCCCGGTCGACGATATTCATACCCATCCCTCGGAACCGCGTAGCCTGCGTTTGTCTCTTCGATTGGGCTTCTGACACCGCATTCGGCGTGCCACCACGGCTGACCCTTCCGCCGGCTACTCCCGCGCGACGCAGTCGACGTAGTAGCCGTTGCCCTGTTCCTTGACGAGGCCGTGGATGTCGGTCTCGAAGCCGGGGAACATGGCGTTGAAGGCACGCGCGAACTGCAGGTAGCGGACGATGGTCTTGTTGAAGCGCTCGCCGGGAATCAGGAGCGGTATGCCGGGCGGATAGGGGGTGAGCAGCACGGCAGTGACGCGGCCTTCGAGGTCGTCGATGGGCACGCGCTCGATTTCGCGGTGGGCCATCCTGGCGAAGGCTTCCGACGGCCGCATGGCCGGCACCATGTCGGAGAGGTACATCTCGGTGGTCAGGCGCGCGACGTCCTTCGACTTGTAGACGTCGTGGATTTGCTGGCAGAGGTCGCGCAGGCCGATGCGTTCGTAGCGCGGATGCTTGGCGACGAACTCGGGCAGCACCTTCCACAACGGATGGTTCTTGTCGTAGTCGTCCTTGAACTGCTGCAACTCGGTCACCATGGTGTTCCAGCGGCCCTTGGTGATGCCGATGGTGAACATGATGAAGAAGGAATAAAGGCCGCACTTCTCGACGATGACGCCGTGCTCGGCCAGATACTTGGTGACGATGGCGGCCGGAATGCCCCAGTCGGCGAAGTCACCGTCGACGTCGAGTCCCGGCGTGATGACGGTGGCCTTGATCGGGTCGAGCAGGTTGAAGCCCCTGGCCAGCCTGCCGAAGCCGTGCCAGCGCGCGCCGGGCTTCAGCATCCAGGCCTCGCGGTCCTCGATGCCTTCTTCCGACAGATCGTCCGGACCCCAGACCTGAAACCACCAGTCGGCGCCCCACTCCTTGTCGACCTTGCGCATGGCGCGGCGGAAGTCGAGCGCCTCACGGATCGATTCCTCCACCAGTGCCTTGCCGCCCGGTTCCTCCATCATCGCCGCAGCGACGTCGCACGAGGCGATGATCGCGTACTGCGGCGAGGTGGACGTGTGCATGAGATAGGCCTCGTTGAAGACGTCGCGGTCGAGCCGGTTGCTCTCGGCGTCCTGCACCAGGATCTGCGAGGCCTGCGAAAGTCCCGCCAGCAGCTTGTGGGTGGATTGGGTGGAGAACACCATGGACTGCTTGCAGCGCGGCCGGCCCTCGCCGATGGCATGGTAGTCGCCGTAAAAGTCATGGAAGGCCGCGTGCGGCAGCCAGGCTTCATCGAAATGCAGGGTGTCGATCTTGCCGTCGAGCATCTCCTTGATTTCCTCGACGTTGTACATGATGCCGTCGTAGGTGCTCTGCGTGATGGTCAACACGCGCGGCCTGCCCTCGACCTTGGAAGCGAACGGATGCGCGGCGATCTTCTTCTTGATGTTCTTCCACTCGAACTCGCTCTTCGGGATCGGGCCGATGATGCCGTAGTTGTTGCGCGTCGGCATCAGGAACACCGGGATCGCGCCGGTCATGATGATCGAGTGCAGCACCGACTTGTGGCAGTTGCGGTCGACGATCACGATGTCACCCGGCGCCACGGCCGAGTGCCAGACGATCTTGTTCGAGGTCGACGTACCGTTGGTGACGAAGTAGAGGTGGTCGGCATTGAAGATGCGCGCCGCATTGCGCTCCGAGGCCGCCACCGGCCCGGTGTGGTCGAGCAGCTGACCGAGTTCCTCGACCGCATTGCAGACGTCGGCGCGCAGCATGTTTTCGCCGAAGAACTGATGGAACATCTGGCCGACAGGCGACTTGAGGAAAGCCACGCCGCCCGAGTGACCCGGGCAGTGCCACGAGTACGAACCATCGGCGGCGTAGTGCGTGAGCGCGCGGAAGAAGGGCGGCGGCAACGAGTCAAGGTAGGCGCGCGCCTCACGCACCACATAACGGGCAATGAACTCCGGCGTGTCCTCGAACATGTGGATGAAGCCGTGGAGCTCGCGCAGCACGTCGTTCGGGATGTGGCGACTGGTGCGCGTCTCGCCGTGCAGGAAGATCGGGATCTCGGCGTTGCGGACGCGAATCTCGGTGACGAAGGCACGCAGTTCGGCGATCGTCTCTTCCTCCTCGTTGGCCAGTTCCTCGTCGTCGACCGAGAGAATGAAAGCCGATGCGCGCGACTGCTGCTGGGCGAACGACGTCATGTCACCGTAGCTGGTGACGCCGAGCACTTCCAGGCCTTCTTCCTCGATCGCTTTCGCCAGCGCACGGATGCCGAGGCCGGAGGCGTTCTCGGAACGAAAGTCCTCGTCGATGATGATGACCGGAAAATGGAAGCGCATCGCGTGCTCCTGAAAAGCAAAGACCCGCTCCGAATCGACGGCGGCGGGTCGCGAGAATTGAGGAAAAGTTTGGCGCTAGCGTCAGATCTTGGGCAGGGTGACGCCCACCTGCCCCTGGTACTTGCCGCCGCGGTCGCGATAGGACGTCTCGCAGACCTCGTCGGACTCGAAGAAGATGACTTGCGCGCAGCCCTCGCCGGCGTAGATCTTGGCCGGCAGCGGCGTCGTGTTCGAAAACTCCAGCGTCACGTAGCCTTCCCATTCGGGCTCGAAAGGCGTTACGTTCACGATGATGCCGCAGCGGGCGTAGGTGCTCTTGCCGAGGCACACGGTGAGCACGTTGCGCGGGATGCGGAAGTACTCGACGGTGCGCGCGAGCGCGAACGAGTTCGGCGGGATGACGCAGTAGCCCTTGCCCGAGACCTCGACGAATGAGTTGGGATCGAAGTTCTTCGGATCGACGATGGTCGAGTTGATGTTGGTGAAAACGCGGAATTCGTCGGCGCAGCGGATGTCGTAGCCATAGCTCGACGTGCCGTACGAAACGATCTTGGCGCCGTTGGCCTCACGCACCAGTTCTGGCGTGAAAGGCTCGATCATCTTGTGCTGCTCCGCCATGCGGCGGATCCACTTGTCCGATTTGATGCTCATTGGCGGCGTCTTCGGGCGGGGCCAAAAAAAGAAAGAGCGGATTATCCGCTCTTTCGCTGTGGAATCAAGACACTTATCAGGTGTTCTGGATGACGATGTTCGGGAATTTCGAGGTCATGTCCTTCGCCTTGTCCGCGATCTTGATCGCGACGCGGCGGGCGATGCCCTTGTAGATCTCCGCGACGCGCCCGTTGGGATCGGCGACGACGGTCGGATGGCCGCCGTCGACCTGCATGCGGATGTTGATGTCGAGCGGCAGGTGGCCGAGCACTTCGACCTCGTAGTCCTTGCCCATCTTCTCGGCGCCGCCGGAACCGAAGATGTGCTCCTCGTGGCCGCACTTGGAGCAGATGTGGATGCTCATGTTCTCGACGATGCCCAGGATCGGGATGCCGACCTTGTCGAACATCTTGAGGCCCTTGCGCGCGTCGAGCAGGGCGATGTCCTGCGGCGTGGTGACGATCACCGCGCCGGTGACGGGCACCTGCTGGGCGAGCGTGAGCTGGATGTCGCCTGTGCCGGGCGGCAGGTCGACCACCAGGTAGTCCAGGTCCTGCCAGTTGGTGTCGCCGAGCAATTGTGTCAGCGCCTGCGTGACCATCGGGCCGCGCCAGACCATCGGCGTTTCGGGATCGATCAGGAAGCCGACCGACATCGCCTGCAGGCCGTAGGCCGTCATGGGTTCCAGCTTCTTGCCGTCGATCGACTCCGGCTGTCCCGAGATGCCCAGCATCTGCGGCTGCGAGGGGCCGTAGATGTCCGCGTCGAGGATGCCGACCTTGGCGCCTTCGGCCGCCAGCGCCAGGGCGAGGTTCACGGCCGTAGTCGACTTGCCGACGCCGCCCTTGCCGGAGGCGACGGCGACGATGTTCTTGACGCCCGGCACGAGCTTCACGCCCTTCTGCACCGTGTGCGGCACGATTTTCTGGTACACGTTGGCGCTGACGTTGCCGATGCCGGGAATCGTCTTGAGCTTGTCGATGGCAAGCTTGCGGATGCCGTCGATCTGGCTCGCCGCCGGGTAGCCGAGCTCGACATCGACAGAGACATCGGCGCCCGCAACCTTGATGTTCTTGACGCAGCGGTAGGTGACGAGGTCCTTGCCGGTGTTGGGATCGACCACTTCCTTGAGGGCGGTCTGGACTTGCGCTTCGGAAATCGACATGGGGAACTCCGCAGGATAGTTGATTAGTTTTATCTAATATAACGCAGGCCGTAGTCAGTTGGGGGCGTTTGCTAGAATTTCCAGTCCAAATCGAAGGCCGATGCTGGCCAGAAGCCAACGCCATGAAGCCGCGCCATATCCTCGTCACTTCCGCCCTGCCCTACGCCAACGGCGCCATCCATCTGGGTCATCTGGTCGAATACATCCAGACCGACATCTGGGTCCGGTTCCAGAAGATGCGCGGCCACCACTGCTGGTATGTGTGCGCCGACGACACGCACGGCACGCCGATCATGCTGCGCGCCGAGAAGGAGGGCATCACGCCCGAGGCGCTGATCGAGCGCGTGCATGGCGAGCACGTGCGGGATTTCAGCGGCTTCCACGTGGCCTTCGACAATTACCACACGACGCATTCGCCGGAAACCCGCTTCTACGCCGAGGACATCTACAAGAAGCTGAAGGATGCGCACCTGATCCGGGTACAGGCCGTCGAGCAGCACTACGATCCGGTCAAGCAGATGTTCCTGCCCGACCGCTACATCAAGGGCGAATGTCCGAAGTGCGGGGCGAAGGACCAGTACGGCGATTCCTGCGAGGTCTGTGGTGCCGCCTACGCGCCGACCGAACTGAAGAATCCGTACTCGGCGGTATCGGGCGCCGTGCCCGAGTTGCGCAAGTCCGACCACTATTTCTTCAAGCTCTCGGACCAGCGCTGCCAGGACTTCCTGCGCCTGTGGACCCAGACCAACGACCACGTACCGCCCGAGGCTGCCAACAAGCTGCAGGAGTGGCTAGGCGGGCCCGGCGAGCACAAGCTGACCGACTGGGACATCTCGCGCGATGCCCCGTATTTCGGCTTCGAGATTCCCGATGCACCGGGCAAGTTCTTCTACGTCTGGCTCGATGCGCCGATCGGCTACATGGGTTCGTTCAAGAACCTGTGCATCAAGCAGAAGCTGGACTTCGACCAGTACTGGGGTCCCGATTCGCAGGCCGAGCTCTACCACTTCATCGGCAAGGACATCCTCTACTTCCATGCGCTCTTCTGGCCGGCCGAACTGGAGCACGCCGGCTTCCGCACGCCGACGGCCGTCTTCCCGCACGGCTTCCTGACCGTCGACGGCGCGAAGATGAGCAAGTCGCGCGGCACGTTCATCACCGCCGAGAGCTACTTGAAGGAAGGTCTCAATCCCGAGTGGCTGCGCTACTACTTCTCGGCCAAGCTGAACGGCACGATGGAGGACATCGACCTCAACCTTGCCGACTTCGTGGCACGCGTGAACAGCGACCTCGTCGGCAAGTACGTCAACATCGCCAGCCGTTGCGCCAACTTCCTCGTCAAGCTTTTCGACGGCAGGCTGGCCTACGGCAACGTCAATGCGCTGGTCGAGGCGGCGCTGGACAGCGGCAGGACGGTGGCGGCCTCCTACGAGGCACGCGACTACAGCCGCGCCCTGCGCGACATCATGGCGATCGCCGATCGCATCAACGGCGAAATCGCCGTCGCCGAACCGTGGAACCTGGCCAAGGACGAATCGAAGCGCATCCAGTTGCACGACATCTGCTCGCGCGCCCTGCACGGCTTCTATGTGCTGTCCGTCCTGCTGCGGCCGGTGCTGCCGGCCCTGACCAGCCGCGTCGCCCGTGAGCTGTTCGGCATGCCCCGCGACTTCATGTGGACCGACCTTGCCGACACGCCGCACAAGGTCAGCGCCTATCAGCACCTGATGCAGCGCATCGACACCAAGCAGGTCGACGCCCTGATCGCGGCGAACCGAGAGAGCCTGGCGCCGCCGCCGGAACAGCAATCGCAGCAGCGCCATGCCGAACATCAGGCGGACGCCGCGGCGGCCGCGAAAGTCAGCCTCGGTGGTACGCCGCTGTCGATCGACGACTTCGGCAAGGTGGACCTGCGCATTGCGCGCATCGCCAACGCGGAGCACGTCGATGGCGCCGAGAAGCTGCTCAAGCTCACGCTCGACGTCGGCAGTCTCGGCACGCGCCAGGTCTTCGCCGGCATCAAAGCCGCCTATGACCCGGCGGCGCTGGTCGGCCGCCTCACCGTGATGGTGGCGAACCTCGCCCCGCGCAAGATGAAATTCGGCCTGTCGGAAGGCATGGTGCTCGCCGCGTCGGACGGCGACGGCAAGACGCCGGGCCTGTTCCTGCTCTCGCCGGATTCGGGTGCCACACCCGGCATGTGTGTGAAGTAAATGGAAATCCGCCGCCTCGTCGTCACCGGCCTCGTGCAGGGCGTCGGTTACCGCTACAGCATGGTGATGGCCGCGCAAAGGCTGGGCATCACCGGCTGGGTACGCAACCGTCGCGACGGCAGCGTCGAGGCCATGATCGCCGGTGATGCCGATGCTGTCGCCGCGATGATAGCCTGGGCCCGGCGCGGCCCGGCGGGCGCCGAAGTCGGCCAAGTCGCGGTCGAACTGGGCAACGGCAGCTACGAGGGCTTCGCCCAGTGGCCGACTGCCTGATAGCTTCTGCCAATCGGCATTATTGGAAAATGCAATCGCCTTGGCCGCGTGCATAGCCATGTCGTGAAGTAGAATTTTCTCCATCGCGCTGCCTCGTGGTAGCGCCCCACTTCCCCAATCGCACAAGGAGAACCCCCATGGCTGTGCTCGTAGCCAAGCCGGCGCCGGAATTTGCCGCCAACGCGGTCTTCGGCAACAACGAAATCAAGGAACTGAAGCTCGCGGATTACAAGGGCAAATACGTTGTCCTGTTTTTCTATCCGCTCGACTTCACCTTCGTTTGCCCGTCCGAACTCATCGCTTTCGACCATCGGCTGGAAGAGTTCAGGAAGCGCAACGTCGAAGTGATCGGCTGCTCGATCGACTCCCAGTTCACGCACCTTGCCTGGAAGAACACGCCAGTCGAAAAGGGCGGCATCGGCCAGGTCAAGTACCCGCTGGTGGCAGACGTCAAGCACGCGATCTGCCAGGCCTATGACGTTGAGCTTGCCGCCGGGGGCGTCGCGCTGCGCGCCTCCTTCCTGATCGACACGAAGGGCGTTGTGCAGCACCAGGTCGTGAACAATCTGCCGCTGGGCCGCAACATCGACGAGATGCTGCGCATGGTCGATGCGCTGCAGTTCACCGAAGAGCACGGCGAAGTCTGCCCGGCCGGCTGGCAGAAGGGCAAGGCCGGCATGTCGGCCAACCCGGACGGCGTCGCCAAATACCTGGCGCAACACGCCAAGGAACTATAAGAAAGGGCACCCCCCGACCCCACCGGAAGCCGCCCCACGAGGGCGGCTTTCTTTTGCACGGCGCGCGCTATTCGGTACCGTACTTCGTTTCCACCTGGATGCCCATTTCCTTGAGCATGCCCGTGGGCAGGATGCCGCCGGCGCAGACGATCACGCCATTGTTTTCGATGCATCGGGACTCGCCGCCGACATCGATGAAGACGTGGTCCTTGGCGATCTTCGACACGTTCGAGGACAACAGTACCGTGAGGTTGCCCGCGCGCTCCGCCTCCGCCAGCCGATCGCGGTTCTTCTGCTTGACGCGGCCGAAGGCATCGCCGCGGTAAGAGAGCGTGACAGTGGTGTCCGGCTGCTCGGCTGCGGCAACTGCCGCCTCGATGGCGCTGTCGCCACCGCCGACCACGAGGACCTTGCCACCGCGATACTGCTCGGGATCGACGAGGCGATACACGACCTTGGCCGACTCTTCTCCGGGCACACCGAGCTTGCGCGGCGTGCCGCGGCGGCCGATCGCGAGGAGCACATTGCGCGTGCGGTACTCGGCTTTGGGTGACTTGACCACGTAGCCGTCATTGACCCGGGTCACGGTTTCGACGCGCTCGTTGAAATTGAGCTTCATGCCGACCCGGTCGACAATGCCCTGCCAGAACGACAGCAGGTCCTCCTTGCTGATCTCGCCAAGCTTCGCCTTGCCGACGATCGGCAGCATAACCGGCGTCGTCATGACGATCTTGTTGCGCGGATAGTGATAGACCGTGCCGCCCAGCGAGTCCTCCTGCTCGAGCGTCACGTGGCGCAGCTTCTTCTCGATCGCGCCCAGCGTCGCGGCCAGTCCCGCGGGGCCGGCACCGATGATGACGACGTCGAGCTGGTTGCCCGAGCCCCGGTTCCTGGCGATCGATTCCATCGCCTGGCGGCCCTGCTCCGCCGCCTTGCGCACGAGTCCCATGCCGCCGAGTTCGCCGGCGATGTACACACCCGGCACGTTGGTCTCGAAGTTCGGTCTCACCTGGGGGATGTCTATTCCGCGCCGTTCCGTGCCGAACACCAGCTTGATCGCGCCCACGGGACACACGGGGGCGCAGGCGCCGTGGCCAATGCAGTGCGCCGGGTTGATCAGCACGGCCTTGTGATTGATGATGCCGAGCGCATTCTCGGGACAGGCACGCACACACGCGCCCGAGCCGCAGCACACGGCCGGATCGATGACCGGGTGCAGGCTGGGCGGCTCCGTCAGCCCGGACTTGATGGCCTCATCCAGGGCTTCCGTCGCCGCGAGGTGATGCCGTTTCTTTCGCGCGAGATACCGAACGGTAACGAACAGCACGAAGAGGACGGGAAGTGCGTAGTAGAAAAACTCGTTCATCGCTCCACCTGTTTCTTGACGCCATGCAGCATCGCCCAACCTATACCCACACGACTGTGATGTTGTACTGCGGAGACACAGCCCGCCGCACGACGATCGTGAATTAGTCTCGCACTCCCCCACACCTGTGAGAGGCATGGATTATCATGGCCACCAAAATCATAACGCTGGAACATCCCGCCCACGCTCCGATGTTCGGTACGCCCGACCTAGGCCCATTGACAGAGATCCCGGCGCGCGGCCCCGTCCATTCAACGGCGGAGGAAGCGCTGCGCTGGTCCTGGCGCGTTGCGCTCACCTTGTTGTCGCTGCTGCTCGTTGCACTGGCCTGGCTGGTCTACTCGGGCGCCGCATACAAGGCGGGCGACGACATCGGCTACAACATGGGCCTCGTCGGCGGCCTGATGATGCTGAGCCTCCTGCTCTACCCGCTGCGCAAGCGCGTGCGCTTCATGAGCCATCTTGGTTCCATGAAGGGCTGGTTCCGCTACCACCAGGCCGTTGGAATCATCGGGCCACTGCTCGTGCTCTTCCATTCTACGTTCCATATCGGCGCCATGAATAGCCGTGTCGCGCTCTACGCGATGCTCCTGGTCGCGGTCAGCGGTCTGGTCGGACGCTTCCTTTATCGCCACATCCACAAGGACATGTACGGCCAGCACCTGTCGATGCGCGATGCCGAAGGCGATCTCAAGACCTGTTCCGAGGACGTGCGCACGGTTTTCGCCGAGTACCCCGCGATCGAGGCACAACTCAAGGAATTCCGCGTGGGCGCCTTCGCCGGCGACCGCGGCCCGCTTGCGCGCTTCTGGCGCTTCATGACCATGAAATCGCGCGGCCATCGCCTCTCCCTCGCCATCCGGGACCAGATCAAGCGGGCCATGGTGCAGGCCAAACGCGAGAAGCGCCTCACCAAGACCCAGCGCATCCTTGCCTACCATCTGGCCAAGGACAAGGCCGACGCCTACGTCGAAGCGGTCTGCAAGGCATCGCAACTGGCAAGCTGGGAAAGACTCTTTTCTCTCTGGCACGTCGTGCATGTGCCGTTCCTCTACCTGTTGGTAGTCAGCGGAATCGTGCATGTCGTTGCCGTCCACATGTATTGACATCTGGCGGCGTCTCGCCGTCCTCGTCGCGCTCGGCCTGCCATTGGCGGCCGCCGCCCAGACCGGGGACGTCGAGAAGGCGCTGATGCCCGGCGCCGTCATCACCGGGCATGCGAAGTACGAACAACAATGCGAGAAGTGCCACAAGCGCTTCGACAAGGCAGCCCAGACTACGCTCTGCCTCGACTGCCACAAGGACACGGCGGCCGACATCCGCGCCAAGACACGGCTGCACGGCCATCTCGACGACGTCACCTGCCGCAATTGCCACACGGACCACAAGGGGCGCGGCGCCGCCATCGCCGTGGTCGACAAGAACAAGTTCGATCACAACCACACCAACTTCCGCCTGCGCGGCGCGCACAAGGAAACGAAGCAGGGCTGCGACAGTTGCCACGCCAAGGGCAAGAAGTACCGCGACGCGCCGACCGAATGCTATGCGTGCCACAAGAAGGACGACGACGAAAAGGGCCATCGCGGCGGTCTGGGCAAGAAATGCGAGGACTGTCACGACGACGCGAAGTGGAAGGACACGCACTTCGACCACGACACCAAGACCAAATTCAAGCTGGCGGGCAAGCACAAGGACACCAAGTGCAAGGAATGCCATATCGACGGCCGCTACAAGGACACGCCGAAGGACTGCTACTCCTGCCACAAGAAGGACGACAACGAGAAGGAAGGCGGCCACCGCGGCAAGTTCGGCACCAAGTGCGACAAGTGCCACAGCGCCGACCAGTGGAAGGAGGCGATCTTCGACCACGATCGCGACACCAAGTATCGCCTGAAGGGACGGCACCAGAAGACAAAGTGTGTCGAATGCCACAAGGGCCAGATCTACGTGGAGAAGCTGCCGACCAAGTGCATCTCCTGCCACCGCAAGGACGACGACGAGAAGGGCCACCGGGGCTCGCTCGGCGACAAATGCGAATCCTGTCACGACGAATCAGGCTGGAAGAAGACCAGCTTCGATCACGACAAGGACACCAAGTATCCGCTCGAAGGCAAGCACAGGACGGCCAAGTGCGAGAGTTGCCACAAGTCGGGGCTCAAGCCGCTGCCCGGGACCAAGACGCTGGAGAAACTGCCGACGAAGTGCTTCGAGTGCCACCGCAAGGACGACAACGAGAAGGGGCACAAGGGCAAGTTCGGCGAAAAGTGCGAGACCTGCCACAACGCGAAGGACTGGAAGAAGGCGATCTTCGACCACGACCGCGACACCAAGTACCTGCTAAAGGGCAAACATCGCGACACGAAGTGCGCCACCTGTCACACCGGACAACTCTATGTGCAGAAGCTCACCGCCGACTGCATCTCCTGCCACCGCAAGAACGACCAGGAAAAGGGCCACAAGGGACAACTGGGCGAGAAGTGCGAAACCTGTCACAACGAGCGCGACTGGAAGGTCGAGAAGTTCGACCACAATCGTTCGCGCTTCCCGCTGGTCAGCAGCCACGCCCGCGTGGAGTGCAAGAAGTGCCACCTGACCTCGGCGTTCCGCGAGGCGCCGCGCGAATGCAACGGTTGCCACGAAAAGGACGATGTGCACAAGCGTGCATTCGGCATCAAGTGCGAAATCTGCCACAGCGCGAGGACCTGGAAGACCTGGGATTTCGACCACGACAAGACCAAGTTCCGGCTCGACGGCGGGCACAAGAAAGTGGAGTGCTACGGATGCCACAAGGTGCCCGAGAAGATGCCGCCCGGGCGCGAGCCGGCGCCGGCCGTGAGCCGCACGTGCATCGGCTGCCACCAGCGCCAGGATGTTCACGACGGCGGCTTCGGCGTCCAGTGCGAGGCATGCCACTTCACCGACAACTGGAAGAAGATCAAGCGCTAGATGGGTCGTTGGTCTGAGGCTGCCTCAGACCAACGTCCCCTCGCGACTCGGGCGAAATGTCCAATCCCTTTCCGGCGCAGCGTGGTTTTGCCACGACATTGACTGCGGCGCGAGAAGTTGGCCTAAGTTGACGCTCGAAAGCCCTTTGGCCCCGTTCATGTATCATCGGGCCAAACAAATACGGGGGAACACGGCGCGGCGCCAGAGGAGGCGCATGACGCCGAAGCACTGGCCGACAGCGGAGCGTCGACCAACAGAGAAGGAGGAGTAGTCCGTGTCGGACCAATCGGCGTTCACCGCCGACGGGGTGTTTGCGCCTGCGGGCGCAACCGTCGCACGCGCAGTCCGTTTTGTAATGGTGCTGGTGGCCGGGATGCTGTTCGCCGCCGCTCCGGCGTGCGCGCAAGGCACGGGCGCAACCAGTCCTTCACTGGCGTTCGACCATGCCACGACCGGCTTCGCGCTCGATGGGCAGCATTTGCAGGCACGCTGCGAGTCGTGCCACATACAGGGCGTGTTCCGCGGCACGCCGCGCGACTGCGCATCCTGCCACCGAAATTCCAGCCGCTCGACCGGCATCCAGTTTCCCGCAAACCACATACCGACCACGCTGCCCTGCGACACCTGCCACCGCACCGTCGCCTGGGATCTTGTCCTCTATCGGCACCAGGGCGTTACCAAGGGCAGTTGCCTGACCTGCCATACCGGCGCCACGGCCATGGGCAAGCCCACCGGCCACATCATGACGACAGCATCGTGCGACACCTGCCACAACACGCTCGTGTGGACAGCGACCACGTTCGACCACAGCGGCGTCGCCGCCGGCACCTGCGCCACCTGCCACGATGGCGTGCATGCCACGGGCAAGCCCCCCACGCACATTGCAACGACGGCCTCGTGCGACACATGCCACACGACGCTGCTCTGGAAGCCCGCCACCTTCGCGCACGACGCGACCATGGCGGGGCGCTGCTCGTCCTGCCACAACGGCGTGCAGGCGATGGGCAAAGGCAAGACTCACATACCGACCACCGCGCAGTGCGACAGCTGTCACACCAGCACCGCATCGTTCGTCACGGTCACGATGAACCACACCGGACTCGCCGGCCAGTGCTCGACGTGCCACAACGGCGCCTACCTGAGCGAGAACGCACAGACGAAGTCCGCAAGCCATGTTTCGACTACGCAGCAGTGCGATGTCTGCCACAAGTCGACCGCGACATGGGCGACGGCGTCGTTCAACCACGCGGCGGCAGCGCCGCCCGTCGTCGTCGGCGACCACACCTGTGCCAACTGCCACAAGAGCGGCGGGGCTGGCCTGCCCAAGCCCACCAACCACATTCCGACCGTCAACGCCTGCGACGTCTGCCACACCAACTTCGTCGCCTTCAAGCCGGCCGTGATGAACCATGACGGCACCGCCGGCCAGTGTTCGACCTGCCACAGCGGCGCCTACGTCGCCATGGGCACGCAAGGGGCGTTGGCGAAACCGGCAACGCACGTCGCGACGACGGCGCAGTGCGACACCTGCCACCACTCGACCACGACCTGGCTGGGCGCGACCTACGTCCACGACGCAAACGCCACCGGCCGCTGCTCGGTCTGCCACAACGGCGTGACGGCGCTCGGCAAGGGCGCAACGCACATTCCCGACAACCGCCAGTGCGACGCGTGCCACACGAACACGACGTCATTCACGGTCGTTACGATGAACCACACCGGCCTCAACGGCCAGTGTTCCACCTGCCACAATGGGGCCTATCTGAGCGAGAACGCGCAGACCAAATCGGCCACCCACCAGGTCACAACCGCCCAGTGCGACACCTGCCACACGTCGACTGTCACCTGGGCCACCGCCATCACCGACCATTCGAAATTCACGCCCCCGGTAGTAATCGGGGACCACACCTGCGCAACCTGCCACAAGAACGGCGGCACCGGCCTGCCGATGCCGACCACGCACATTCCGACCACCCAGGCCTGCGATACCTGCCACACGAACTTCATCGCGTTCCGGCCGGCGACGATGAATCACACGGGCACCGCAGGGCAGTGCTCGATCTGCCACAGCGGGGCCTATGTCGCCATCGGCACGCAGGGCGCACTGGCGAAGCCCGCTACCCACGTCGTCACGACGGCCCAGTGCGACACCTGCCACACGTCGACGACGACGTGGCTCAGCGCAACCTATACGCACGATGCCAGCGCCGCCGGCAACTGCTCGACCTGCCACAACGGCATCACGGCGCTTGGCAAGGGTTCGACGCACATTCCGGATACGCGGCAGTGCGACACCTGCCACACGAGCACGACGTCGTTCACGATTCGGACGATGAACCACACCGGCCTGGCGGGCCAGTGCTCGACCTGCCACAGCGGCGGCTACGTCAGCGAAAACGCCCAGACCTGGCCCGGCGCGAGCCATCAGGGCGGCAACCCGCCGGGGCAATGCGACAACTGCCACAAGTCGACCACGAGCTGGGCGACGGCGACGGTCGACCACTCGAAGTTCAATCCGCCGGTCGTGATCGGCGGCCACACCTGCGCCACCTGCCACAAGAACGGCGGCACCGGTCTGCCGCCGCCGACGAACCACATTCCGACCGCGCAGGCCTGCGACCTCTGCCACACCAACTTCACGGCCTTCAAGCCGGCGACGATGAACCACACCGGCACCGCGGGGCAATGCTCGGCCTGCCACAACGGCGCCTACACGACGGTCGGCACGCAAGGCGCGCTTGCCAAGCCGGCCACGCACATCGCGACCAGCGCGCAGTGCGACTCCTGCCACACGTCAACCACGACCTGGGCCGGCGCCGGTTTCAGCCACACCGGCGTCGCCGCCGGCAGTTGTGCCACCTGCCACGGCGTCAGCGCCACCGGCAAGCCCTCCGGCCACATCCCGACCACACAATCGTGCGATGCCTGCCACAAGACGATCGCCTGGCTGCCCCTGATCACGCCCTACTCGCACTCGGGGATCGCGGCCGGCACCTGCACGACCTGCCATACGGCAAGCTACGCCAGCATGGACATGAAGCCGGCGGCGCACATCCCGACCACGTTCTCGTGCGACCAGTGCCACCGCACCAGCGCGTGGCTGCCGGTGATCATCCCCTACTCGCACACCGGCGTCGCGGCGGGCACGTGCACCACCTGCCACACGGCCGCCTACACCTCGATCACGGTGATGCCGAGCAATCACATCCCGACCGGCGCGATCACGGCGGCCTGGGCGACGTGCGACGCCTGCCACAAGAACTACACGAGCTTCGCCGGCGTCCAGCTGCATTCGACGGTCTCCGGCAGCGCTACCGTGGTCGCAGGCAAGTGCCAGTTGTGCCACGAACGAGGCAACCCGTACGGTCTGACGGGAAGGCCCAGCGGCCACAAGAACTCCCTGGCGGCACCCAACTCCTGCGACAACTCGGGCTGCCACACGACCAGAACATTCAACAAGTAATGCGCATCAATTTCCAACGCTTCCACCCAGCAGCTCTCCTGCTTGGCGCATTGCTCGCCCTGCCGGTCACCAGCTGGGCGCAGATCCTCGACCGCATCGAAGTCAACCGCATCAACGGCGTCGCCGAAATCCGCATCGGCTTTTCGACGCAGGTCCAGTATCTGAATCACTCGCCGCTGAAGGGCGGGCGGATACTGAACGTCTTCATCCAGCTGATTCCCCCCGGCACTCCTGAGGCCGTCGACCAGGAGACACTGGTTGCCCCGCAGACGGACATCGTGCCCAGGTTCACGGTGACCTACCCCAAGCTCGGCAATGCGGTCTCGATCTCGTTCGCGCAGGAGACCACCTGGGACGTCAGGGCCGGCATCGACGACCGCAGCCTGGTGATCGTCGTCCCCGTGCTGAAAGGCGCCCGCGACGTCATGGCCGAGGTGCACGCGCAGCCGGCGGCGGCGAGCGCCCCGACGCCCGCGGCGCCGCCCACGCCGCCAACACCTGCACCACTGGAACCGCCGGCGGCCCCGCCGCCGCAACAGCCCACCCAGCCCGCTACGCCGGCGACGCCGGCCGCGGAGGCGGGACCTGCGACACCCGCCTCGCCGCCGCCGACCACGGGCGCCGAAGCCGAAGCCGGCGGCGCCGTGGTGCCCGCCCTGACGCCGGAGCAGGTCGAAACCTTCGCCAAGGGTTTCTTCGACGACGCGAAGAAGGCGATCGAGGAGAAGGACCTGGCGCGCGCAATCAATCGCCTCAACCGCGTGCTCGGCCTGCCGACCAACAAGCAGACCGAGGCGGCGCAAGCGCTGATCGGCCAGGTGCGCGAGATGAGCGGCGAGTACGCCAAGGCGCGCGCGGAATACGAGCTCTACCTGAAGCTGTTCCCGCAGGGCCCCGATGCGGCGATGATCAAACAGAAGCTCGCCGCACTGCCCAAGGGACCCGTACGTTCCTCGGCGACGGCGGCGCCGCTGCAGCGCGGTCCCGCGGAGTGGACCACGTACGGCAGCCTGACCCAGTACTACTACACCGGCAAGTCGCACATCGAAGTCACGACCCCGCCGCCGCCCGGCCTGCTCAATTTCACGACCGACACGCTCTCGCTCACCGACCAGAAAGCGCTCATCACCACCGTCGACCTGAACGCGCGGCGGCGCGATGGCGTCACCGACACGCGCATCGTCGTGCGGGACACCGACACGAAGAACTACCTCGACAACAGCAGAAGCTACAACCGCCTGTACTCGGCCTACGTCGAACAGTCCGACCGGCAGGCGGGCTACTTCTTCCGCGCAGGCAGGCAGAATCCTACCGGCGGCGGCGTCCTCGAGCGCTTCGACGGACTCAACGCCGGCTACAGCTTCGGCGACGGCTGGCGCGTCAACGGCGTCGCGGGCTACCCGGTGGAATTCATGTCCCCGTACAAGAAGGATTTCTACGGCGTGAGCCTGGACATGCAGGCGGCGCCGGAGCATTTCGGCTTCAGCGGCTATGTGCTGCAACAGCACATGGAAGGAGTGGTGAACCGCGAAGCGGTGGGCATGGAGACGCGCTACTTCGATGTGCACTCGACGCTCTACGGCACGCTCGACTACGATGTCGTCTACAGGGGCGTGAACATCGCCATGCTCCAGGGCAATTACCGCAGCGACGACGGCACCAACTACTTCACCTACATCGATCACCGCAAGACGCCGCCGTACAGCCTCACCAACGCGCTGCCCGGATTGCCCGGCCTGTCGATCAAGGACGCCATTGCCACGATGGGCATCAACCAGCTGCGCGCCGACGCCCGTGCGCTGACCGCCAACTCGAACATGCTCGCCGTGGGCTTCACGCATCCGTGGTCGCCACGCTGGATGCTGGGCGCCGACTACCGCGCGGCGGCGATCTCGGGCACGCAGGCCACGGCCACGTTCCCGGCCATGCCGGGCTCGGGCACCAACCACGTGTTCAGCGGCCAGGCCATCGGCAACGGCATCGTCACCGACAACGACATCGTCGTCTTCAATGGCAGCTACATCAAGGGCGCCACCTATCGGGGCGAGGCGCTGGGTGCCAACTACGTCTGGCTGAAGGGCGACACATGGCGCATCGACACCAACCTGCGCTATTACACGCAGAAGGACGACCAGAACGAGAAGCAGGTGCGCATCACGCCCTCGCTCAAGCTTTCGTACCGCTGGAATCCGGTGACGCTCGAATCCGAGGTCGGCTCGGAAGACGTGCGCATCGACGGGCCGCTACGCACCGAACGCTCCAACCGCCGCTACATCTTCTTCGGCTACCGCGTCGATCTGCGATAAGTCGCACGGCGTACCATCAGCACTGACTTTCCACTGGAGCAAGTGAAGTGACCGACATCAGCCAAGCCCTGCGCGAATTGCTGCTCGCGCGCGCCGCCGGCAGGATCGACGCCGAGGAATTCGAGCGGCGCCAGGCGGCGCTCCACGCCGATCTCCTGGCTGCTCCGGCCGCGCGCAGGCGGCCATGGTGGCCGTGGGCGCTCGGCGTCGCCGTCATCGCAGCCGGCGCGGGTCTTTACGCCTGGCTTGGCAGGCCCGCCCCAACCACGATTCCCGCCCTGCCCGTGCTGCCTGCCACATCGTCCGCAGCACCCATGACCGCGCTGCCGATGACGGCCGGCGGCATGCCGGAAAAGGCCGGCAGCGGCGGCGATCTGCATGCCATGGCCGTGCGCCTGGCCGAAAAGCTGGCCAAGAACCCGGCCAACGGCGAAGGCTGGGCACTGCTCGGCCAGACCTACGTCGAACTGCACCAGTACAAGGACGCCGACCAGGCTTTCACCAAGGCCTCGGGCCTTGGCCAGAACGATGCGCGCCTGCTGGCCGAGTGGGCCGATGCGCACGTCATCGCCAGCGACCGCAAGTGGGACCAGACGGCGCGCGATCTCGTCGCCCGCGCGCTGGCGGCCGACCCGAAGAACCTCAAGGCGCTGGCACTGGCCGGCAGCGAGGCCTTCGACCGCGCCGACTACAAGGCCGCCATCGCCCGGTGGCGCAAGCTGCGCGGTATCGCCCCCGCGGGCTCGATGGACGCTAAGCTTGCCGACGCCAACATCGCCGAGGCCACGGCGCGCATGGGCAGCCGACCGTAACAATCCGAAACAAATCGCCGGTCGCGTGGCGTCGGCGGCCGCAGCGCCCGCGCGTTACTCGCTCAGGAACATGAGTTCCGCGAAGAGGAGTGATGCGATGAAAAGCAAGTTCTGGATTCCGGCCATCGTGGCCGCCGCCACTTTCAGCACCGGTGCCTTTGCGCACGGCTGGGACCGCGATGGCTGGCGGGAAAGCCGCCATCACGAGCACTATCGCGAAATGCGCCTGCCGGCGCCGCCGATCCCGGTCTTCGTGCGGCCGCGCGCCTACCTGCCGCCGCCCCCGCCGGTGATGTACCGCGAACCCGTGGTCTATCGCGCCGCGCCGGCCTATTACGAGCGCCCGGCCTACTATCCCCGCGGCTACTATGCGCCGGCCGCCTATCCGGTTTATGACGCGGACCGCGCTGCGGCGACCACCATCGGCGCGGTAGTCGGCGGCGTCGTCGGCAGCCAGGTCGGCCATGGCGAATTCGGCCCGACGGCACTGGGCGCCGTCATCGGCGGCGTCATCGGCAACAACATCGCCCGCTGATCGCAAGCCCGGCCCCCGGCCGGGCTTCGCACGGCGTACCGCGCGGGCTGACTTTCCAACCTACCTTCGCCGGTAAGCGTCCGTGAATGCCTTGAGCGCCGCCGGCGCCTCCGCGAACGGATAGCGTCGCGGCTGGCCGATCATCGTGCGCCGCGTGATGGCGCGCACCGAGAGCGACTCCACCCAGTTCCAGAACTCGGCGCGCGCCTGCTGAGGAAATCCGACGTCGTCGAAGGCGACGAGCAGTGCGGCGAGCCAGACGTTGCGCGCCGGTTCGTCGATCGTCAACGCGAGATGCCGCACGCGAAACCAGGTGGCTCCGTGCGTCTCGGCGTAGCCGGGCTCGGCGCCGGCCATCGCCACAACGTAGCCGGCGATCCTGGCCACGACGTCGTCGAAGCGCCGCTTGTCGCGCGGGAACAGATGTCCCACGCTCGACTTGCGCAGCAGATCGTGGTGGTGCACGACGAGTTCGCGCAGCCCGGCCTCACCTGCGGCGGCAAGGAGGTTCGGCGACGGCGCGGCGTCGGGCGGGAACGCCAGATCGAAATCGCCGCCGTCTTGCGCCTGCTGCCCTGTGGGTGACGTTGTCATGTTCCGGTCTCAGTAGCCGATGGCGCGCCCGCTGTTGCCGCGCGGGTCGTTGGCGCCATAGTAACGATTCGCATCGACGGGCCGGCCGCCGAGCGCTGGCGCGCCGACCAGGATCGCGGTGACGTGGTTCGCGGGTGGCTGGTCGACGAACTTGTGGCCCATGCCCTCGAGGATACGCTTCGTGTCGGGGCTCAGCGCGAAGCGCTCGAGGCTCGTCGCCTCGGGCAGCCACTGCTGGTGGAAGCGCGGCGCATCCACCGCCTCCTGCACGTCCATGCCGTAGTCGACGAGATTGAGGATCGTGAGGACGACGGCGGTGATGATGCGGCTGCCGCCGGGCGTGCCGAGCACCGCCGCCGCCTTGCCGTCTTTCAGCACGATCGTCGGGCTCATCGAACTCAGCGGTCGCTTGCCCGGCGCAATCGCATTCGCCTCGCCCTGCACGAGTCCGTAGAGATTGGGCACGCCGGGCTTACTCGTAAAGTCGTCCATCTCGTCGTTGAGCAGCACGCCCGTGCCGGCCGCGGTGACGCGCGCGCCGAACGAATCGTTGAGCGTGTAGGTCACGGCAACGGCGTTGCCGTCGCGGTCGACGATCGAGTAGTTCGTGGTGTTGCTGCCCTCGTGCGGTGGCACGCCCGGCTTGAGGTCGGCCGAGATGCCGGCGCGCGCGGGATCGATGGCGTTGCGGATCTCCGCGACGTGGCGGGGGTCGAGCAACCGCGCCACCGGGTTCGTCACGAACTCGGGGTCGCCGAGATAACTGTTGCGGTCGACGTAGGCATGCCGCATCGCTTCGATCTGGAAATGCACTGCCTGCGCGGCGCGAAAGCCCAGGTCCTTGAGCGGATAGCCTTCCAGGACTTCGAGGATTTCGCAGGCGATGACGCCGCCGGAACTGGGCGGCGGCGCCGAGACGATGTGATAGCCGCGATAGTCGCACTCGACCGGCGCCAGCTCGCGCGGCCGGTAGCCGTCGAGGTCGGCCTGCGCGAGGATGCCGCCACCGGCTCGGTTGGCCGCGACGAGCGCGGCGCCGACGCGGCCCTTGTAGAAGCCGTCGGCGCCGTGACCGGAGATGGCGCGCAGCGTGCGCGCGAGGTCCGGCTGCCGCAGCTTGTGCCCCACGGCGGGCGAATGGCCGTAGACCAGGAAGACGCGGGCGGAGGCCGGATCGCGCGCGAGGTCCGGCGCCGCATCGCGGAAGAGATCGACGTCGCCCTGTTCGAGCGCGAAGCCGCGCTCCGCCAAACGGATTGCGGGCGCCACGAGCTGCGCGCGTTTCATCGTACCGAACTTGCGCCGCGCGAATTCCAGGCCCGCCACCGTGCCCGGCACCGCGACCGCGAGGTGGCCGCGCGTGCTCGCCTTGGCGACGACGTCGCCGGCGGCGTCGAGGTACATGTCGGGCCGCGCGGCCTGCGGCGCAGCTTCGCGGAAGTCGATGAAGCGGTTGCGGCCGTCGGCAAAATGAATCGTCATGAAACCGCCGCCGCCCAGATTGCCCGCGGCCGGATAGACCACGGCAAGCGCATAACCAACCGCCACGGCCGCGTCGACGGCGTTGCCGCCGCGCTTCAGGACATCGACGCCGACCTGCGTGGCGAGGCCCTGCGCCGTGACGACCATGCCATGCTCGGCGGCGACAGGCGCAACCGACGCGGCCCGGACGACGGCTGCCGCCGCAAACAAAACCACCGCGATGCACGCGCGCGGACGACGCATGGAAGGCTCTCTGGGGAATGACCCCGCCCATGGTACAGCGATCCGGCATCGATTCGCCACGGGGAGAATTGCCCGTTCGACGCCAGCGTGAACCCGGCGTCAAAGGTCCCCAAGAGTCAGCCCTCGTGGTCCGCTGTGCGGACTTCGGTCGCGTCGCAGTCGCAACCGGTCCCGGCCGCAATGCGGCGCATGAAGAATCGCGCGGCGGCTGGCTCGAACCTGCGCGGCAGCCAGCGCAGATGATGCGCGGGATTGCGCGCCATGCCGCAGGCGTAGCGCCTGCGCTCGCCCTGCCATTCCAGCGCCGGGCAGGCTCCGCCGTCGATCCGCAGCAGGAACCACGCGACCGGGCACGGCTCCATTGCGCAGCAGATGCCGCAGCCGTTGCAGGCTTCGCCGTGCGATGGTTTGGCCGGCGCCTCGGCGCGCAGCGCCAGGGACACCACGCCGTGGACGCCGTGCTGGGTCACAGTTCGAGCGTCATGAACACGCTGTTGGGATCGAGCACGTAATCGGCGAACGGTTCGCAGTATTCGAAGCCATGGCGCTCGTACAGCGCGCGGGCCGGCGCGAAGAATTCCATCGGGCCGGTCTCGAGGCTGACGCGCCGATAGCCACGCCGGCGCGCCTCGGCCAGCACATGCCGCATCAGCCGCGTGCCGATGCCACGACCGCGCAGCGCCGTCGCGGTGCGCATGGACTTGAGTTCCGCGTGTGCGCTATCGAGTTCCTTGAGCGCCACGCAGCCCAGCAGCGTGTCGCCGCGCCACGCGCTCCAGAAGGTGATTTCGGGCTGGCGCAGGCCATCGAGGTCGAGCGCGTGCACACTCTCTGGCGGCGAGGTCGCATGCATGTCGTCCATGTGTTCCTGCAGGAACGCGGCAATGCGCGGATCGGTGAGGTCGTCGATCCTGATGTGTATGTTCAACCGGACTCCCGTCGTCTCGGCCGGCATTGCGGCCGGGCAAGGCCATGATAAGGCATCGTGCGGCCCACGATCCGTCGTGGGCGACGACTTCGCTACAATGCGCCTGCTCTTACAACATCGCCCACACCCATGAAGAAGAAATCGATCCTGCTCCTGGCAGCCATGGTCCTCGCCGCCTGCGGCGGCGAACCCGAGGACACGCGCCCCGGCCAGCCGGTTGCGCATCGCCGCGCCGCCTTCAACGAAATCATCAAGAGCTTCGAGCCGATGGGCGTCATGATGCGCACCGGCGAATACGACGGCGTTAAGTTCCGCGCCCTGGCGCAAAACGTCGTCGCGCTGCGCGACGGCCCATGGCAGTACTTCAAGCCCGATACGCTTTACCCGCCCTCGAAGGCCAAGCCGGAAGTATGGAGCCAGCCGGACAAGTTCGAGGCCGAGCGCAAGGCGTTCTTCGAGGCCACCGACAAGCTCGCCGCCGCCGTCGGCGCCAGCGGCCCGGCGCCGGATGCGAAGGCCGTGCAGCCCGCCTACCAGGCCGTCGAAGACAGCTGCCGCAGCTGCCACAAGGCGTTCAAGAACAAGTAACGCTGCTCAGGGGATGAGGTAGAAAAGCACGGCGAAGTAGTGCAGCGCGCCGCCGAGCAGCACGAAGCCGTGCCAGACGGCGTGGCTGTAAGGCAGGCGGCGCCACTTGTAGAAGATGACGCCCACCGTGTAAGCCAGGCCGCCCGCCGCGAGCAGGCCGACGGCGCCGATGCCGGCGTTGTCGCGCAGGGTTCCGACCGTGATCACTACCAGCCAGCCCATGACCAGGTAGAGCAGGACGACCAGTCCGTGCAGGCGCCCGCGCAGCACAAGGCGCAGCACGATGCCGGCGACCGCGAGCGTCCATATCGCGGCAAGGACGCCCCATCCCCAGGGTCCCGGAACGCCCAGCAGCATGAACGGCGTGTAGGTGCCCGCGATGAGCAGGAAGATGGCAGAGTGGTCGAGCGCCCGCAGCACGCGCTTCACGCGTTCGAGCGGAATGCTGTGGTACAGCGTCGATGTCGTGAAGCACAGGATCAGCGAAGCGCAGAACACCGCGCCCGCCACGACGTGCCACGCATTGCCGTCGCGCGCGGCGAAACCGGTCAGCACCGCGAGGCCCGCGATCGCGAGCACGATGCCCACGCCGTGCGTGACGCTGTTGGCGATCTCCTCGCCGACGGAGTAACGGGGCAACACGGGTGCGTTCATTTCGATTCCTTCGCGGATCCGGCCGGGAATTGCGCCATGATAGGCGCGGCGCCCCAATGGTTCAACGGCTCGGTCGAAGCACGGGTTGCGCTGGCGCAACGCCAGGAGCGCGAGAAATGGCAGAATTCGCCCCATCGACAGTCGGGCGCCAAGCGCCCGCCCACAACCGGAAGAGGCGCACCATGGACTCACGCCCGCAATTCGATTCCCGTTTCCTCGTCGGCATCGAACAGGTCGACCGCGAGCACCTGCGCATCTTCGAGATCGCCGGGCGAGTCCACGACAGCCTGCTCGATGGTGGCGCCGCTGCCCTCGACGCGGCTCGCACCGCCGTCGCCGAACTGCTCGACTACACCGAGACGCACTTCGCCAGCGAAGAGAAGCTGATGGAAGCCGCCGGCTATCCGGAGCTTTCCGCGCATCGCGGCCTGCACCGCAGCCTGCTGGCGCAGGCGCGCGACATGGAAATGCGCGTGGAACTCGGCGAGCGCCATGTCCCCGTGGAACTGAACCGCTTCATCACGCGCTGGCTGATCGAGCACATCGAGGCCAACGACAAGAAGTTCGGCGCGTTCGCGCAGTCGCGCACCTGATCAGAGGTATTCCGGAAGACGCTGCGTCGGATCCGGGGCTGTATCGGGCAGCAATACTCAGGGCTGCGCACGCGCGGGCTCACCAGAGCCGGCGCTCATTGCCGGCCCTCCGGTTCGCTCGAAACGCAATTGGATGTAATTCATCTGCCGGCGGGCAATCCGTGATCATGATGTTGCGCGAATTCGCCGCGCGCTGTACCTGCGCAATCTCCACATGAATGATCAAGTTCTCGATGGACGTTTGCCGCGTCTTCAACCAGTTTCTCGACGATGAACGGCATTTTGTCGTGACTCCCCGACAGTCTTCGAGATGCTGGGGCCTGATTGTCGTGTGGCCCCGACACTTTTGCGCGTCTTGCTTCACGCCTGTCGGTCATGCCCGACAGCAACGGGAATCCATCCGGACGATCGATACTGCGCGTCGTGGGGATTCGCAGACACGCGCTCGGAAGGTCATTCATCAATGACGTGGTGTCGGCGGAGTGCCAGAAGCCAATTGACGTTGTCGAGGACAACGTACCAGAGAGGAAAAGCGATGAAAAACCAACGTCGATTAATCGGTGGCCTCGTGGCCTTGTCCGCAGCGCTTGCGCTTGCGTCGTGTGGCGGCGCCGGCAGCAGCAATGGCAGCGCGAGCGACAGTGGCAGCACCTCGAGCAGTGCTGGGACCACCAGCGGCACGACAAGCGGCACCAGCAGCGGCACGACAAGTGGCACCAGCAGCGGCACGACAAGCGGCACCACTGCCGGCAGCAGCGGAACCACGAGCAGCAGCGGCAGCAACGTCAGCCACAAGAACCACAACAGCAGCGGCTCCAGCAGCGGGACGACGACCAGTTCCAGCAGCGGCACAACGACCAGTTCGAGCAGCGGGACGACAACCAGTTCGAGCAGCGGGACGACGACCAGTTCCAGTGGCGGCAGCACCGGCGGCATCAGCACGCCGGGTGCAGTCGCATACACACTGACGAACCAGGATGCAGCTTCCCACGCGCCGCCCTCCGGGACGACGGCGGCCCAATATGACTTCAACGCCTTCACGCCCAACGCGTC
>DATJQH010000111.1:0-28832 GCA_035505955.1 Rhodocyclaceae bacterium
CCGGCCTGCGCCGATACCATCTTCAACTGCTCGATGGCTGCGGGGCGGTAAACGTCGCAACTGACCGCCAGAACCTTCTTCTTCTGCCGCTCCTTGAGCCACTTGCCGAGCTTGGCGGTCGTGGTCGTCTTTCCCGCGCCCTGCAGGCCGGCCATCAGGATCACCGCCGGAGGTTGGGTGGCGAGATTGAGGCCACTGGCCTGCCCGCCCATCAGTTCGGTCAGTTCGCGATGGACGACACCAACAAGCGCCTGACCTGGTGTCAGCGAACCGACTACCTCGTGGCCCACCGCCTTCTCTTTCACGCGGGCAATGAAGTCCCTGACCACCGGCAGCGCAACGTCGGCCTCCAGGAGCGCCATGCGCACTTCGCGCAGCATCTCCTGAATGTTGTCTTCGGTGAGTCGCGCCTGGCCGCGCAGGGTCTTGACGACCCGGGACAGTCGTTGGGTCAGGTTATCCAGCATGGGAACGGAATTCCGGGATGAGGTAGACTGGCGGAATGCCGCTGATTCTACTGCATCTGACCGCCGCCGCCCTCTACATCGGGCTTGCCGCGCTGTCATGGCGCAGCCGTTGGCGCGGCCCGGCGCTCGACCGGCCGCCGATTGCCCTCTCCGGTTGGGAACGCGGCGGCCTGCTCGTGGCGCTGATGGCGCACGGCTTCGTGCTGGCCAACGCGATCTTTCCCGGCGACGTCATGTTCTTCAGCTTCTCGATCGCGCTGTCGCTGATCTTCTGGCTCGCCATCGCGTTCTACTGGATCGAGAGCTTCTACGCGCGCATGGAAGGACTGCAGATGCTCGGCCTGCCCGCCGCGGCGATCGCCGTGCTGCTGCCGACCCTATTCCCCGCACAGCACATGCTGGCCAACGCGGCGTCGATGCAGTTCCGCGTCCACTTCCTGATCGCGATGCTGGCGTACAGCCTGTTCACGCTGGCGGCGCTGCACGCGATCCTGATGGCGGTGGCCGAGAAAGCGCTGCACCGCGGGCGCCTGACGCCGCTCCTGTCCAGCCTGCCGCCGCTCCTGACCATGGAGACGCTGCTCTTTCGCATGATCCACATCGGGTTTGCGTTGCTCACGCTGACATTAATCTCGGGCATCCTGTTCTCCGAGTCGCTGTTCGGCAAGGCGCTCCAGTTCAACCACAAGACCGTGTTCGCGATCCTGTCCTGGTTCATCTTCGCCCATCTGCTGATCGGCCGCCACTGGCGCGGCTGGCGCGGCCGCAAGGCCCTGCGCTGGACCCTGGCCGGCTTCGTCGCCCTGCTCCTCGCCTACGTGGGCAGCCGTTTCGTGCTGGAAGTGCTGCTCGGCCGCAGCTGACGCTCGTCGATGGAAGACATTCCGCTAAGCTGGCTGGGCCTGATTCTGGCCGTCCTGCTCGTGCTTTCCGGCTTCTTTGCCATGGCCGAAACGGCGATGATGGCGAGCAACCGCTATCGCCTGCGCGCACTGGCCGACAACCGGCACCATGGCGCCATGCTGACCCTCGGACTGCTGGCGCAGACCGATCGGCTGCTCGGCGTGATCCTCCTTTTCAACACCGTCATCAACGCCGGCATTGCCACCCTGGCGGGCATCATCACGATAGAACTCTTCGGCGAGGAGAAATGGGCGCTGGGCGTCGGAACGATGGTGATTTCCTTCCTGATCCTCGTGTTCGCGGAGATCACGCCGAAGGTCCTGGGGGCGGCGCACGCGGACAAGCTCGCCATCGCGTCGGCTTACCTCCTCAAGCCGACCCTGGCTGCGACCCGACCGCTGGTGTCCTTCCTCAACCTGTTCGTCGCCGGGCTGTTGCGGCTGTTCCACCTGACGCCGTCGAAGACACAGAGCGTGCAGCCGCTTTCGCCGGCCGAATTGCGGGCGCTCGTCCTCGAATCCAGCCACAACATCCCGCGCCAGCACCGGGACATCCTGCTGAATCTGTTCGACCTGGAGCGCGTCACGGTCGAGGACATCATGGTGCCGCGCGGCGAGATCGAGGCGATCGACATCGAGGCGCCGATCGACGAGATCCTTTCGCAACTGTCGACCAGCTATCACACGCGGCTGCCGGTCGTCAAAGGCGATCCTGGCAACGTGATCGGCATCCTGCATTTGCGACGGATGCTCGGCAGCATCATCAGGGGCCCGCTGGACATGGCGGTCATCCGGGAGCAACTGGTCAAGCCTTACTTCATTCCGGCCGCAACGCCGGTTTACACGCAGTTGCAGTTCTTCCGAGAAAACCGCCAGCGACAGGGGCTGGTGGTCGACGAGTATGGCGAACTCATGGGCCTCGTCACACTGGAAGACATCATCGAGGAAATCGTCGGCAAGTTCACCACCAGCGCGCCGGGCGCCACGGCCGATTTTGCCTGGGACAACGACGGCACCGTGCTGGTCGACGGCAGTCACGCCCTGCGGGAACTGAATCGCGTACTTGCCCTCGATCTGCCGGTGGACGGGCCAAAGACGCTGAGTGGCCTGGTCGTCGAGTACCTCCAGGACATCCCCGAAACCGGCGTCTGCCTTCGCGTTGCGGGCGTGGCAATGGAAATTGTGCAAACCCAGGATCGACGCATCAAGATCGTCAAGCTTTTCCGCCCGTTGTCGATAACGTAAAAGTCAATGTCTGGAGTGCGCTTTTGTCTTTACAAAACCGTGTGGGGCGGGCATTATCAATCTGATATGTTGAGCATATTCCGTGCCCGCAAGGGCAAGCTGCAGCAATGGCAGTAGCGATCCCAACCGCGCTCAGCGGGCTAGCCCGCGCCTTGGTTCAGCAGGACAGGCTTCGCGAACCCGAAGCGGAACGAATCGCCGCCGACGCAAAGCCGGAGACCGGCGGATTCGTCGGCCAGCTGATCGCTTCCGGTCGAATGTCGGCGCGAGACGTCGCGATTTTCGCTTCGCAGACTTTCGGCTATCCGCTGCTTGACCTCGCAGCCTATTCACCCGAGCATCTCGCCAGCGACGCGATCGATCGACGCGTGATGCAGAACCACCAGGTCGTCGCGCTGCTGCGCCGGGGGAATCGCCTCTCCGTCGCGGTGGCGGATCCGGGCAATCTGCGCGCACTGGACGAAATCCGCTTCCAGACCGGCATGGCCGTGGACCCTGTGGTGGTCGAGGCAGACAAGCTGGCGGTGATCGTTAATCGGTTGGCCGAGAAGACCGAGACGACACTGAGGAGTCTGGCCGAAGACGATCTTCATCTTGAGTTCGATGAGGATGTTCCCGCGGATGCCGCTGCTGATGCAGCGGCGGCTGAGGTCGACGATGCGCCAGTCGTCAAGTTCATCCAGAAGATTCTCCACGACGCGATCTCTGAGGGCGCTTCCGACATCCATTTCGAGCCGTACGAGAAGTACTACCGGATCCGGTTCCGGGTGGATGGTGTGCTGCGAGAGATCACCCAGCCGCCGCTGGTGATCAAGGAGAAGATCGCGTCCCGGATCAAGGTCATCTCGCGTCTCAACATCGCCGAAAAGCGCGTCCCGCAGGACGGCCGCATGAAGCTAGTCCTCTCGAAGAACAAGACCATCGACTTTCGTGTCAGTACCCTGCCGACCCTGCACGGCGAGAAGATCGTCCTGCGGATTCTCGATTCCAGCTCCGCGATGCTGGGCATCGACGCGCTCGGCTACGAGCCCGATCAGCGCGACGCACTGCTTGCGGCCATCCAGCGGCCCTACGGCATGGTGCTGGTCACCGGGCCAACGGGCAGCGGCAAGACGGTGTCGCTTTACACCTGTCTCAACATCCTCAACCAGCCCGGGACAAACATCTCGACTGCGGAAGACCCGGCCGAAATCAACCTCGCGGGTATCAACCAGGTCAATGTCGACGACAAGGTGGGGCTGACGTTTGCGGCAGCGCTGAAGTCCTTTCTTCGCCAGGATCCGGACATCATCATGGTGGGCGAAATCCGCGATCTGGAGACTGCGGAAATCGCGGTGAAGGCGGCGCAGACCGGCCACCTGGTCTTGTCAACGCTGCACACGAACGACGCGCCGCAGACGCTGACTCGTCTGATGAACATGGGTGTGCCGACCTTCAATATCGCCTCCAGCATCATTCTTATCACGGCCCAGCGCCTCGCCCGGAAGCTGTGCTCGTGCAAGGTACCGATCGACGTACCGGCTGAAACGCTCATCAACGCGGGATTTACCGAAGAGGATCTCGACGGCACTTGGCAGCTTTACGGTCCGCGCGGCTGCGAACGCTGCAAGGGATCGGGTTACAAGGGCCGAGTCGGCATTTACCAGGTCATGCCGATCTCCGAAGAGATCCAGCGGATCATCATGGCCAGCGGTACGTCGTTGGACATTGCCGCGCAAGGTTACGCCGAAGGCGTGCGCGACCTGCGCCAATCGGGGCTGCTCAAGGTCAAGCAGGGCATCACATCGCTCGACGAAGTGCTGGCCACTACCAACGAATAGCGCGTTCAATCCAGAAACCGAAAGGGCTCGATCATGGCGGCACCCAGGAAACCCGAAAAGAAAGATCTTGGTGTCAAGGAATTCAACTTCGCCTGGGAGGGCAAGGACAAGGCCGGCAAGATCGTGCGCGGCGAAATCCGCGCTGCCAGCCAAAGCGTCGTCAACACAACCCTGCGCCGCCAGGGCATTCTGCCGGTCAAGGTCAAGAAGCAGTCTTTTGCGCGAGGGGGCCGGATCAGCGACAAAGACATCACGATTTTCACGCGGCAACTGGCGACCATGATGAGGTCCGGGGTTCCGCTGCTGCAAGCCTTCGATATCGTCGGCAAGGGTGCGTCAAATGCGGCTGTCTCGCGTTTGTTAGGTGATCTCAAGGCCGATGTTGAAACCGGCTCGGCGTTGAACCAGGCTTTCCGCAAGCACCCCCTCTACTTTGACGCGCTCTATTGCAACCTCGTTCAGGCGGGTGAACAGGCCGGCATCCTTGATACGATCCTCGACCGCCTGGCGCTCTACAAAGAGAAAATCCTCGCCATCAAGTCCAAGATCAAGTCCGCAATGTTCTATCCGGTGGCGGTAATGATCGTTGCCGCAATTGTCACTGCAGTCATCATGATTTTCGTTGTCCCGGCGTTCAAGGACGTCTTCAAGAGTTTCGGCGCCGACCTGCCGGCACCAACACTGCTGGTGATTGCAATCTCGGATTTCTTCGTCGCCAAATGGTGGCTGATTTTCGGAACCATCGGACTCGGCCTGTATCTCTTCTTTTATTTCTGGAAGCGTTCGGTGCCCATGCAAATGGCCCTCGATCGGACGTTCCTGCGCCTGCCCATCTTTGGCCCGGTCTTGCGCAAGGCGACCATAGCGCGCTGGACCCGCACGCTGTCGACAATGTTTGCGGCCGGTGTGCCATTGGTGGAATCGCTGTCATCGGTCGGTCCGGCATCGGGCAACCATATCTACAAGGTGGCGACGCAGCAAATTCAGAACGAAGTCAGCACGGGCTCCAGCCTGACCGTCGCCATGCAGAACGCCGACGTCTTCCCCAACATGGTCGTCCAAATGGTATCCATCGGCGAGGAGTCAGGGCAGTTGGACGCGATGCTTGGCAAGATCGCCGATTTCTACGAGGCCGAGGTGGACGATGCCGTGGCGGCACTATCGAGCCTGATGGAGCCGCTCATTATGGTCGTACTCGGCGTATTGATCGGCGGCATGATCATCGCGATGTACCTGCCGATCTTCAAGTTGGGCGCGATTATCTAAGCTCAAGTGAATACCGCACTTTTGCAACCGGACGTCTTTCCCGTCGTCGCGGTCTTGTTCGGTCTTGCCATCGGCAGCTTCCTGAACGTCGTCATCCATCGACTGCCGCGCATCATGGAACGCGACTGGGCCGCACAATGCGCCGAGTTGCGCGGCGAAACGCCCGCCCCCGCCGAACGGTTGTCGCTCGCCGTTCCGCGCTCGCGTTGTCCGCACTGCGAGCACGAGATCACGGCGCTGGAGAACGTTCCCGTCCTGAGTTATCTGTTCCTGCGCGGGCGCTGCCGAGGCTGTGGCAAGCCGATCAGTTGGCGCTACCCGGCGGTCGAAATCCTGACGGGCCTGCTGTTCGGTCTGGCCGCCTGGAAACTCGGGCCCGGCTTGGCGGCAATTGCGGCAATGGGGTTCGCGGCGGCGATGGTTGCGCTCACCTTCATCGACTTCGACACCCAACTGCTGCCCGACGACATCACGCTGCCGCTTCTTTGGGTGGGCCTGCTCGCGAACCTGTTTGCGACATTCACGGATCTCGCCAGCGCGGTCGTCGGTGCAATTGCCGGCTACCTGACGCTGTGGGGCGTCTATTGGCTCTTCAAACTCGCTACCGGCAAGGAAGGCATGGGTTACGGCGACTTCAAGCTTCTCGCCGCAATCGGAGCATGGCTCGGCTGGCAGATGCTGCCATTGACGATCCTGCTCTCGTCCTTCGTCGGCGCGGTAGTTGGGATCGGCCTCATCGTCCTGGCACGCCACGGGCGCAACGTGCCGATGCCGTTCGGACCGTATCTTGCGGTCGCCGGGGTCATCGCACTGTTCTGGGGCCAGGCAATCACGAAATCCTATCTGGGCCTGTTCTAGCGGCGGGTACGCTTGAAACAGGCGCACGACTCCCCCATCTGATCGGTTGTGACCTCCGCCCGCGATTCGCGGCGGACCATTACGTTATAATTCATTGCTTTAACGGAGAGATCGATGCCCATCTACGCCTATCGCTGCAGCAGCTGCGGTCTCGAGCAGGATGTCATGCAGAAGATGTCCGACGCGCCGCTGACGACCTGCCCCCAATGCAAGACGGAGACGTTCAGCAAGCAGCTGACGGCGGCCGGCTTCCAGCTCAAGGGCAGCGGCTGGTATCAAACCGACTTCAAAGGCGGCAAGGCCAAGAGCGAGACGAAGAGCGACAACCCGCCACCTTGCCAGGGCGGTACGGGTTCCTGCGCGTGCCAATGACTCCACAGCCCGTATCGACTTGAAGAAGTATTTCATCACCGGTCTGCTGATCTGGATCCCCCTGGCCATCACGGTCTGGGTGCTGGCGCTCATCGTGCGCGCCATGGACCAGTCGCTGCTGCTGCTGCCGCCGGCGATCCGCCCCGAAACCCTCCTCGGTTTCTACATTCCCGGCATCGGCGCCCTGATGACGGTCCTCGTCGTGCTGCTGACCGGATTGGTCACCACGAACATCGTCGGCCAGCGGCTGGTGCGCTTCTGGGAAGGCATTCTGTCCCGCATTCCGGTGGTTAAGTCGATCTACTACAGCGTCAAGCAGATCAGCGACACGGTCTTTTCCGGCACCGGCGAAGCCTTTCGCAAGGTGCTGCTAGTGCGCTATCCCCATCCGCAGGCCTGGTCGGTCGCCTTCCAGACCAGCGCTCCGGCCAACGAAGTTTCTCGGCAAACCGGCGAAGAGCTCGTCAGTGTTTTCATTCCCACCGCCCCCAGCCCTGTCAACGGCTTCTTCTTTTTCGTCAGGAAGCAGGACACCATCGAGCTCGACATGAGCGTGGACGATGCCCTCAAGTACATCGTTTCCATGGGCGTGGTGACGCCAGCGCCGAGCGATGCCAGCGCCGGCAGGATGCTCGGACAAGCCCAGAACGAATAAACTCCAGCCTTTTCCGGCGCACGGCGTACCACCGGCGCTGACTTTCACTTCGGACTCACCATGCGTACCCACTACTGCGGCCAACTCAACGCCGGCCTGACCGACCAGATCGTCACTCTTTGCGGCTGGGCGCACCGTCGCCGCGACCACGGCGGCGTCATTTTCATCGACCTGAGAGACCGCGAAGGCCTGGCCCAGGTCGTCTGCGATCCGGACCGTCCGGAGATGTTCGCCATCGCCGAATCGGTACGCAACGAGTTCGTCCTCAAGGTCACCGGCAAGGTGCGCCGCCGCCCGGCCGGCACCGAGAACGCCAACCTCGCCTCGGGTGAAATCGAGATCCTCTGCCACGAACTGGAAGTGCTGAACGCCGCCGCCACACCCCCCTTCCAGCTCGACGACGAGAACCTCTCCGAGCATGTGCGCCTGGTCAATCGCGTCATCGACCTGCGGCGGCCGCAGATGCAAAAGAACATGATGCTGCGCTACAAGGCCGCCATGGCCTTCCGCCGCTTCCTCGACGGCAAGGGCTTCATCGACATCGAAACACCGATGCTGACCAAAAGCACCCCCGAAGGCGCCCGCGACTACCTGGTCCCGTCGCGCGTGCATCCCGGCCAGTTCTTCGCCTTGCCCCAGTCACCACAGCTCTTCAAGCAACTGCTGATGGTGGCTGGCTTCGACCGCTACTATCAACTGACCAAGTGCTTCCGCGACGAGGACCTGCGCGCCGACCGCCAGCCCGAATTTACCCAGGTCGATATCGAGACCTCCTTCCTCGACGAGACGCAGATCACCGCGCTGATGGAAGAGATGATCCGCTACGTGTTCCAGGAAGCCCTCGCGACCGAACTGCCCGCGCCCTTCCCGCGTATGACCTACGCCGAAGCCATGCGCCGTTTCGGTTCCGACAAGCCGGACCTGCGCGTCACGCTGGAACTTACCGAAGTCACCGATGCCGTCGCCGATGTCGCCTTCAAGGTGTTCTCGGGCCCGGCCACCAGCGGCGGCCGCGTCGCGGCCCTGCGCATCCCCGGGGGCGCTTCGCTGTCGCGCGGCGAGATCGACGGCTATACCGAGTTCGTCAAGATCTACGGCGCCAAGGGGCTGGCCTATATCAAGGTCAATGACGCCTCGAAACTGAACGAGGAAGGCCTGCAATCGCCCATCGTCAAGAACCTCCACGCCGCCGCCCTGAAGACCATCATGGAGCGCACCGGTGCGCAGTCCGGCGACCTGATCTTCTTCGGCGCCGACAAGACCAAGATCGTCAACGACGCGCTCGGCGCATTGCGCATCAAGATCGGCCACGAAAAGGGCTACGTCAACGGCAAGGCCTGGGAGCCGCTCTGGGTGGTCGATTTCCCGATGTTCGAGTACGACGACGAGGAGAAGCGCTGGTCGGCCTGCCACCATCCCTTTACTTCGCCGAAGGACGGCCACGACGAACTGATGAAGACCAATCCGGGCGAGTGCCTGGCCAAGGCCTACGACCTGGCGCTGAATGGATGGGAAATCGGCGGCGGCTCGGTGCGTATCCACAAGGCCGACGTGCAGGCGCGCGTGTTCGAGGCGCTCGGCATCGGCGAAGAGGAGCAGCGCCTCAAGTTCGGTTTCCTGCTCGACGCGCTGCGCTATGGCGCGCCGCCCCACGGCGGCCTCGCCTTCGGCCTCGACCGCATCGTCACCATGATGACCGGCGCCGAATCGATCCGCGACGTCATCGCCTTCCCGAAAACGCAACGCGCCCAGTGCCTGCTGACCGACGCACCCTCGCCTGTAGACGAGAAGCAGTTGCGCGAGTTGCACATCCGCCTGCGCCAGAAGGTCGAAACACAAGTGGATGTCGGCAAGGCCTGACATGTGGCGCCTCATAGCCTGCGTTCTGCTCGCCGGCTTCCTGACGGTCGCCCGCGCAGGGGAAGTCACGGTCGGCGAGTTGCCGCCCGAGGCGAGGAATACGCTGCGTCTGATCCAGCTGGGCGGGCCGTTCCCCTATCGTCGCGATGGCATCGTCTTCGGCAACTACGAGCGCCGCCTGCCGATCCATCGGCGCGGTTATTATCACGAATACACGGTGCCGACGCCGGGTGCGCGTGACCGGGGCGCCCGTCGCATCATCGCGGGCGACATCGATCGTGCCGAGTACTATTACACGCAGGATCACTACCGGACTTTTTGGCGCATCAGGGAATGAACACGGCCGTCCACCTCGAGCGCGTGCTGTCGGATGTATCGACGGCCGGCGTCTATCATCTGCCGCACATGGACAAGGGCGACGTCGTCGCCGCCGCCAAGGCGAACGACTTCGCGACATTTCGCGTGAACCTCGCCCAGGCCGGGGACAAGGAGCAGATGCTCGCGGCCATCGCCAAGGCAATGCGATTCCCGGACTGGTTCGGCCACAACTTCGATGCCCTGGCAGACTGCCTGGCCGACATGGGCTGGCAGCCCGCCGACGGCTATATGATTCTGCTCGAGCACTGCGACGGCATCCACGGCAAGGCCGAGGAGGATTTCCTCGGCGCGTTGCAAGTCTTCGAGCAGGCCGCCAGCGACTGGCGCGACGAGGACGTGCCATTCTGGTGCCTGGTCGAGATGCAGGCGGATGGCATCGCTTGGCTGCCCACCGAGCCCTAGCTTTCAAATGTCGCCCAAGACGCCGGTCTCGGTACTGGTCGTCATACACTCGCCCGGGCTGCGCGTCCTGCTGCTGGAACGTGCTTCCCATCCGGGCTTCTGGCAGTCGGTAACGGGCAGCCTCGAGGCCGGCGAAACACTGCAGGAGGCCGCCATGCGCGAAGTCGCGGAAGAGACGGGCATCGAATGCGCTGCCAGCCAACTTAGCGACTGGCGACTGTCCAACCGATTCGAAATCCTGCCACAGTGGCGCCAGCGCTATGCCGAAGGCGTAACTCACAACGTCGAGCACGTATTCAGCCTCTGCACTCCCGAGAAGGATGTGACCATCGCAGCAACAGAACACATCGGCTGGCGCTGGGTGCCCTGGCGCACGGCTGCGGCCGCGTGCTTCTCGTGGACCAACCGAGACGCAATCCTCATGTTGGGGCTGGACGCTGATGATTCAACGCCGACCTGAGGCATTCCGGGCAGAGGCAATCCGGCACCGCCGGGTCGATTGAAGTCAGCCTCGGCAACACGCCACACCAGCACGAACTTCCGGACTCGGCACCGCACTCGAATGCACGGCCGCAGCGCGGACATGTCTTGCTGCGTGGCTTCTTGTCGTGTGTCAAATCGGACGTCATCTTGCCTCTTGAATTCTCGCGGACAGGGCCTATTTTCGGGGTGAGGAAGCAGTTCCGGTCCTACCCGACAGTGAAGGAAAGGAGAACATTATGGCCAGTTTGACCCGCTACGATCCGTTGGACGATTTCTTCCGCGGCTTCTTCGTGCGGCCTGTTGAAATGGGCAGCGTCGCCGAGGCTCCGAGCGTGAAGATCGACGTCAAGGAGCAGGAAGGCAACTATGTCGTCCATGCCGAGATGCCCGGCATCAGGAAGGATGATATTCACGTCAGCATCGACGGCTCGACCGTGTCTATCAGCGCCGAGCGCAAGCAGGAGAAGGAAGTGAAGGAAGGCGAGCGCGTGCTGCGCACCGAGCGCTATTTCGGCAAGGTGTCGCGAAGCTTCCAGCTCGGCCAGGATATCGACGAAGGGCAGGCCAGCGCGAAGTTCACCGACGGCGTGCTGGAACTGACGCTGCCGAAGAAGGCAGCTACCCAGGCCCGGCGACTGACGATCCAGTAACCGCTGCAACCCGATTGAAGCATCGGAGCGGGGGCCGCGGCCCCCGCTTTTTTGCGGCCGCGCTGGGTAGAATGCGCCATCGATTGCCTGCGGAACCGATCGCCATGACCGACCCAACGCTGCTGCCCGCCGCCACCAAGGCCAGGATTCTTGGCGAGGCGCTGCCCTACATCCAGCGCTTCTTCGACAAGACCATCGTCATCAAGTATGGCGGCAACGCGATGACCGACCCGAAGTTGAAAGACTGCTTCGCGCGCGACGTCGTGCTGCTCAAGCTCGTCGGCATGAACCCGGTGGTCGTGCACGGCGGCGGCCCGCAGATCGAGGATCTGCTGAAGCGCCTCGGCAAGCAGGGCACCTTCGTGCAGGGCATGCGCGTCACCGACGACGAAACGATGGACATCGTCGAGATGGTGCTTGGCGGCCAGGTAAACAAGGAGATCGTCAATCTCATCAACCGCCACGGCGGCAAGGCCGTCGGCCTCACCGGCCAGGACGGCAACTTCATCCGCGCCAAGAAGCTCCTGCTGCCGAACAAGGACAATCCGGCGGAACTGATCGACATCGGCCAGGTCGGCGAGATCACCTCGATCGATCCTTCGATCATCGCCTTCCTCGACACCGGTGACTTCATTCCGGTCATCGCTCCGATCGGCGTCGGGCCCGACGGCGACACGTTCAACATCAACGCCGACGTCGTCGCCGGCAAGGTAGCGGAGATCCTCAACGCCGAGAAGCTGGTCATGCTGACCAACACCCCGGGCGTGCTGGACAAGAACGGCAAGCTCCTGACCGGCATCACGCCCAAGGACATCGACAACATGGTCGCCGACGGCACGCTGTCCGGCGGCATGCTGCCCAAGATCGGTTCTGCGCTCGATGCGGCGCGCAGCGGCGTCAAGAGCGTGCACATCATCGACGGCCGCGTTGAGCACGCACTGCTGCTCGAGATCCTCACGCAAGAGGGTGTCGGCACGCTGATCAAGTCGAAGTAGCGGGAACCCGACATGGCCACCGCACCCAAGCCGGGCGAGAAGAAACTGCAGATCCTGCAGACCATCGCACAGGCGCTCGAGGCACCCGACGGCGAGAAGGTAACGACAGCACTGCTGGCGCGAAAGCTTGATGTCTCCGAGGCTGCGCTGTACCGCCATTTCGCCAGCAAGGCACAGATGTTCGAGGGCCTGATCGAGTTCATCGAGTCGAGCCTGTTCTCCGTCATCAACAAGATTGCCGACGAAGAGGAAAGCGGCATCAAGCAGGTCGAGCTGATCATGGTGACGCTGCTTGCCTTTGCCCAGAAGAACCGTGGGTTGACCCGCGTGCTGGTGGGCGATGCACTGGTGCACGAGAACCCGCGCCTGCAGACGCGCATCAACCAGTTGCTTGATCGCGTCGAGACTTCGATCAAGCAAGCGCTGCGCGTTGCGGCCACCCAGGGCGCCCTGCCCGACGGTCACGACTTCGCAGCGCACGCCGACGCACTGATCTGCCATGCGCTGGGTCGCTGGCACCGCTTCGTCAAAAGCGGCTTCAAGGAAGATCCGCTTACCGCCTGGCCCGCGCAGTGGCCGCTCCTGGCGCGTTAAGGGTCGCGGCGGAAGTCAGCCGCGGTGGTACGCCGTGGTCTAGGGTCGCGCCAGCGCTTCCGCCGCCTCGATCGCGAAGTATGTCAGGATGCCGTCGGCCCCGGCGCGCTTGAAGCAGAGCAGCGCCTCCAGCATGCAGGCGTCGTGGTTCAGCCAGCCGTTCGCCGCTGCCGCCTTCAGCATCGCGTATTCGCCGCTCACCTGATACGCGTAGGTGGGCACGCCGAACTCGTCCTTCACGCGCCGCACGATGTCGAGGTAGGGCATGCCGGGCTTCACCATCACCATGTCGGCGCCCTCTTCGAGATCGAGCGCCACTTCGCGCAGCGCTTCGTCGGAGTTGGCCGGATCCATCTGGTAGGTCTTCTTGTCGCCCTTGCCCAGGTTCGCGGCCGAGCCCACGGCATCGCGGAACGGCCCGTAGAAGCTGGACGCGTACTTGGCGGAATAGGCGAGGATCCGGGTGTGAATCATCTTC
Source organism: Rhodocyclaceae bacterium (assembly GCA_035505955.1). Lineage (GTDB taxonomy): Bacteria > Pseudomonadota > Gammaproteobacteria > Burkholderiales > Rhodocyclaceae > Fen-999. Next base: position 13,426 of record DATJQH010000111.1, read on the forward strand.
TGTGCGTCGAGCGCCGCGCGCACGGCACCGATGCGGCCGTCCATCATATCGGAAGGCGCCACGACGTCCGCCCCCGCCGCCGCGTGGCAAAGCGCCTGTCTGACCAGCGCTTCCACCGTTTCATCGTTCATGACGTAACCTGTCGGATCGGCCGGATCAATCAGCCCGTCCTGGCCGTGGCTGGTGTAGGGATCGAGTGCCACGTCGGTGATGACGCCGAGCTCCGGAAGTTCTTTCTTCAGGCTTGCCACGACAGTAGGCACTAACCCCTCCGGATTCCATGCTTCTTCAGCACCTTGTGACTTCTTGCCGGCATCGATGACCGGGAAGAGCGCCAGCGCCGGAATGCCGAGCTTCATCGCCCGCTCCGCCAGCGGCAGCAGCCGGTCCAGGGTGACGCGCTCCACGCCGGGCATCGAGGCCACCGGCTCGGTGCGCCCCCTTCCCTCGAGCACGAACACGGGGTAGATAAAATCGTTCGCAGTGAGTACATGCTCCTGCATCAGGCGGCGTGAAAACTCATCGCGACGCATGCGACGCATGCGTGTGGCCGGGTAGGCGCCTTTCTGGTTCATGGCAATCTCTCGCTAACGTCTCAGGAACTTTTGTTCGGGACCCGAATCTTAACTTGCGGACGGTCTTCGGCCATCCCCCGCTTCACCTCCCTGAGCGGGTGCCTTATACCTCATTAAGGCATTTTGCCCCCGGCTTCTCCCCTTTAGCCGGGGGCATTCTTTTTTGGCGATCACAGCGGATTGTCGAACCAGCCGCCGATGACCTTCTCAGCTTCGTCCATCCCGGACTTCTTCAGGCTCGAGAAGAGTTGCGCGGACATCGGGGATCCGGCATCCGCGATCTCAGCTTGGACTTCCCGCAGCACCTTCACCTGCTCCTGCCGGGTCAGTTTGTCGGCCTTGGTCAGCAGGCAGTGGATCGGCTTGCCGGTCGGCCCGAACCAGTTGATCATCTGCCTGTCGAGGTCGGTCAGCGGCCGGCGAGCGTCCATGATCATCACGAGCCCAATGAGGGCCTGCCGCCGCGACAGATAGTGCTCCAGCAATCCCTGCCACTGCTTGCGCACCCGTTCGGGCACGTCGGCGTAGCCATAGCCCGGAAGATCGACAAGAGCAGCGCCGTTCTTCAGCCGGAAGAGGTTGATGAGTTGGGTGCGGCCGGGCGTCTTGGACACGAAGGCGAGCCGCGTGTGCCCGACCAGGGTGTTGATCGCAGACGACTTGCCCGCGTTGGAGCGGCCGGCAAAGGCGATCTCCGGCCCCGTCGCCTGTGGCAGATCCTGGGGCTGCGCGACGGAAATTTCGAAGATCGCGTGGCGAAACAGGGACATGAGAGGCAGGGCATGCTTGCAGCGGATTAGTTGGGTTAGAATAGCATGTTTATAAAACCGACCCCGGATTGCCCAGGAGTTCCAAAGATGAAGCGTTCGTTGATCCTGTCCTCGCTGGTGGCCGCTCTTGCCGTCGCCGCTGCCGCCCACGCCAATGAGCCCGCCAAGCCTGCCTACAAGGGCGACCCGGCCAAGGGCCAGGCGATCGGGTCGACAATATGCGCCGCCTGCCACAACGCGGATGGCAATAGCGTAATTTCGGCCAACCCGAAACTGGCCGGCCAGAACGCCGATTATCTGTACAAGCAGATGACCAACTTCAAGGCCGTCGATGGCAAACAACCTGCTCGCGTCAATGCCATCATGAACGGCATGATCTCGGCGTTCAACGAGGAGCAGATGCGCGACCTCGCCGCCTACTTCTCGTCCCAGAAGCAAAAGGGCGAAGTGGCGAAGAACCGCGACACGATTGCGCTCGGGCAGAAGATCTTTCGGGCCGGTGACATCAGCAAGGGCCTGCCCGCCTGCGCCGGTTGCCACGGCCCCGCCGGGCATGGCATTCCCGCCCAGTTCCCGCGCATCGGCGGCCAGTTCTCCGACTACCTCGAAGTGCAACTGAAATCCTTCCGCGACGAGTCGCGCGCCAACGACCCGAACAAGATGATGCGCATGGTCGCCATCAAGATGACGGACGTCGAGATCAAGGCGGTTGCGGACTACATCGCCGGCCTGCGCTGAGACGTCGCCAGACGAACGATCGAAGGGCGGCTTGGCCGCCCTTTCCTTTTGGGAAACTCGCACGCAAGATCGCCAGTCGAACAGCCATGCTGATCAACCGACTTCCCGACATTCCCGCTTCCGAACTCACTGAAAAGTCAGTCTTCACGGCACGCCGTCGCTTCATGCGCCTGGCTGCAGGCGGCGTGGTGACCATGGCCACGGCGGATCTGCATGCCGCCGAGCGGCTGGCAACATCGTTGCGCAGCCCATTCTCCAGCGACGAAGCCCTCACGCCCTACCGCGACGTAACGGGGTACAACAATTTCGTCGAGTTCGGGGCGGGCAAGGCGGATCCGGCCCAGAGCGCACAAGCGCTGCGTACGCATCCCTGGAGCGTCACCATCGACGGCCTCGTGCACAAGCCGCGCACGCTGGCGCTCGAGGACATCCTTAAGCTGGCGCCGATCGAGGAGCGCATCTACCGCCTGCGCTGCGTCGAGGGCTGGAGCATGGTGGTGCCTTGGCTGGGCTACCCGCTGGCTTCGCTGCTGAAGCAGGTCGAGCCGCTGGGCAGCGCGAAGTTCGTTGAGTTCACCACGGCCGTTCAGGCGGACGTGATGCCCGGCGTGCAGCGGCGGTTGCTGGACTTCCCGTACAAGGAGGGCCTGCGCCTCGACGAGGCGATGCATCCGCTGGCGCTGGTGGGCCTCGGCCTCTACGGCGAGGTGCTGCCGAAGCAGGACGGCGCGCCGGTGCGCATTGTCGTGCCCTGGAAGTACGGCTTCAAGAGCGCGAAGTCGATCGTGCGCATCCGCTTCACCGACATGGCACCCAGGACCACCTGGAACGCCATGCAACCGAGCGAATACGGCTTTTACTCGAACGTGAACCCAACCGTCGACCACCCGCGCTGGAGCCAGGCGCGCGAACGCCGGCTCGGCGAGTTTACAAAGCGCCCGACCCTGATGTTCAATGGCTACGGCGACCAGGTCGGGCAGCTCTACGCCGGCATGGACCTGCGCAAGAACTTCTGACTGGAGTGTCGATGGAACGACGAATCGCCCTGGCCAAGGCCGTCATTTTTTTGGCCTGCCTGCTGCCGGCGGGTTACTACGCGCTCGGCATGGCGCAGGACAGCCTCGGCGCCAATCCGATCGAGGCGCTGACGCGCGGCCTGGGCGACTGGGCGCTGCGCCTGCTGCTCGTCACGCTCACGATCACGCCATTGCGGCGCCTGACGGGCCAGGGATGGCTCGTGCGCCTGCGGCGCATGCTCGGCCTGTTCGCCTTCTTCTACGCCTGCCTGCATTTCCTGTCGTACCTGTGGCTCGACCAGTTCTTCGACTGGGTCGCCATTGGCCAGGACATCGTCAAGCGCCCCTTCATCACCGTCGGCATGGCGACATTCGTCCTGCTGGTGCCGCTGGCGATAACGTCGAGCAATGTTGCAATACGTCGCCTCGGCGGCCGTCGCTGGCAGAGCCTGCACAGACTGATCTATCCGCTGAGCATGCTCGCCGTGCTGCACTTCACGTGGATGGTGAAGGTGGATATTCGCGAGCCAATGATCTACGGCATCATCCTCGCGGTCCTGCTCGGCATGCGCCTGTGGTGGTACGTCATGGACGCGCGCCGCCCTTTGCTGGAGCAGCGCCGGCGCATCATCCCGATCCAGACTCGTCGCTGAGCGCGCGCCGCCACCGAGACTGCTGCCGCGCTCGCGAAGCGCGCTTGTCCTGCCGCTGGTGCGCGCCGCCCTTCTTCATGACAGGCGCCACCGCCAAGGGATTGCGCGGCTTCAGGCTCAGCTTGCGTAGCTTGGTTCGCTTCACTTGCTGAACCTGATGACGGCGCGGCCGTCGGCTGCCACTTTCGGTTCCGCTTTCCAGGCGTGGCCGAACACGATCTCGAACGTGGCCGGAAGACGTCCATCGGCACCGCGCTGCCAGTTGGCGAACACACGCCGCCAGTCGCGCCAAGGTGCGCGCCCGAGCAGACCGTCGCGCACACCGAGCTGGCGCTGATCGGCAAGGAACCGACGCGGCGTCGCGTACGAGAGCGTGATCATGTCCATGTCCATGACGGGATCGGCGAAGCCCGCCGCCACCAGCATGTCGCCGATGTCGTGCATGTCGGCAAAGCGGCGCAGCGCGGTTGCGCCGGCAGCACGCAATTCCTTCAGCGTATCGGGGCCCAGCATGGCGAACGTCAGCAGCCCATCCACCGCGAGCACGCGATGCAATTCTCCAAAGGCAGGCAGCGGATCGTCGAGCCAATGCAGCACCAAGTTCGACCACGCCAAGTCGATGCTGCCCGGCGTCAGCGGCAGCGTGCGCATGTCGGCGTTCACGAGCCGGGGCGACTTGCCGCGCAATCGCTGCCAGAGCGGCGCGCGCGACTTCACTTCCATCAGCATCGGCCGCGCGAAATCGACGGCGATCGGCATTGCCTCGGGATAGCGACGTTGCAGCTCACGCACGCCATCCCCGGTGGCACAGCCGAAGTCCGCCACGCGCCGGGGTGCGATCTTCACCACGTCGAGCCGCTCCGCCAGCCGCCGCCCGGTCTCGCGGGCGAGCACGGCCGCCTCATCGTACGTGGCGGCCGCAGCGGCGAAGTCGGCTTTCATCACACTGGTCGCAGCCCCAGACGCGCGAACAGCGCTTCGTCGCGGGTCGCCTCGGCGTTGCCTGTGGTGAGCAGCTTTTCGCCGTAGAAGATCGAGTTGGCGCCGGCGAGGAAGCACAGCGCCTGCAATTCGTCGCTCATCTCCTGCCGGCCGGCGGAGAGGCGCACCCAGGAAGCCGGCATCGTGATGCGCGCCGCGGCGATGGTGCGCACGAATTCGAAGGGATCGAGCGGCGGCACGTTCTCCATCGGCGTGCCGGGAATGGCGACCAGGTGGTTGATCGGCACCGACTCGGGCGCCGGATCCAGGTTGGCGAGCTGTGCGATCAGCGAAGCGCGCACGCGGCGCGTCTCGCCCATGCCGACGATGCCGCCGCAGCAGATCTTCATGCCCGCGGCGCGCACGCTCACCAGCGTGTCCATGCGCGCTTCCTGGCTGTGCGTGGTGATCACCTGGCCGTAGAACTCGGCGCTGGTGTCGAGGTTGTGGTTGTAGTAGTCGAGACCCGCGGCAGCAAGTCTCTGCGCCTGGCCCGGACCGAGCAGGCCTAGCGTCAGGCAGGCTTCCATGCCCAGATCCTTGACCACGCGCACCATCTCGATCACCTTGTCGAGGTCGCCCTCCTTCGGTCCGCGCCAGGCTGCGCCCATGCAGAACCTGCTGGCGCCGTTGGCCTTGGCGGCTTTGGCCGCGGTTTTCACTTCCTCGAGTTCGAGCAGCTTGCCACGCTCGATGCCGGTGTCCTGGTCGCGCCGCGCCGACTGCGAACAGTAGCCGCAATCCTCGGAACAGCCGCCGGTCTTGATGGAGAGCAGCGACGAGCGCTGGATGGCGTTGGCGTCGAAATGCCGCCTGTGCGTTTCCTGGGCGCGAAACAACAGGTCGGCAAAGGGAAGTTCGTACAGCGCCTCGACGGCGTCGGCACTCCAGTTCGTGGCAGTCATTTCCGGAAACTTTGGCAGAATGGGTGCGGGATGATCCGCGAAGGAGCCGGGCTTGTCAATTTTGCGCAGGCTATTGACCGCGCTGATGCCGCAGGATTGCCTGCTTTGCGGTGCCTACTCGGGCGACGCTCTGCTCTGCCCTGCCTGCGACGCGGAGCTGCCGATCTTGCCGGCAAACGCTTGCGCGGTGTGCGCCGAGGCGTCCCCGGGGTCTGCCGTCTGCGGTGCCTGTCTGAAGGAACGACCCCGTTTCGATGCCACGGTCGCACGCTTCCGCTACGCGTTCCCCGTGGACAGGCTGGTGCAAACGCTCAAGTACCAGCGGCGTACCACCACGGCTGACTTTCTGGCCGACGCGATGCTCTCCGGGCCTCGCCCGTCGGGCGACGTCATCGTGCCCCTGCCGCTCTCGGCCGCGCGATTGCGCGAGCGCGGGTTCAACCAGGCAGTCGAAATCGCGCGGCCGCTGGCCAGGGCGCTGCAACTGCCGCTGGAACTCGATGGATGCCTGCGGTCGCGCGACACGACGCCGCAGGCCGTCCTGCCCTGGAAGCAGCGGCGAGCCAACGTGCGCATGGCCTTCGAATGCAGCATCGATTTCGGCGGCCGGTCGGTGATTGTGGTTGACGACGTGATGACCACGGGGGCGACACTGGATGAATTTGCCGGCGTGCTGAAAGCCCGCGGCGCGATGCGCGTCACCAACTGGGTGGCGGCGCGGACGCTGCGCGACTAGCGCAGTCTCGTCTCGACCGCCGCCGCCTGGCTCGGCGGCAGCGAACCCAGGTCGCGCGCTTTCTGGAACGCCTCGCGCGCCTCTTGCGGCCGTTGCAGTTTATCGAGCAAGAGGCCGTAAAACGCCTGGTACTCGGCGCTGCGCTCGGCATAGCGGGCATGCGCCGCCATCGTCTGCTCCGCCTCGGCAACCTGTCCCTGTTCCACCTGCAGGCGCGCCAGAATCATCGCCCATCCGGGCTGGGCAGGCACCAGCGCCAGCCCTTCGGCGGCGGCGGCCTGCGCCTCCTGCCAGCGGCGCTGCTCCATCAACAGGCTCAACAGCGCCTGGCGCGCCGACACATGCCGCGGATCGAGCCGCAGCGCGGCCTGGAACGCCTCGACCGCCTCGTTCGGTCGTCCCTGCCGATACGAAGCCATCCCCTTGGCGTACTCCGCGTCAGCCGTGTTCATCGTCGATCCCGCCGGGCGTTTGTCGATGGCAGGCGGCTGCGGCACAGCGGCAGGCGGCTCGGACGATACCGGCGCCGGGGCCTCCGCGCGGCGGACTTCCGTGCGCCGCAACTGGAAGTCCATCTGCAATGCCGACGTCGCCGGCGGTTCCGCCACGGGCTCGACTGGCATGGGCACCGCCAGCACCGGCATCGTGACAGCGGACGCCGCCGTCATCGCCGCGGCGGGTGTTGCCGGCGCCTGCCTGGCCTGCACGAACAGCCACAGGCCCGCTGCGCCGAGCACCAGGCCGCTCACGGCCGGCACCAAGCGCAACCAGGGGAACGACTTTTCCGCCGGCAGGGCCCGTACCTGCGCTGCGAGTCCCGCCCGCTCGAGCGTCGACGCCTGGCGCTGGTCGAGATCGCGCAGCATCTGGTTGATCAGGCTCATGCGAAACCTCCTCGGAGCAACCAGCCTGCGTGGCGCGCGCCTTCCGTGTCGCGCGCCGCCGCCCGCACATGCCGCCGACAGACTTCGTCGCTGCCTTCGCCGTATGCCGCAAGCATCGCCTTGTGCGCGAGGATGTTTACCAGCCGCGGCATGCCGCCGGAATGCCGGTAGAGGGCGCTGCGCGCGAACGCCGAAAACAGCCGGCCACCGTGGTAGCCGGCCACGCGCAGCCGGTGCTCCACGTAGGCACCGATTTCGCTGCGCTTCAAACCGGGCATCCGATAATGAAACACAATGCGCTGCCGCAACTGCCGCACCGAGGGCTCCTCGAGGCGCCGGTCGAGCTCGGGCTGGCCGAACAGCACGATCTGGATCAGCTTGCGTTTCTCGGTTTCGAGGTTGGAAATCAGGCGGAGCGTTTCCAGCGTCTGGATCGGCGTGGTCTGCGCCTCGTCGATGCAGAGTACGGCGGTCTTGCCCTGGTCGGCGATTTCGAGCAGACGCCGATTGATGCGCTTGACGATGTGCACATTGTCGTCATCGCCGCCCCCGTTCGCGCCGATCTCCTCGGCCACTTCTAGCAAGAGCCCGCGGGCGTCGAACTGCGGATTGGGGATGTATGCGGCGACGCACTCGTCACCCAGCGTCGCCAGGAAGCGGCGGCACAGCAGCGTCTTGCCCGTGCCGACCTCGCCCGTGATCTTGACGAAGCCCTCACCGCCGCGCACCGCCAGGAGCAGCGTGTTGAGCGCTTCCTGGTGCGAGCCCGCCGAATAGACGAACTGCGTGTCCGGGGTGATGCTGAACGGCAGCTCGGTCAGTCCGAAGTGGCCCAAGTACATGTGCGTCCCGCCTAGTAGTCCCCGGACATGAAGTCGCGCGGATCGAGTTTTTGCATGCGCGCGCTGCTGCTTTCCAAGTCGGCATCCCAGGAGCGGTCGGAGCGGATCACAGTGGGCTTGAGCAGGATCACGAGTTCGCGCTTGCTGGCCGCGCTAGACCGTTGACCGAACAGGAGCCCCGCAACCGGGATATTGCCCAGACCCGGCATCTGGGTCCGGTCCTGGGTCTGGTTCTGCGCCATCAGGCCACCGATCGCCACGATGCTGCCATCGCTCACGCGCACGATGCTGTCCGTTTCGTTCACGCTGGAGGATGCCAGTGGCAGTTGGAATACACCCAAGTTGGTGCCCAAGTCTATGACCTTCTGCTTTTCGGTAACCACGCTGACGGCCGGGTGGACATGGAGCACGATATTGTCGTCCTCATCGATCTGGGGCGTCACATCGAGTGAAATGCCCGAGAAGTACGGTTGCAGCGTGAGCGTCGGCGTCGCCACAGGATTGCCCGTCGTGCTGGTCGTGACGTTCGTCGTAATGCCAGTGACGAACAACTCGTCCGTGCCGACCTTGAGCACGGCCTTCTGATTGTTGATCGTGGCGATGCGGGGGCTCGAGAGTACCGTGACCGTGCCCTGTCCCTCAAGGTAACTGAGGAGCGCCGCGAAGTTCGAGGTCTGCAGGGCTAGGCCGATGAAACCGTTGCCGAGCGGTGCCGCCGTCGCGGCAAGGGAGCCTGCACGACCGGGTCTAATCGTGACACCGTTGCCGGACAAAGTGGCACTTGAGCCTGTTCCCGCGTTCAGTGTGCTGCCTGGAGCGGCAATACCGCCTGCGCTGCGGCTGTTGGTACCGGACCTGAAGGCGGCCCAGTTGACGCCGGCCTGGAAGTCCTGATTCAGAGCGACGTCGAGGATCTTGGCCTCGAGCATCACTTCGCGGTCGACGACCGTCTGCGTCTCGCGCAGGTAGCCCTCGACCTGGCGAATTTCGCGCGCCAGCCCGGTGACGACGATGATGCCCGACTGCGGATTGATGACGACCTTGCGTCCGTCGTTGTTGCCCACGATTGCCGCCAGCGCCGTCGTCAAGCTGTTCCAGAAGTCGCTGTCGGTCGTCGTCTGGACCCGGCTCGTCAGAGTTGTAGCGCCGGTGGTCGGCGTATTCGGCGACACGGGCTGGTTGGGCGCGGAGGCCGACGGCGTGCCGCTGCCCGTGATCGAACTTGACGTTACCCGCAGTTCGCTTGCCCCCTGCCGGTGCGATGCCAGGTAATTGACATGGAACACGCGCGTCTGCATTGCGTTCGAGTGCACGACGATGCGATTGCCCTTGATCGCGTAGTCGTAACCGTAGAGCTCGCGGATCGAGTCGAGCGCCTCGCGCACCGTCACGTCCTTGAGGTTGAGCGTCACCTGCCCGCTGACGTCGGAAGGCACCAGCATGTTGTAGCGCGTGCCAGAAACAATGGCCATGAAGACCTGAGCCACCGGCGCATTCACCACCGAGAGATCGAAGCGCGGTTCCGCGGCTGGCGCGCCCGGTGTCTTGGGCATCTCGGCGGCCAGCGGCGGCATCAGCGCGGCGTCGCCAACGGGCGCTTTTGCCGGGCGCTCGGCGGGCCTCTCCGCCGTAGCCTGCTTGAGTTCATCGCCGATGGCGTCGTGCACCGCGCCTTGACGGAACTGCTGCGGCGCGCAGCCGCCCGCCATGGCGGCGAACACCGCGCAGATGATCATCATGGTTCTGGCTATCATGGCTTTGCCTTCTTCAACTTGCCACGCGGCTGGTTCGCCGCGCTGGTTTGCGTCGAGTCGATCTTCTTGCCGACGCCGGGTGTGAGATACAGGGTCTCGCGGCCGGACGCCGAACGCAGTTCCACTGAGTCCTCGCCGATGCGCTCGACGGTCGCATCGCCGACTTTGCCGCCCAGTTCAACATACGTGCCGTTGATGACCGCCGCAGACTTGCCGCCGTGCCGGCGAATGATCGACTGCAGCCCGCTCGGCGCCGGCTGGGTTGGCGCCGCGCCAGCACCGGGCGATCCTCCCTCGATGCTGGGCGGCGGACGTGTCGGGTCCGGCAGCGACTGGGCGATCGCCACGCCGGAGAGCAGCGTCGCGATCAAGGCCAATGCATTGAGTACCGTCTTCATACGGCGAGCCAATCCTTCTCGCGGCTGAGGGTGTAGACCGTCAGCGTCAGTTCGCTACGCGGATAAGCCACCACCGCCAGCGTGAAGCCTCCCCAAAGCAGGCGCTGCGGTGAGCGCTCGAGTTCGGCCAGGTACGCCAGCAGGTCCAGGTAGCTGCCCGCAACGCGGATCTCCACGCCATGGCGATAGATGTTCTCCGACGGCGGCGCTTCCTTGCCGCTGCCGATCTTGTCGCCCTGCGCCATGAGCAGTGGCTGCGGCTCCATGGACTTGAGGCTGACCAGCGACAGTCCCCGGTGCCGGGCCAACAGCGTTTGCAGGAGCCGTCCCATTTGCTGCGGCGACACGAGTTTCTCGTCGAGGTGTCCAATCTGGCTGTCGACGTTTGCCAGCCGCAGGCGCAAGTCTTCCAGCGCCTTGCGATTCGCCGCATCGGGATCCTGCAGTTGCGCCTTCAAACTCGCCACCTGTGTTTGCAGCGTTGCCAGTTCGGTCTGCTGCCCGCTCATCTGCGCGCGCAGCGCATTCGCTTTCCGCGCAGCCGGGTCGACCCAGAAAGTCTGCAAGAGCAGCGCGACGCCGACGATCGATGCCACGGCAACCAGCACTTGCTCGCGCTGGTTCAGGGCGGCGTAGCGTTCGGCGAGCTTGCGCCAGGTGGCTGATAGCCCGGTCACTGCGTACCTCCTTTGCGATGCGTGTCCAGATCCGGAACCAACGCAAACTCGTGATAGGGCGGCGCCTGCGACGGTTCCAAAGGCTGGCCCGGCGCCGATGGCGCAGGCGGCACGGAAATCGTCAGCGCCGCAAAACGACGGCCCCGGAAGGCCGGCTCGGCCTCGAGACGATGAATGTATTGGGGCAGCAAGGCCGGATCCAGCGTGCGGCCGCGGATCTCCATGCGATTGCCGTCAGGACCGACAGCGAAGCCCGTGAGCCACAGGCCCGGGATCGTCTGTCGCGCCAGACCGCGCAAGTACTCCGAGTACCTGACGGAAGCCGCGCCGTCGGCCGGCTCGAGGGCCGCCAGGATCTCCTGTCGCACGCCGAGTAATTCCTTCATGGCGGCCACGTCGAGCTCCAGTTTCGGGTCCGGCCTGCGATTGGCCAGTTGGGCGCCGAGGGCCAGCGCCTCGTCGCGGGCGGCCTTCGTTTGATCGGCCAAGGTCCCCTCATCGCGCGACAGCGACGTGGCCTGGATGCGCTCCCACGCGCCCCACGCCGCCAGGATCAGGAACAATGCCGCAACGGCGAGCAGCAAGTTGGCCGCGGTGAGCCATTGCTTGCGCTCGAGCAGCGTCGGATCGTAGAGGTTGATCTGGTAGCTCATGATGCCATGGCCGGTTGCGTCGCCCCAACCGCGCCGCGCAAGGCGGCGCCGATCGCAAGCATGGCCGGACCCTGCTGCGCCGGATCGCGCAGCGCGGGGATCTTCGCGACGTCCATGCGCCTGGACAGATCGAGCATTTCGACCGGCTGGTACAGGTTCTCCTTGAGGTAGTCGACGAATCGCGCCGCGCCCGGCACCGGGGACACCAGGAGGCGCGCGATTGGAATCGCGCTGTAGGTCCGGTCGACGTTGTCGAGCGTTCTTTGCACATCGAGAAGCACTCGTTCGAAGATCGCCGTCGTGTCGCCCTTGGCCGCCATCTCGCTTGGCACGATGTCGATGCGACGCGAAAAGTACATCTCGCCGCGATAGTTGAAGGTCAGGCGACCGCCGCTGTCGTCGAACGCGAGGAGCGCCAGCCCCCGGTTCTGCTCCTCGAATAGCGCCGCGACATTGCGCTGGGCGAGTTCCGGCACGTCGATGGCGTGCAGGGGAGTCCTTGCCTCCTGGAACATGCGAATCCACGAGCCGAGGGCGCTGTTGCTGGCGGCCACGACATAGATCTGCTCGCCACGCCCGGCGCCCGTGATCGGCGGCAGGCAGTCGATGCCGGCGCTTTCCACCGGGAAATCGACCATGTCCTTGATCTTCCAGCGGACCGCGCTGCGCAATTCCGCCGCCGCCACCGCCGGGGCCTCGATCTGCAGCATTTGATACTGGCCGTGGGGAAGCAACAGCGCGCAGCGCCCCGCACCCAGCCTGCGGGCACCGTGGAGGCGCTTGACGATCTCCGCATCGGAACCTTCCCGGGGATATGAATCCCAGGCGAGCAGATCCGGCCGCTCGCCCGCGTGAAAGGCGACTCGAGCGACATCCACGCGCCGGCCCGAAAAGACCACCGCCGTCCACTCGTCTTCGCGTCCTGCCTTCAGCCCGAAAGGCCACATGCCAAGCCACCCCGTTTCGCGGCGCCAATAGTCCGTGCGCCCGATGAGCGCAATTCAGCAGTTTTTAACGGAATTCATGGCGATCCGAAACCGGGAAAACGGCGCCAATCACATGGCACTTTGTTTCTCTGGCCTCGGCGCTCATGGTCCGGTGCATTTCGTGCCGTCCCATTCGCAGTACGCCACTGCGATTCTCTGGCGTTCGACATAACCTGGCCCCGCGGCCGCGCCATTGTCCGGGCATGTGCCTGCGGCAACGTTGCAGGCGGTGGCGGTCACCGTAAACACCCGGAGCTTGCGGGCGGTTCCGGGCATGGTTTCACCGTCGTTGTAGTCGTTGGGGGCGCTAGACGTGCAGACGACAGTGACTCTGAACTGGGTGTCGTCTGCACTCGTCCAGGTCTGCGTGTCGCATGTGCCACCTTTCAGCGCGCGGTAGAGACCGCCCTCGGTGCCAGCAGAGGCGACCTGCCAGGCCTTTGTCGCCATCACGTCCTGCGCCGATGCCAGTTGCTGCCCCGAGGAGAATGACACGATGGCGGCCGCCAGACTCGCCAGGATCACGAGAATCATGATCGCGGCGATGGTGCCGAAGCCTCCCTGGCGGCACCGTCTCATGGCACGTTGCTCACGTGGACGCCGGAACTCAACGCCATGCGTTCCCCGGCGGAAAGCAGTTCGATGCGCATCCACACGAAGCCGGACTGCTGTGTGGCACCCTGATTCGGGTTATAGATGAACTCGCAAGCGGCCACGTTGTTGGCGAGCACGGCTCCGCCCGCAGCCGGGCACGCGGCCGGATAGGTGGCATTGAAGGCGCGCACGAGCCGCACCAGTTGGCCCGTACCGTTGCCGCTCGAAGTGCCGGCGCCGCGACAGATGTAGAACACGCTCTGCTCTGCGCCGTCGACGATCTGGAAGCGCGCGCCGTCGTATCCGGCGGGAAACTGGGCCGCCGGGTTCAGCGTAACGCGTCCAACACCCACGGCCGCGCCGCCGGGACTCGGCGGAGAAGCCCAACCACTTACCGAACCACGGTTCGTGCCGGCATACACATCGTTCGTGTTCTGATTGCCGATGACGACGAAATCCCCGCTTGCGGGGTTTGCCGCTAGCGGCGACAAGACGTCGAAACTTGTGTCCGTTCCGGAAGTGTCGAGCGGATCGGAATTGGCATTCACGATGTCGGTGGCACGGCGATAGAGACCGCCGGCCTTCGTCGGCACCAGTTCAAAGCACTGGTTCGATGGAATGCGGATCGAGTTCGGCACCGCGCGGCGGACGTCGCGCCCCATCCGCCGCAGCGCGGTATCCGCCGCGTCGGTGAGCTCTGCGCGACGCTTCGAATCGAAGTAGCTGTTGACCGCTGGAACGAAGAATACGGCGAACGAAGCCGCAAGGATTCCGGTGATCACGATCACTACGACCATTTCGACCAGTGTGAACCCGCGTCCGCGTGCCATGGCTACGACGCCCAATCCGTTCGGTAACCGACCAAGGTGAACGTGTCGGCGCCGTGGGATACGGTGACGGCAACGCGCAGTGCGGCGACGCCGGCCGGCGCGGGCAGGGTCGTGCTGGTCACCGCAACGGCCACGTTGTAGCCGGCGAGCGAAGCGACGGCATTGCCGTCGATGTCGCAGACGCCGGTACTGGAGTAGCCGGCATAGTCGCTGATGTCGTTGAATGTGTTGCGCGCGCAGCCGGCGGGCGCAATATTGGCGGTTGCGGCAAAGGGCTTGAGCGTGATCTCTTCCATCATCTCTTCCGCGATGGCGAGCATCTGCTTCCTGACCATTGGATCCGCGGAATGGAGTACCGCCTGATTGAACGCCACCAGCACGCCCGCAAGGCCGACACCGATGACGACGATCGCCAGAATCAACTCCAGCAGCGTCATGCCGCGCGAACGGCGCATCGGGCTAGTCCACATAGCCGGTTGCTCCGTTCACCGTGATCGGCGTCTGGCCCGCCACCGTCAGTGAGTAATCGGTCGGCGCGGTTCCGGCCGCATCGCTGGTTACGGCACCCGACGGCTGAAAATAGAGCGGCCCTGCGGGGACGGCAGCCACGGTGATCGCGGCAGACGGCGACAATGCAGCCGGAGTAGCGCCGTCCGGACCGGCCAGTGCGTTCGCGCAAGCATTTGCGCCGAAGCCGGCGTCCGCGGTCAGTGTCACGCGATCTGCGGCCACGGTCGCGCATACGAGACGGCGCTTCGCGACGGCTGACTTTTGCGCGTAACGCAAGGACGCCGCGATGCGGTCACGGAAGCTCGTGGCGCCGAATCCTTCCGCGACGTTCAGATTCGGCAGGGCGACGACCGCGAGGATGCCGATCAGGATCATGATCGTGATCAGTTCAACCAGCGTAAATCCCCCCTCGGACAACTTGCGCGCCATCAATACATCTCGCGGTTGTAAACGCCGCGCTTGCCTTCGGGGCTGAACACGCCGAACGTGGCGACCGCCGACGGGTCATTGTTGTAGCTGGCGCCGCCCGGCCACTTAGATTGCAGCCAGGGCAGCGCCGCGCTCGTAGTCGCCGTGCAGGTCACGCCGTTGTCCGGGCCCAAGTCTGCACAAACGACAATCTGACCGGGACCGGTCGGCGTCAGCGAGATGACGCCGCTACCGCCGGCGAGCTTTGCGGGCGCCGAAAGCGTCCAGCCGGCCGGAGTCATCAGGAAGTTGGCGTTTGCCAGCGGAGTGCAGCCGTCGTCCGCGTTCTTGATCCAGGACAGGCCGGTCCAGTATTGCGCTTCAACCGGCATCTTGAGCGGCGGCGGCGTGGCGCCGTATACACTGGCAAGACGCAGGCGACCGATGCGTATAACAGCACTTGGCTCGGTGCCCGTCATCGAGGACACGCCGTCGGC
>DATJQH010000112.1:0-2619 GCA_035505955.1 Rhodocyclaceae bacterium
ATGCTCTATCTCGCGCCCGGCACGGGCCTGCCGGTACGCGTGCATGGCGCCTTCGTCGCCGACGACGAAGTGCATCGCGTCGTTGACCATCTGCGCAAGGTCGGCAAGCCGGAATACGTCGAGGAGATTCTGTCGGCGCCGGCCGGCGAGGGCGGCGATGCGGCCATCGGCGACGCCGGTGGCGACGCCGAAGCCGACCCGATGTACGACCAGGCCGTCGAAGTGGTGATGAAGACCCGGCGGCCGTCGATTTCGCTGGTCCAGCGGCATCTGCGCATCGGCTACAACCGCGCTGCGCGCCTGATCGAAGCGATGGAGCGTGCCGGCCTGGTCTCGGCAATGAATGCCGCCGGCAACCGCGAGGTGCTGGTGCCAGCCACGAGCGAGTAGGCAGGCGAATAGGCAGCGGGGCGCCAACTCGGGGATAATCTCCCCATGCGCACCCTGATACTGCTGTTCGGCCTGCTGCCGGCCCTTGCTTTCGCTTCCGGCCTCGATCAACTCAAGTCCTTCCTCGCCGCGACCAAGTACGCGCGCGGCAGCTTCGTCCAGACGGTCACCGGCAAGGCCGGGCGCAAACCGCAGGAATCGGCGGGCTTCTTCGCCTTCTCGCGGCCGGGCAAGTTCCGCTGGAGCTACGAGAAGCCCTACAGGCAACTGCTGGTCAGCGACGGTCAGAAGTTCTGGAACTACGATCCCGATCTCAAGCAGGTCACGGTCGGCAAGATCGGCCAAGCGATAGGCGCCAGCCCGGCGGCCTTGCTCGCCGGCGACGACCTCGAAAAGAACTTCACGCTCACCGATGCCGGTGCCCAGGACGGCTACGAGTTTGTCGATGCCGTGCCCAAGGCCAAGGACAGTACGTTCGAACGCGTGCGCATCGGATTCCGCCAGAACCTGCCGCTGATCCTGGAAGTGCGCGACAACTTCGGCCAGACCACGACGCTCTACCTCAACCAATTCGAGGTCAATGCGCCGCTGCCGCCGGACGTGTTCCTGTTCAATCCGCCCAAAGGCGTCGACGTCGTCGGCCAGTGACGGTGGCAACTGATCTCTTCGGCACTCCGCGCGGCCACGCGCCGCTGGCCGAGTTGCTGCGGCCGAAAAATCTCGACGAAGTCATCGGCCAGACGCACCTGCTCGGCCCCGGCAAACCGTTGCGCCTGGCGTTCGAATCGAAGACGCCGCATTCGATGATCTTCTGGGGGCCGCCCGGCGTCGGCAAGACGACCCTGGCGCGGCTGATGGCCGATGCCTTCGACGCCGAATTCATTGCGCTCTCGGCGGTCTTCTCGGGCGTCAAGGACATCCGCGAGGCGATGCAGCAGGCTGAGTTGACGCTGGCGCAGAGCGGGCGGCGCACCATCCTGTTCGTCGACGAAGTACACCGCTTCAACAAGGCGCAGCAGGACGCCTTCCTGCCCTATGTCGAGCAGGGCGTCGTTACCTTTGTCGGCGCCACCACCGAGAACCCGTCCTTCGAGGTCAACTCGGCGCTGCTGTCGCGCGCGGCCGTCTACGTGCTGAAAAGCCTGACGGAAGACGAGCTTCGCCAGCTGTTCGAACGCGCCCGGGAGCAGGCGTTCGCCGACATCGCCTTTGCCGACGATGCACGCGATCGTCTGGTCGGCTATGCCGACGGCGACGCCCGCAAGCTGCTCAATGTGTTGGAGACGATCAAGACCGCGGCGGCCACGGCGGGCACTGACAAGGTCGATGCCGCCTTTCTCGAAGCGGCGCTGGCTTCCGACCTGCGCCGTTTCGACAAGGGCGGCGACGCCTTCTACGACCAGATCTCGGCGCTGCACAAGTCGGTGCGCGGTTCCAGCCCGGACGCCGCGCTGTATTGGTTCGTGCGCATGCTCGACGGCGGCGCCGATCCGCTCTACCTCGGGCGCCGGGTCGTGCGCATGGCCTCCGAGGACATCGGTCTCGCCGACCCGCGCGCGCTCGACATCGCGCTGACCGCCTGCGCCACCTACGAGCGCCTGGGTAGCCCCGAAGGCGAACTGGCCTTGGCCAATGCTGTGCTCTACATGGCTGTGGCGCCCAAGTCCAACGCCGGCTACGCGGCCTACAACGAGGCCCGCGCCTTCGTCGGCAAGGACAAGAGCCGCCCGGTGCCCGAGCACCTGCGCAACGCGCCGACCAAGCTGATGAAGGAACTCGGCTACGGGCGCGAATACCGCTACGCCCACGACGAACCCGAGGCCTACGCCGCCGGCGAGAACTACTTCCCCGACGGCATGCCGCGAGTGGAGTGGTACCGGCCGACGGCGCGCGGACTGGAACAGAAGATTGCCGACAAGCTCGCCCACCTGCGTGAGCTCGACGCGCAGGCCAAGCGCAACAAACCCTGATCAGTCAGTGCACCGGATGGGCGCGGGTGAAGGCGCGCAGCGCACGTCGCGCCAGGTCGAGCGCTTCCTTCTTGCCGCAGGCCTGGGCGTCGCACACGGCATCGCGCAACATGCAGGTCAGTTGCTGATTGCCTTCGTCGGACTGGGTCAGGCAACAGGCCATCTCGACGGCGCCGGCAAAAGGCAGATGCTCATGGGCGGCGATCACCTCGATTTCGTCTTCGGTGAGATCGCAATAGTCGATACAGTCGCGCAGCGA
>DATJQH010000113.1:0-8720 GCA_035505955.1 Rhodocyclaceae bacterium
TGCGCCGGATCGCCTCGTCGGGATCGTGGCCGCGGGCGGTGACCTTGACCAGCAGGGAATCGTAGAACGGCGTGATGACCGCACCCGTGTATGCGGTGCCCGCATCGAGGCGGATGCCGGCGCCGGCGGCGCTGCGGTAGGCGGTCAGCTTGCCGTAGTCGGGCGTGAAGTTCTTCTCCGGGTCCTCGGTGGTGACGCGGCATTGCAGCGCGTGGCCCTGCAGGCGAATCGCTTCCTGCGCGGGCAGATAGACGTCGCCGCCGATCCGTCCGCCTTCGGTGACGCGGATCTGTGCCTTGACGATGTCGAGCCCCGTCACTTCCTCGGTGACCGTGTGCTCGACCTGGATGCGCGGATTGACCTCGATGAAATAGAAGTTGCCCGTGTCGGCATCCATGAGGAACTCGACGGTACCGGCGTGCGTGTAATTCACGCCGCGGGCGAGCTTCAAGGCCGAATGGCACAGTTCCTCGCGCTGCGCGGGCGTGAGGTAGGGCGCCGGCGCGCGTTCGATCACCTTCTGGTTGCGCCGCTGCACGGAGCAGTCGCGCTCGAAAAGATGCACCAGGTTGCCGTGCGTGTCGCCGAGCACCTGCACTTCGACGTGGCGGGCGCGCACGACCATCTTCTCGAGGTAGACCTCGTCGTTGCCGAAGGCCGCCGCGGCTTCGCGACGGGCGACTTCGATCGCCGGGGCCAATTCGTCCTCGTTGTTGATTGCACGCATGCCGCGGCCGCCGCCGCCCCAACTGGCTTTGAGCATCAGGGGATAGCCGACCTTCGCCGCCAGCTTGCGACATTCGACCATGTCGCGCGGCAGGGCGCCGGTAGCCGGCACGACCGGCACGCCGACGCGCTCGGCCAGCGCGCGGGCGGCAACCTTGTTGCCCAACTCCCGCATCACCTGCGGCGTGGGGCCGATGAACAGGATGCCGGCGTTGGCGCAGGCCTCGGCAAAATCCGGGTTCTCGGACAGGAAGCCATAGCCCGGATGGATCGCGTCGACTTTCGCCAGGCTGGCGACGCGGATGATGTCGTCGATGTCCAGATAGGCCTGGATCGGCTTCCTGCCTTCGCCAACCAGGTAGCTCTCGTCGGCCTTGGCGCGGTGAAGGGCGAGGCGGTCCTCGTTGGCGTAGATGCCCACCGTGCGGATGCCGAGTTCGCTGGCCGCCCGCATGACGCGGATGGCGATCTCGGAACGGTTGGCCACGAGGATGCTGCGAATATGCTTGTTGCTCATGCAGACTGGTCCATAATTCGATATCAACCCCCAATTTTGCCCGAAAGTAGGCCGCCATGACGCCTGCCGAAGTGAAGAAATTTCTGCTTGAGAAGGTGCCGCTGTTCGAGGGCTTCGATACCGTTCGCATCGACCAGATCGCGCAGGAGAGCGAACTGCGCACATTCGAGGGCAGCGAGGCGATCATCGAGTGCGGCGACGAGGGCCGCTTCTTCGGCGTTTTGGTGAGTGGCCACGCCCAGGTGTCGGTCGCCGACAGCACCGGCGGGCGGCTCGTGTTCTGCGAGCTCCAGGAGGGCGACGTGTTCGGCGAGATGTCGCTCCTGACGGGCGACAAGACCGTGGCCGACGTCATCGCCGGCAACCGCTGCTTCGTGCTGATGATTCCGCAGGACGTCTTCAACGCCCGCATCCTCATCAATCCGCGCGCGGTGACGTTCCTCTCCAAGCTGCTTGCGGATCGCACGCGGGCCCAGACGGTCGACCTCACCAGCCGGCAGTTACATGACCAGGCCGTGACACATTCTGCCGACCCGTACACGCTGAGCCTGCGTACCGACGTGCAGGGCAAGATCCTCGCGCTCAATGTTGGCCTGTCGCAAATCCGTTTTGGCGTCTACGACACGCACGACGAAAATCGCGACGTGCATGGCATCATCGACTGCGGCGATACGGAACATGCGTACATCACGCTGACCGCCGGCGGTACCGTAACCCGCCGCGAGCGGCCGGTCTGCGAGCTGGGCGACCTTTTCCCCATCGTGTTCGAGTGCATGCTCTCGCTCGGCGACAGCTACCTGTTCACGCCCTACGAAGTCGTGGCGGTCGGCCACCGCGTGGTGCACGGTGGCAACAAGTTCTCGAGTTCGGTCGTCATCACGCCGCAGGTGCTGGCGGAGATCGAGGCGCTGTCGAAGTTCGCGCCGCTGCACAACCCGATCAACGTCGAAGGCATCCGCCAGGCGATGAAGTTCCTGCCCGACGTGCCGCACGTCGCGGTGTTCGATACTGCCTTCCACCAGACGCTGCCGCCCTACGCCTACCTGTACGGTTTGCCGTACGACTGGTACAAGAAGGAAGGCATCCGCCGCTACGGCTTCCACGGCACGTCGCACCGGTTCGTGTCGCTGAAGTCAGCGGAAATCCTGCGCCGGCCGCTCGGCGAACTGGAGGTCATCTCCTGCCACCTTGGACTGGGCGCCTCGATGTGCGCCATCGATCACGGCCGCTCGGTCGACACGACGATGGGCATGACGCCCTCGGATGGCCTGATCATGGCGAGCCGCGCCGGCAGTCTCGACCCGGCAGTCGTGACGCATCTGGTGCGCCAGTACGGCATGGGGCCGGAGGAGATCGACAGCCTGATCAACAGCCAGAGCGGCCTCAAGGGCATCTCGGGCATCTCCAGCGACATCCACGAGATCGAGGCGGCGGCGAACGAAGGCCACCACCGCGCCCTGCTCGCGCATAAGGCGTTCTGCTACCAGATCCGCAAGAACATCGGCGCCTACGTTGCGGCCATGGGCGGTGCCGACGTGCTCGCCTTTACGGGCGAAATTGGCGAGACGAGTCCCACCGTCAGGAGCCTCGCCTGCCAGGGCCTCGCCTACATGGGCATCGAGATCGACGAGGAGAAGAACCGCCGGCTCGGCGCCACCAAGTCGCACGCGGTCATCTCGACCGACAGCTCGCGCGTGAAGATTCTCGTCATCGCCAACAACGACGAGCGCCTGCTGGCATGGGAGACGCTGCGGGCGATCGAGCGCAGCGAAATCACGCTGGCCATCAAGGAACAGGCCGAGGAGCCGATCCCGATCGAGGTGTCGGCGCACCACGTACACCTTTCGCAGGCCGACGTCGACAAGCTGTTCGGGCTCGGCCATCAGCTGACGCCGGAGCACGAGCTATCCCAGCCGGGTCAGTTTGCCTGCGAGGAGAAGGTCAATCTGGTGGGGCCGAAAGGCCGCATCAGTGGCGTGCGCGTGCTCGGGCCGACGCGCAAGGAAACCCAGGTCGAGATTGCCATGACCGAGCAGTTCAAGATCGGCGTGCAGCCGCCGATCCGCGAATCGGGCGACTTGGCCAATACGCCGGGCGTCGTGCTCGAAGGCCCGGCCGGCTCGGTGGCGATTCCGCGCGGCGTGATCTGCGCGCAGCGGCACATCCACATGTCGCCGGACGACGCGATGCGTTTCCGCCTGCGCGACAAGTACGTGGTGCAGGTGCGCGTGGAGGGCGAGCGCGAACTGATCTACGGCGACGTCGTGGTGCGCGTGAACCCGAATTACCGCCTCGCCATGCATATCGACACCGACGAAGGGAACGCTGCCAACATCCGCACCGGGATGCTGGGCTTCATCGAGGAAATCCAGAGCAGGGCCTAGAGGGCCGGTCGCCGCGCGATCAGGTCGATGAGCGCCGAGCGGCCGCGGTGGCCCGCGCCCTCATCGATGTCGGCCTCGTAGGCGTGCAGCGTCTCGATCCTGAAGTCCGCGAACGCGTGGCGCAACAAATCTTCGGTGTACAGGTTCTCAACCGCTGAAGGCCCGCCGGTCTTGTACTCGATCTGCTTCGGCGTGTAGCCGTGCAGCAGCAGGAGGCCGCCGGGACGAACCGCGCGTTTGAGACGGTCGAACTGGACCACGCGCTCGTCCGGACCTGCGAACTGGATGAAGACGCCGACCACGAAGTCGTACTCGACGGCGGGCCATTCGCCGGCGATGATGTCGGTGCGGATGAACTCGACGTCGACGCCGCGGCCGCGCGCCAGGCGGCGCGCCTTCTCGAGCGCCACCGGCGAAATTTCCAAAGCCGTCACCTTGAGGCCCTGTTCCGCGAGCCAGACGCTGTTGCGCCCCTCGCCGTCGGCGACCGACAAGGCCGTGGCGCCCGATTCGAACAACTGCCGATGCACTTCCAGGAAGCGGCAGGGGGCGACGCCGAACAGGTAGTCCTCGCCGGCGTCGCGGTAGCGCTGCGACCAGATCGTCTCCTGGTCGATCTTGGTCATGCGCGTTACTGCTTGACCGTGGCGGCGGCCTGCGCGATCGCCTGTTCGAGCTGCGCGGCAGGCATGTAGCCCGGCAGGCGTGTGCCGTCGGCCAGGAAGATGGCCGGCGTGCCGTTGATGCGCAGCTTGTGTGCGAGCGTCATGACCTTGTCGAGCGCTGCCGTGTCGCATTTGCCGCCGCTTGGCGTGTTGCCGGTCAGCATGGTGTCCGTCCACGCCTTCGTGCGATCCGAGGCGCACCAGATGGCCTTCGACTTCTCCACCGAATCCTGCGACAGGATCGGGTACAGGAACGTGTAGATGGTCACGTCGTTCAGGCCCTGCAGTTCGTGCGCGAGCTTCTTGCAATACGTACAGTTCGGATCCTCGAACGTGGCGATGACGCGCTTGCCGTTGCCGCCGTTGCCCTTGACGATCTTGATGGCATTCTCGACAGGCAGGTCGGAGAACTTGATCGCCGAGAGCTTCACGAGGCGCTCCTGCGTCAGGTCCTTGCCCGTCTTCAACTCGAACAGATGTCCGGCCAGGATGTGGTTCGCCTTGTCGTCGGTGTAGAAGATTTCGCCGCCGACCACGACTTCATAGAGACCGAGCGCGCCGGCCTTGCGCACGCTGTCCACCTTGGCGCCGTTGCCGAGCGCGGCCTCGACGTTCTTCCTGACGTCCGCTTCCGAGCCTTGCGCCACCGCCGTCGCGGCCAGCAATGCGACGCCGAGCGCCGCCAGTGTCTTCTTGATCATGGAGTCTCCGTGGGTATGTGGGTGCTGCGGCGCGTCAGCCCATGGCGTAGCGGATCAGCATGTCCTTTACGACCGGCAGGCGCTGGGTTAAGTTCAGCCCGAAGTTGCGCAGGAACGGCAAGGGCGGCCCGGATTGCGAAAACAGCCTTTGCAGGCCATCGGTGGCCCATTGTAGCGCTACGACTTCTTCCTTGCGCGCGCGCTCGAACCGTCGCAGCCAGGCGACATCGCCGCAGTCGACGTGCTCGGGTTTCTCGGCCAGCGTTGCCGCCAATGTGCGCGCATCCTGGAAGCCGAGATTGATGCCGTGGCCCGAAAGCGGGTGGATCGCATGCGCGGCATCGCCGATCAGGGCCAGGCGCGGCGCTGCCGTGCGCGGCGCGCGCATGAGCCGCAGCGGGAAGGCCGCGGGCGGCGTCACGAGGGAAAGCGCCCCGAGGCGGTGCATGCCGGCATCCGCGACACGCTCGCAAAACGCCTCGGCCGGCAGGGCCAGCAGTTCCGCCGCGTGTTCGGCCGACGTCGACCAGACCATGGACATCAGGTTGCCCGGCAGCGGCAGGTAGGCCAGTACACCATCGGTGCGGAACCACTGGCAGGCGACCTCGCCGTGCGGCTTTCCGATGGCGAAGTTCGCAACCACGCCGTGCTGGCCGTAGTCCTTGAAGCGGACGTCGATGCCCGCGGCGGCGCGGGTCCACGAATCGGCGCCGTCGGCGGCCACCACCAGCGCCGCGCGAAATTCGCGGCCGTCGGCGAGCGCGAGCGTTGCCGCGTCGCGCGCGAAAGTCAGCCCCCGTGGTACGCCGTGCGAGATTAGCGTCACGTCGCCCTGGCGCCGCGCGGTCTCCCAGAGCTCGCGCTGCATCAGCGAAGCCTCGACGATCCAGGCCAGTTCGCCGACGCCGGCGTCGTAGGCGGAAAAGTTCAGGCGTCCGCCGGCGTCGCCGTAAATTTCCATCGACCGCACGGGCGTCATGCGCGCCGCTTCGAGCTCGGGCCAGATGCCGATCCCATCGAGGAAGCGCGCGTTGGCCGGGCTCACCGCGTAAATGCGCGCATCCCAGCCATCCGGGGGCGTCGGCGGACGCGCCTCGATCACGGCGATCGACAGGCGGCTGCGCTTCAGCGCCACCGCCAGCGAAAGGCCGGCCAACCCGCCGCCAACGATGACGACATCGAAGTCCATGCCGCCATTGTCCCGGAGCCGTTCTGCCTTGACAATAGCGGCGCCCGCAGACGATAATCCCGCCCCTTTCGGTGATGTAGCTCAGCTGGTTAGAGCGACGGATTCATAATCCGTAGGTCGAGGGTTCAAGTCCCCCCATCACCACCAGATTGCGAACGGCTCTCCTTCGGGAGGGCCGTTTTGCTTTTCAGCTTCCCGACGACGCCGCTCTCCCGCCACGCGCAGGCGACTAGAATGCGCTGGCGCAACAACAATATCTGGGGAGTGTCCATGGCAACGAAGCATTGGCTGTTGGCCGCACTGGCAGTTGCGGCAGCGTCGGCGCACGCCGATCTCACCGTCGGCGTGACCTTGTCGGCAACGGGTCCGGCAGCATCGCTCGGCATACCGGAAAAGAACACCTTTGCCTTCCTGCCCACGAGCATCGCTGGCGAGAAGGTAAAGTACATCATCCTCGACGACGCATCGGACACGACGACGGCGGTCAAGAACGCGCACAAGCTGGTGAGCGAGGACAAGGTCGACGTCTTGGTCGGCTCGACCATCACGCCGAACTCGCTGGCCATGATCGACGTCGCCGCCGAAGCGGAGACGCCGATGATCTCGATGGCGTCGTCGGCGCGCATCGTCGAGCCGATGGACGCCAAGCGGCGCTGGGTGTTCAAGGATGCCCAGAGCGACACCCACATGGCGACGGCGATCGTCGAGCACATGAGCAAGGCGGGCATCACGAAGCTCGCCTTCATCGGTTTCGCGGACGCCTACGGCGAAGGCTGGTGGAACGAGATCAGTGCGCTTGCCGCGGTGCGCAAGATCCAGATCGTCGCCAACGAGCGCTACAACCGGAACGATACGTCCGTGACCGGGCAGGTCCTGAAGGTGCTGACCGCCAAGCCCGATGCGGTGATGATCGCCGGCGCGGGTACGCCCGCGGCGCTGCCGCAGAAGTCCCTGCGCGAGAAGGGTTACAAGGGCCCGATCTACCAGACGCACGGAGTCGCCAACAGCGACTTCCTGCGCGTCGGCGCCAGGGACGTGGAAGGCACGTTGCTGCCGGCCGGCCCGGTGCTGGTCGCTGCGCAGCTGCCGGCATCGAGCCCGGTCAAGAAAGTGGCGCTCGACTATGTGACGCGCTATGAAGCCACCTACGGCAAGGGCAGCGCGACCACGTTTGGCGCCCATTCGTGGGATGCGGCCATCCTGCTCGGCAATGCGGTTCCCCAAGCCCTCAAGGTGGCCAAGCCGGGGACGCGGGAATTCCGGGCGGCCCTGCGCGACGCGCTGGAAGCGACGCGCAACGTGGTCGGGGCGCACGGCGTGTACAACATGAGCGCCCAGGACCATGTCGGGCTGGACCAGCGCTCGCGCGTGATGGTCGTGATCGATCAGGGAAGCTGGAAGCTCGTTCAGTAGATCCGCAAGCTTGCGGCATTGCACATTGACCGGACCCGCAGTGCCGGGGATACTTCGCCGCTGCAGCCGGAAGAATGAACAACACTTATCGGGAGAGGGAATCCATGAACAAGCGCAAGTGGGCTGCGGCTTCGGTCGCCGCCGTGCTGGCCGCCTGCGGCGGCGGAGGTGGCAGCGACAACAACCAGACGGAAGCAAGCTCCGTCAAGGTAGTGGGCGCCAGTCTTGCGGACTCCGGCACCCTGGGCTACAAGTTCACCGTCCAGCCAACGAACGGCGCGAACTACCGGGTCTATAGCGAGAGCGTCGCGGCGGACTATGGCGCGACATCGTTCTGTCCCGCATATACCTATTCCGCCTCCACTTCGTCGTTTACCAGCAACGCGGGCTGCACCAACTATGCCGTCGCCGGCGCGACGATCAACAACTACGTTCCGGGCTACGGTGTGCTCGACAACGTCCAGACGTCCGAGATCAAACAGCTCGTCGATGCCGGCAACGCGGGCTTCGGCGCACATGACCTGCTGCTTGTCGGCGAGGCGTCGGCCAACGACACCGCTGCGCTGGTGACTGCATACGTCAACCAGTACATCCTCGCGACTGGCGCGGACTTCACGACGCTGGCGGCTACCCTCGTCAGTCCGGCGAACATGACGACGTACGCAAGCGATCCCGCGACGCTGGGCGCCCTGTACATGCAGGCGCTGGCGGACAAGCTGGTCGGCGCGGTCGTAACCAATGCGCTCGCCAAGGGCGCCGCGCGCGTGGCAATCCTGAATACGCTCGACGTCACCCAGACGCCCAAACTGCAGGCCGCGCTGGCATACATCGCTGCGGCATCGAGCCAGGCGAACGCGGACCAGGTGCAGGCCCTGATCCGGTCGTGGATCGGGGCGTACAACGACCAGCTCGATGCGGACGTGGTTCCCTATGCCGCGAACGTGGCGGTGATCGACTTCTACACCGCCTTCAACGCCGACCTCAACAATCCGACGGCCAACGGGCTGACGAATACAACGGCGACCGTATGCGACGAAATCGTCGACAACGGCGCGGCGCCGGGCACGACGTCACTGTCTTCGCCATCCGTCGTCAGCGCTTGCACCGATGCCGCCGCGACCGCGC
>DATJQH010000114.1:0-87566 GCA_035505955.1 Rhodocyclaceae bacterium
ACCCGCCGTGATGGGCGGAACACGCTGGGCACCGGTGATGTCGTAAGCCGGAGCAAGCTGCGTGCTGCCGTAGCCCAGTTGTACGCTTCCGGGAGCCGGGCGCAGGTCGTACTGAAAAGTGGCTCGATTGAACTGGACAAAGTTGGGCTGTGGATTCGTCATAAGGACGTTGTGGTCCGAGGTGACGCCCGTGCCCACAAGGCTGAAAATGCCGGAGATGTTGTTGCGCACGACGACATTCACCGGGGAAGAGGTGCTACTGTTGAATACGCCAATCCATGTTTCGTTGACATCTCCGTTGGGCGCCACGAAGTTGCCGAAGACGGTGTTGTTGATGATCGTGGCGTTGTGCGCGCCGTACAGCGCAATCCCGTGGTAGGCCGCCGCAATGACGACATTGTTGACGATCTGAATGCCGTCCCACGCGCCGTCGAACTCGCTGATGCCCTGCATGGTGCCGGCCCAGGGCAGGGCGGGGTCGGTCTGGTTGATCACCAGGTTGCTATCGATGAGCACGTTGGTACCCGTCGTTCCGTTGAGTACCCAGCCCTGAATGCCGTCGTCGTGATTGCCGTCGCCGATGTTTAGGCTGTTGGTGATGGTGTTGTGGGAAATTTCGATGTTGCTGATCGTGCCCGCGTCCGTCCCTTGCCCGAAGTCGACGCCGTCATCGCCGAAGTGATCGATGGTGTTCCCGCGCACGAGGACATTCGAGCCGCCAACGCCCACGGCGAACCCGACATTGCGGATGGAGTTGTCGGTGATGGCGAGACAGTTCCCCTGGCCATTGATCGCAGAGTAAAGGGCCTTCTGTTGCCAGTCCGCCTGCGTCCAGGCGCTGACGTCGGGCTGCGAAAGAATGGTGCCGTTGGTGAAGATGAAGTTGTCGCCCGTATAGCGCACGCCAAATGTGTAGTTGGCATTGTTGAGGTTCTGGATGGTCAGGCCGCTGAAAGCCCAGTGCGACCCATCGTATATCGTGATGCCGTGCAGGACGGGAGTCTGCCCCGGGGCGGCCTGGATCGAGATGAAGTCGCTGTTGGCGGCGTTGCCGAGCGAGAGGGAACCGTGGTCGCCGCTTAGCAGCATGATCTCGTCGCCAGCTATCACCGTAGCGCCTGTGGCGGGAGGAAGCTTTCCGGCGGCAACCATGGCCGACAGGCTGCCCCAGGGATGGGCTTGCGACCCATCGTTCGCCATGCTGCCGTTCACCGGGTCCGAGTAGTAGATGTGCCTGGGGGTCGTTGGCGCCGCGCAACCGGTGTAAACCGCTCCCGCGCTGGGGCCGCTGACGCCGCCACTCCCGCTGACGCCGGAGCTGCTGCTGGTGCCACTGCTACTGCCACCGCTGCCACCACCACCGCCGCATGAGACCGTGCCCAGGATTACCAGCGTGGCTACGCCAAGTGCACGGCGAAGGCTGCTTGTTCCAGTGGACTTGCGATTCAACATGGACATGGCCCAATTATGGTTATCAGATTGCTCGGAATGTATTGCTGATCTGGCAGGCAGGAATTCTGTCGTGGTTACCGAACAGGGCCTTCGCAAGTCCGGGCGCTCCTCGATACTGAGTTTGGCCTAGAGGCCGATCGCTTCGCCGGCACCCAGCAGTGTGGCATGGCGGGGACCGCGAAGATGGCCGCCGCAAGGGCGTGCACCAGGCGTACCGGCACCTTGTGGGCGATGGTGTCGCCCATGAGCACCGCGGGCACGTTGGCGACCATCATGCCGAGCGTGGTGCCCGCATTTGACGCCGCCGCCGGGCTTGTGTAACTTTGCATCTGCGCCGATTTGAACTCAGCTTGCGGGCGCTCGATAAATCCGGCTAAAGCGAGGACAGGCAACCCGGTCCGCGCTTTTCAGCCGACCGGGTTTTTGTTTGCATGAAGAACAACGACGACAGCATCGGAGTGGTGAAAGCGGAGCGCGCGCGCTTCGTGGAGGCGTTCGCGCTTTCGGGCGGCGGGACGCTGCCCGGCTTCGAACTGGTCTATGAGACCTACGGCAAACTCAACGCCGCCAAGAGCAACGCCATCCTGATCTGCCACGCGCTCTCGGGCCACCACCATGTCGCCGGCCACTATGCCGACGCGCCGAACAATCTCGGCTGGTGGGACAACATGATCGGCCCGGGCAAGCCGATCGACACCAACCGCTTCTTCGTCGTCGGCGTGAACAACCTCGGCGGCTGCCACGGCTCGACGGGTCCGGCGAGGATCAACCCAGCCACCGGCAAGCCTTGGGGTTCGGACTTTCCGGTTGTGACGGTAACCGACTGGGTGAATGCGCAGGCGCGCCTGGCCGACCACCTGGGCATTGCGCAGTGGGCGGCCGCGGCGGGCGGCAGCCTCGGCGGCATGCAGGCCCTGCAGTGGACGATGCAGTTCCCCGAGCGCATCCGGCATGCCCTTGTCATTGCCGCGGCGCCCAACCTCACCGCCGAGAACATCGCCTTCAACGAAGTGGCGCGCCAGGCCATCCTCACCGATCCGGAATACAAGGCCGGGCGGCGACCCGTGACCGGCCTGCGTCTCGCGCGCATGCTCGGCCACATCACGTATCTGTCCGACGACCAGATGGCCGAGAAGTTCGGCCGCAAGCGACGGCCCGGTTCCGAGAGCTACGGCTTTGGCGTCGAGTTCGAGGTCGAGTCCTACCTGAACTACCAGGGCGACAAGTTCGCCGAATGGTTCGATGCCGACACCTACCTGCGCATGACCAAGGCGCTCGACTACTTCGACCCGGCAGCGGAATGCGGCGGCAACCTGCGCGCGGCGCTGGCGCGCGCGCGCGCGAAGTTCCTGCTGGTCTCGTTTTCGACCGACTGGCGTTTCTCGCCGGAGCGCTCGCGCGAGATCGTGAATGCGCTGGTGCACAACGGCCAGGAGGTCGCCTACGCCGAGATCAAGAGCGCGCATGGGCACGACTCGTTCCTGATGCAGGATGCGCACTACCACGCCATCGTGCGCGCCTACCTCGACGGAGTCCGCCTATGACCGAGACCGAACTTCGCCACGTCGCCCTGGGCCGGCCCGACTTCGACGTCATCGCCGGCTGGGTGCAGCCGGGCGAGCGCGTGCTCGATCTGGGCTGCGGCGACGGTTCGCTCTTGCGCGGCCTCATCGACACGCGCGGTGTGCTGGGCTGGGGCATCGAGATCGAGGACGACAAGGTGCTGGCCGCGGTCAGGAACGGCATCAACGTGATCCAGGGCGACCTCGAAGGCGGCCTTGCCGATTTCGAGGACGGCGCCTTCCACCACGTGATCCTGTCGCTGACGCTGCAGGCGATGGAGCACACCGAGGGCATCATCAACGAGATGCTGCGCGTCGGCCGCGAAGCCGTGGTGAGCTTTCCGAATTTCGGCTACTGGAAGCACCGGCAGGCCATTCTCAACGGCCACATGCCGGTGTCGGAAAGCCTGCCGTACCAGTGGTACAACACGCCGAACGTGCGCTTTTTCACGATCGCCGACTTCGACGATTTTTGCGCCGAGCGCAATTTCCTGGTGCGCGAGCGCAAGGTGTTCGACAACGGCCGCGAGATCACCGAGGAGCACAACTTCCTCGGCAGCATCGGCGTCTATCGGCTCGGCCGGCCCAGGTAGCGCGGCGCCACGTCCTCCAGCGCCGCGGGCACGAGGCCGAACGGCAGCGGACAATCGTCGCAGAGGCTGGCGACGCTCATCGAACGCAGGTTGTCGCGCGTCATCGGTCCGCCCACCATTTCCAGCGCGAACGCCTGCAGCCAGGAGAGCGCCGGCGACAGGCCGAGAACCGCGCGCCGGCGCCCCGTGACGCGGCTCGTGTATTCGACGAGTTCGCGCAGTTGGTAGGCATGCGGCCCGCACAGTTCGAACGTCCGCCCCCATGCCTCCGGCCGCAGCAGCGCTTCGACGATCGCATCGGCCACATTGCCGACCCACACCGGCTGGAAGCGCGCATCCGGCGCCGCTAGCGGCAGCACCGGCGTGTACTTGAGCAGGCGCGCGAACATGGTGAGGAAGGAGTCGCCGTCGCCGAAGACGACCGACGGCTGGAAGATGGTGGCCTCGGGAAACACCGCGCGCACGGCCGCTTCGCCCGCCGCCTTCGAGCGCAGGTAGCCCGAGGGTGCGTCGGCGGCGGCCTTCAGCGCCGACACCTGCGCGAACGCCGGGATGTTGGCTTCCCACGCGGCGCGTGCGAGGCGCCGGGGAAGTTCGACATGCGCCCTGGCAAAACCGGCGCCGTAAGGCTGCCCGTTGCCGCCCTTGAGGATTCCGACCATGTTGACGACGGCGTCCTGGCCCGCGCACAGGCGCGCCAGCACCGCGTCGTCGTCGACGTCCGCCTCGACGACATCCACGGTCGGCAGCAGGATCAGGTGCTTGGCGCGTTCGCGCCGGCGCGTTGCCACGGTCACGTGCAGGCCACGCGCCGCCAGGCGGCGCGCGACGTGACTGCCGATGAAGCCCGAACCGCCGATCAGCAGGACGCTTTCGATCATGGCAGATCCGCGATGCCTTCGTCGCCCACGCCGCGCGGGCGAATCGTCCCGAGGCGCGCCTTGAGCGTCTGCGGCTTGTAGTCGAACAGCACCGCATAGTAGGCGGCGTTGCACATCACCTTCTTCACGTAGTCGCGCGTCTCGCCTAGCGGAATCGTCTCCGCGTAGATCGCGCCTTCGAGCGGGCGGTCGGCGCGCCAGCGCTGCGCGCGGTTCGGCCCCGCGTTGTAGGCGGCCGAAGCCAGCACCGGGTGGTTGTCCAGGGCCGAGGAAATCATCTTGAGGTAGTTGACGCCGAGTATGACATTGGTCTCGGTTTCGGTCACGCGCGACGGATGGTAGCTGACGAGGCCGATCTTTTTCGCCACCCAGCGCGCGGTCGTGGGCATCAGCTGCATCAGGCCGCGCGCGCCAGCGGACGAGCGCGCCTCGACGGCGAAGCGGCTTTCCTGGCGCATGAGACCGTAAACCCAGGCCTCGTCGAGCGCCGCCTCGCGCGTACGGGCGGTGACCTGGTCGCGGAACGGCGCCAGGTAGCGCAGCGCGTAGTCATGTTGCGCTACTGTCCGCTCCGCGGTGATGACGGCACGGTCGAACACGTCCTGGCGACGCGCATATTCGGCAGCCGCGAGCAGTTGGCGATCGTCCATGCCGCGCAGATACCAGGACCATTCGCGCACGCCCTCGCTGCGCACATCGGTACGCATCACAGCCAGGGCACGTTTGAGACCGGGGTTCGCGGCGATGGCTGCGATTTCCTCGGCAGTCGGCGGCGCCGCGCGCGGAGGAATGGCGATGGGCCGCCCCATTTCCTCGTTCGCCAGCACGCCGTAGAAGCTGGGCCGCCCGCCGATCTTCAGATAGAGCGCCTTCGCCTCCTCGTGCCGTCCCTGGGCCGCAAGCGCGCGCCCCAGCCAGTAGACCCACTCCGGTTGCGCAGCGAGCTTCGGCGGCATGTCGTCGATCGCGTCCTCGACCGCGGGCCATTTGCCGGCACGCAACGCGGCGCGCACGCGCCAGGCAGCCTGCTCGTCGGAAAGCGCCTCCGGATCGGCGAGCGCGTACCAGTCGAGCGCCTCGGGCAAGTGCTTCATTGCCCCTTGGGTCGCCATCTGGCCCCAGGCGTAGGCGCGATCGGCATCGCCGAACTTGCTTTCGATGGGGCGCCAGACCCGCGCCGCGGCCGCCGGGTCGCCGCGCGACAGGCGCGCAACCGCCAGCAGCGCCGTTTCGCGGCCCCCCCGCGTGTTGGCAAATACGCCCGGCAGGTGAAGCAGAAAGCGCTCGGGATTGTCCGCCAATGCGTCGAGCCGGCGCCCGTCGAGCGCCTGCGCCGCCGGCAGGCTGCGCGCGAGGGTCTTGGCGGCGGCGATGCGCCGCGCTTCCACCAGCCGGCGCATGCGCGCCCAGATGTCGTCCGCGCTCAGGCGCCCCGCCGCCAGCAACTTGTCCATGAGCGGCTGGCAGCCATCGGGCATGTCGACCACCGAGAACCAGAGCGGCCGCGCCTCGTCGAGCGCGCTGTCGTCGTGCTGGCGCGCGAGGCGAGCCTGCAACGCATAGCAGGCGACTTCCTGATCCGGCTGCACGAGCGGCGGATACTCGCGCTGGAAGGTTTGCCAGTCTTCGCGCTTGCCGAGCTGGCGCAGCCATTCGCCGCGCAGCTTCTCGGCCAGATAGGAACCGGCCTCGCGCTCGAGGAACTGCGGCACACCTTCGCTGGAGTCTTCTTCCAGGCGCAGGCGCAGCTGCCAGTGCTCGACCCAGGGCGCATACTCGCTGCCGCGCAAGCCTTCGGCGAGCCGCGCCAGACGTACGCGCTCGCCGGCCTGAAATGCATCGTGCGCTTCCATGAAGCGCGTTTCGAGATCCTTGGGCGCCGCCGTGGCGGTGAGCGCGGCGGCGAGGGCCCAGGCCAGGACGAGGCGGGCGATCGGATATAGTTTCAACGACATGGTTTCAGCTTAGCACAGGGACATGGCCGACCCATCCGACGATCAGGCGCGCGAAGTCTCCCGCTTTCGAACCGAGCTGCGTCGAACGAAAATCGCCGCGCGCATGGCGCTGCCGGCGGCGGAACATGCCCGCGCCTCGGCACGCATCGAGGCGGCGCTTGCGGCCCGGCTTGCGGGTCGGCCGCGCACCATCGCTTTCTGCTGGCCGATGAAGAACGAGTTCGACTGCCGGCCGCTGGTGGCGCGCCTGCTCGACGCCGGCTGGCAGGCCGCGCAGCCGGTTGTCGTGGCGCCGGCGGCGGCGATGGAATTCCGTTCCTGGACGCCAGGCGCGGCGATGACATCGGATCGCCACGGCATACCGGTGCCCGAAGCGGGCGCCTTCGTGGTGCCCGACGTGGTGCTGCTGCCGCTTGTCGCTTTCGACGACCAGGGTTATCGGCTCGGCTACGGCGGCGGCTACTTCGATCGCACGCTGGCCGGGATGACGCCGCGGCCCTTGGCAATCGGCGTCGGCTTTGAACTGGCGCACGTGGCGTCGGTCAGACCACAGGTGCACGACATCCGCCTGGATGCCATAGTTACCGAAACGGGTTTGCGTGATGTTGTCATAACCCCTTGCTTCGACGCACGTTCCGGGCGATGATGTCTCCTGTGAGAAATCGGGCATGGACGACGCTCTGGAAACACCGCTGATCAACTTGCAGCCCGTCGCCAACGCGCAACATGCGTGGGTGGCCATGTTGCTCCATGCACCGGTCGATCCGCCCGCGGCAACGCTGGGGCATCTGTTCGACGAACTGGGCCTTGCCGACGCGCTCGACGGCCTGCCGTGCGTTGTTCCGGGCGCAGCGGCCCCGGCGTCCGCCGCCGAGCGGCTGCGCCGTATGACGGCCGCAACCTACGACGCCGAGGCGGAGCGCATTGCACCGCCACCGGCGTCAGGAGCCGACGAACCCTCGCTGGCGCTCGGCGTCAATGGCTACGCCGCGTTTGACACCTGCAAGACCGCCGGCTACGCCTGGTTCGCGGGCACCTATGCGCTGCACCCGGCTCCCGACAATGCGCCGCGCGACACGGCGCGACACGCCATGGTCCTGCAGCTCCTGACGCTGATCACGCACGACGCCGACACGCGCGAAATCGAAGGCCTCATCAAGCGGGATGCGCAGCTCTCGTATCAGTTGCTGCGCCTCGTCAATTCGGTCGCATTCTCTCCGGGCAAGAAGATCACGAGCTTCGGCCAGGCCATCACGATGCTCGGACGCCTGCAGTTGCAGCGCTGGCTGCAGTTGCTGCTCTACGCCCGGCCCGCGGGCGCCGGCCCGAGCGCGCTGCTGCCGCGCGCGGCCTATCGGGCCGCATTCATGGAGGCGCTGTTCCCGCCGAAGCTGGCCGAGCGCGCTTTCATGGCCGGCATGTTCTCACTGCTCGACGTGATGCTGCGCGAGCGCATGGGCAGGATCGTGGCGCCGCTGCATCTGGCGGAGGACATCAGCAAGGCCCTGCTCGAACGCGGCGGTCCGCTGGGACCGGCACTGATCGCGATCGAGAACGCCGAACGGGCCGACCATGACGCACTCGCCGCGTCGCTCGGCGAAGCGGGCATCGACATACCGACCTGGACCGGCGCCATGATCCGCGCCTGCCACTGGACCGTGCGCGTCAGCCACGAGGCGTGAGCGGGCGTTATGATGAGCATCGGGTCATGCCAAGGAGTCTGCCGTCATGCGCACAGCCGTTTTCGCCATCGCCCTGCTGGCCCTCGCGGCCGGCGCGAGCGCCCAGCAGAAAGTCAGCCCCGGTGGTACGCCGTCACAGGCGGGCGCGAGCGCGCCGCAGCCAACTGCCGACACCAAACCCGCCGATGCGGCCGCGGCGAACCGCAGCGCCACGGCGCGGCAGGCGCTGAAGGCGCTCAAGGGCGACAAGCCGAACGACAAGAAACCCGCGACCGGCGCCGAACGCCACTGAGCGGTCACTACCCGGCCAGGTGCTGGTAGAGCACGGTCGACAGATAGCGCTCGCCGAATGAGGGGATGATGACGACAGCGAGCTTGCCGGAGTTCTCGGGCCGGCGCATCACGTCGAGCGTCGCCCATACGGCCGCCCCCGACGAAATTCCCACCAGCAGCCCTTCCTCGCGCGCCATGCGGCGGGCGGTGTCGATGGCGTCGTCGTTGGAGACGCAGACCACTTCGTCGTAGGCGGTCTGGTCGAGGATCTTCGGCACGAAGCCGGCGCCGATGCCCTGTATCACGTGCGGGCCCTTTTCGCCGCGCGTCAGCATCGGGCTCGCCGCAGGTTCGACCGCAATGACGCGCACGGCCGGATTGCGCGACTTGAGCGTCTTGCCGACGCCGGTGATGGTGCCGCCGGTGCCGACGCCGGCAACGAAGATGTCGACCTTGCCCTCGGTGTCACGCCAGATCTCCTCGGCCGTCGTGACGCGATGCACGGCCGGGTTGGCCGGGTTCTCGAACTGCTGCGGGATGAACACGCACGGGTCGGCTGCGGCCATTTCGTCCGCCTTGCGCAACGCGCCGGCCATGCCCTCGGCTCCCGGCGTGAGCACCAGCTCCGCACCGTAGGCGCGCAATAGCGCGCGCCGCTCGCGGCTCATCGTATCCGGCATCACGAACACCGCCTTGTAGCCGCGCTGAGCACACACCATGGCAAGCCCGATGCCGGTGTTGCCGGAAGTCGGCTCGACGATGATCGTGTCGGGCTTGATCCTGCCGGCGGCCTCGGCGGCTTCGATCATGGACACGGCGATGCGGTCCTTGACCGAATGCGCGGGATTCATGAATTCCAGCTTGCAGGCGACGGTGCCGGCGATGCCGGCGACCAGGCGGTTCAGGCGCACCAGCGGCGTCCTGCCGACGAGTTGCGTAACGTTGTTGGCGATTCTCATGGTCATCCCAGAAACAGTTGATAGGCGGGGTTCTTGGTTTCGTCCCAGTGCCGGTAGCCGAGCTCGCGCAGGAAGGCGCGGAACTCCTTCTTCTCGTTCGCCGGCACCTGCATGCCCACCAGCACGCGGCCGGTGTCGGCGCCGTGGTTGCGGTAGTGGAACAGCGAGATGTTCCAGCCGCGACTCATGTGGTTGAGGAAGTTCAGCAGCGCACCGGGCCGCTCGGGGAATTCGAAGCGGTAGAGCAGTTCGTTCGCAACGCCCGGCGCGCGGCCGCCGACCATGTGGCGCACGTGCAGCTTGGCCATTTCATCGTCGGTAAGGTCGAGCGTCGGCAGCCGATGCCGGCGCAGTGACTCGACGAGCCGCAGCGATTCGGCGCGGTCGGCCACCTGCACGCCGGCAAAGACGTGTGCCTCCCTCGCATCCGAGTAGCGGTAGTTGAACTCGGTGACGGAGCGTTTGCCGATCAGCCCGCAGAACTTGCGGAAGGAGCCCGGCTGCTCGGGAATCGTCACCGCCAGCACGGCCTCGCGCCGCTCGCCAACCTCGGCGCGCTCGGCGACGAAGCGCAGGCGATCGAAGTTCATGTTGGCGCCGGAAGCCACCGCCACCAGCGTCTTGTCGCGTACGCCGGTCGCGTGCACCCAGGCCTTGGCGCCGGCCACGGCCAGCGCGCCGGCGGGCTCCAGAATGGAACGCGTGTCCTCGAAGACGTCCTTGATCGCCGCGCAGATCGCGTCGGTGTCGACCAGCACGACTTCGTCGACATACTGCCGGCACAGGCGGAAGGTCTCGGCACCGACGTACTTGACGGCTGCGCCGTCGGCGAACAGGCCGACCGCTTCGAGGCGCACGCGGCGGCCGGCCGCGAGCGACCTGGCCATCGCGTCGGCATCGGTTGCTTCGACACCGATGACCTTCGTGTGCGGCCGCAGGCGCTTCACGTAGGCAGCGATGCCGGAGATCAGGCCGCCGCCGCCGATGGTGCAGAAGATGGCATCGATCGGCTCCGGATGCTGGCGCAGGATTTCCACCGCGATCGTCCCCTGGCCTGCGATGACATCGGGATCGTCGTAGGGATGCACGAAGGTGAGCCGCTGCCTGCGTTCCAGCGCCAGCGCGTGCTCGTAGGCCTCGTCGTAGGATTCGCCGGCCAGCACCACTTCCACCAGCGAGTCGCCGTGCTTCTTGACGGCGTCGATCTTGATCTGCGGCGTCGTCGTCGGCATGACGATCACCGCGCGGCAACCGAGCTTGCTGGCGGCCAGCGCCACGCCCTGCGCGTGGTTGCCGGCCGAGGCAGCGATGACGCCGCGCTTCCTCTGCGCGGGCGTCAGGTGCGACATCTTGTTGTAGGCGCCGCGCAGCTTGAAGGAGAACACCGGCTGCATGTCCTCGCGCTTGAGCAGCACGCGGTTGCCGATGCGCGTCGAAAGGATGGCCGCCGCGTCGAGCGGCGTCTCTATCGCCACGTCGTAGACGCGGGCGTTGAGGATCTTCTCCAGATAGTCGGGCGGCATGACGGCAGGCTGTACAAAGGCGCAAGCGTAGCAGGTTATCGCCCGCGCCGGCCGGCGCGAAAGTCAGCCCCCGTGGTACGCCGTGCTAGAGCCGGAAGCGGCCCACATTCTCCGTCAGCGCCTTCGCCAGCTTCTGCAGCTCGCCGGCAGCACGCGACACCTCGTTTACCGCGGCGCTGTTTTCCTCGGTCATCTGGGCGATGCGCTCGACGCCCTGGGAGATCTGCGTGCTGGCCGTGCTCTGCTCCTGCAGCGCGGTCGATATTTCGTCCACCGCCACCAGCACCTTGCCGGCGCCGGCCTCGATGCTGCTCATGGCATCGCCCGTCGCGGCAGCCACGCTGACGCCCTTCTCAACCTGCGCCGTGCCTTGTTCCATCTGGCGCACCGCCGTCTGCGTGCCCTGCTGGATCTCGGCGATCATGTCGGAGATCTCCTGCGTCGAACTCGCCGTCTTCTCGGCCAGCTTGCGCACTTCATCGGCGACCACCGCGAAGCCGCGCCCCTGCTCGCCGGCGCGGGCGGCTTCGATGGCGGCGTTGAGCGCCAGCAGGTTGGTCTGGTCGGCGATCTCGCGGATGACGCCAACGATGCCGGAGATCTTGTCCGACTGCTCGCCGAGCACGCGCACCACCTGGGTCGAACTCGTCACTGATCCGGCGATGGTGTTGATCTCGCCGATCGTCTCCTTGACGTGCCGCGCACCTTCGATCGACGACTGGCGCGCCTCATCGGCCAGCGCGTGCGCCGTCTTGGCGCTGTCCGTGACGACGCTGATGCTCACGGTCATCTGCTCGACCGAAGCGGCGATCGACGCGGTGGAGTCGCTTTGCTGGCTGGAGCCGTCGGCGACCTGCTGCGCGGTCGCGGCCATCGATTCCGAGGCGTCGCCCAGACGGGCCGCCGCGTCGTGGATCTTGCCGATAACGTCGTGCAACGAGGACTGCATCTGCTTCATGCCGGCCAGCAGGCTGCGCGCATCGCCCGGCATGGTGTCGATCGTTCGGGTCAAATCGCCCTGGGCGATGTCCTTGACCACTTCCGCGGCGTAAGCGGGATCGCCGCCCAGCTGTTGCGTGACATCGCGCACGATCCAGGTCGAGACGCCGATGCCGAGGGCCAGAAACACGAGCGCGAGAATCACCGACAGCCACGTCTGCTGGCTCACGGAGGCAGCCGCGTCCTTCTCCTGTTCCGCCGAAGCGGCGTTGGCCACATTCACGAGTTCGTCGATGGCGGCACGATGCGCCTCGTACTTCTGCGTCACGCGCTCCTGTGCCGCCGCCGCGGCCTTCGTGTCACCGCGCTGCAAGGCGGGGATCAGTTCACCTTCCATCAGAGCAAGCATCTCCTTGCCCGGCTGGTAGGACTTGTCCGCGATCAGGCGCTTCGACGGCCCGTCGGGCAGTTCCGTCTGCCAGTACTGGTGGCGATCCTCGAAATCCTTCGCCAGCGCCCGTTCCTTCTCGATCATGGCCGGCAGCTTCGCCTTGTCCGCATCCATCATCTGATGCGAAACGAGGTAGGCCTCGATCAGGTATTCCGGCGGCGGCAGGATGTCGGCGAGCAGATCCTTCTGCTGCACGATGTCGTGGTAGATGGGGCCATTCACCTTCACGCGGCTCAGCGCATTGAGCCAGAACAGGCCGGACGCGATGGCACCCAATGCAAACACGCCGACCAGCAGCCACAGCTTATTCCTGAACGCCATGATTCGACTCCCTTGGGGTGAAGAGGGCCTTGCCAGATCCTGGCCACGTTATGCGAATTGT
This sequence comes from Rhodocyclaceae bacterium, assembly GCA_035505955.1. Taxonomy (GTDB): domain Bacteria; phylum Pseudomonadota; class Gammaproteobacteria; order Burkholderiales; family Rhodocyclaceae; genus Fen-999. The sequence continues at coordinate 12,653 of DATJQH010000114.1, forward strand.
CGCGAACATACTACCTTCGTAATATGCTAAATGTCAAACGACATATTCGGTCCGGGTATTCATGACCGCGGCGCGCGAGATCGCCAGGTAGTAACTCGTCATAATCAGGCCGGCCAGCGCAAGGCTCGCAGCAGCAGCGATCCAGAAGCCTGCCGCGCCACGTGCCGGGCCGAGCAGATCTGTGAGCCCGAGCAGGTAACCGCCGCCGAGGCCGACGCCCCATAGCGACACGACGTAGGCCGCCATCGGCACCACGGTCTTCTTGTACCCGCGCAGCACATTCACGACCACGGTCTGCAGCGCGTCCGCCAGGTGGTAGACCGCGACGATGGCGATCAGCCCCGATGCCGTTGCCCGCACTGCGGTGTCAGGCGTGTAGAGGCCGGCGATCGGTCCCGCCCCCAACCACAGGCAGGTGCTGACGAACACGGCCACCAGCACGCCGATGCCGACACCCATGAGACCGGTGCGTCGCGCGGTGATCGCATCATTGGCCCCGAGTGCCTGGCCAGCCAGGACCAGCGACGCGTTGCCGATCGAGAGCGGCACCATGAAGATGACGATGGCAAGGTTCGAGGCGATCTGGTGCGCCGCCGACGTGGCCGGCCCGAGGCGGGCGATGAACAGCGCCATGAAGGTGAAGCCGGTGACGTCGACCAGGAGCGTGATGCCGATCGGCAACCCCAGCCGCGCCAGTGCCAGCATCGCCGTCGGCTTGGGCAAAGTCAGCCGCGACAACACGCCGAATTCGGCGCAGCTCGGCTCGCGCGCGCACCAGGTCCAGGCGAGCACGGCCGTCGTCCAGCCGATCGCGGAGGTCGCCGCGCCGCAGCCGGCCGCGCCCATGTCGAAACTGAACATGAACAACGCGTTAAGCGGGACTTTGGCCGCGAGCCCGAGCAGGTTGAAGGCCATGATGGCGCGCGGCCGGCCGATGCCCGACATGAAGCCGTAGAAGATGCGGAAGACCATGGCGGGCGCCAGCCCCCACGACAGCGCGTCGAGATAGGCGCGTACCTTCTCTTCCATCGCCGGCGTCAGCTGCGCGAGCAGCAGGAAGGGCTCCGGATGGCGCAGGAACAGGATGCCGACGATGGACAGCAACAGCGCCAGCCAGGTCGACTGGCGCACGTCCTCGCCGATCTCCAGATAGCGCGCGGCGCCGTAGTGCTGCGCCACGGTAGGCGTCAGCGCCAGCAGCACACCGAGCGAGGTCATGAACACGGTGATGTAGATGGCGTTGCCCACGCCCACCGCGGCGAGGTCCAATGCGGACAGCCGGCCCGCCATCAGCGTATCGATCACGCCGCTGCCGACGACTGCCATCTGGGCGACCAGCACCGGCCAGGCGAGGCGGACGATGCGGATGAAGGTGGGTTTGCTCATGGCCCGTATGGTTATTGCGCTGCAACGCTTGCCCTAGAATAACAATCTTTGGCCGCCGCACCCCTCATGCCCGCCCGTCTGCGCGAAATCCCCTACAACTACACCTCGTTCTCCGACCGCGAGATCGTCATTCGTTTGTTGGGCGGCGAGGCGTGGCGCGTGCTCGACGAGCTGCGTGCGCAGCGGGTCACCGGCCGCTCGGCGCGCATGCTCTATGAAGTGCTGGGCGACATCTGGGTCGTGCGCCGCAATCCCTACCTCGAAGATGACCTGCTGGCCGACGACGCGCGGCGCGGCGCGCTCGTGGGGGCACTGCGCCACCGGCTGGCCGAAATCGAGAAGCGCCGCGCCGGCAACGAGGCCGTGGCGACGCTGCTGGCCGCCGCCGGCCGGGCCGTGGCGGGTTTCGAGCGCTGGTTCGAGGAGACCGCGGAGCTGCGCAGGAAAGTCGCGCGCACGCTCGCCCGCCACACGCGCCGCGACAACATCTGCTTCGACGGCCTAGCCCGCGTCTCGCACGTCACCGACGCCACCGACTGGCGCGTCGAGTATCCGTTCGTGGTGCTCACGCCCGACACGGAAGAGGAAGTCGCGCCGCTGGTGCGCGGCCTGATCGAACTGGGTCTCACGATCATCCCGCGCGGCGGCGGCACCGGCTACACCGGCGGCGCGGTGCCGCTCGTCCCGAAGTCCGCGGTGATCAACACCGAGAAGCTGATCGACATGGGCGCCGTCGAGCAGGCAGTGCTGCCGGGCCTCGTCCAGCCCTATGCGACCGTCCGCACCGGCGCGGGTGTCGTCACACGGCGCGTCATGGATCGCGCCGACGAGGCCGGCCTGGTGTTCGCGTGCGATCCGACTTCGGCGGACGCGTCCTGCATTGGCGGCAACATCGCCATGAACGCGGGCGGCAAGAAAGCCGTCCTCTGGGGCACGGCACTAGACAACCTGGCCTCGTGGAAGATGGTTACGCCGGAGGGCAAGTGGCTGGAAGTGGAGCGCATCGGCCACAACCTGGGCAAGATCCACGAGCAGGAAACCGCCACTTTCCGCCTCAAGCACCTCGACGACGCCGGCCATCAGGTCGCGGAGGAATTCCTTTCCATTCCCGGACGCACTTTCCGCAAGGCGGGCCTCGGCAAGGACGTCACCGACAAGTTCCTGGCGGGCCTGCCCGGCGTGCAGAAGGAGGGCTGCGACGGCATCATCACGTCCGCGGTGTGGCTGTTGCACAGGATGCCGCCCGTGGCGCGCACCTTCTGCCTCGAGTTCTTCGGCCAGGTACGCGACGCCGTGCCGGCGATCGTCGAGATCACCGACTATCTGAAAGCGAAACCCGGTGGCGCCATCCTGGCCGGTCTCGAGCACCTCGACGAACGCTACGTGAAGGCGGTCGGCTACGCCACCAAGGCTAAGCGCCATGGCCGGCCCAAGATGGTGCTGATCGGCGACATCGTCGGCGACGATGAGGCTGCCGTCATGCGCGCTGCCTCGCAGGTCGTGCGCATCGCCGGTTCGCGCTCGGGCGAAGGCTTCATCGCCGTCTCCGCCGAGGCGCGCAAGAAGTTCTGGCTCGACCGCGCGCGCACGGCCGCGATCTCGAAGCACACCAACGCCTTCAAAGTGAACGAGGACGTGGTGATCCCGCTGCCGCGCATGGGCGACTACTGCGATGGCATCGAGCGCATCAACATCGAGCTGTCGATCGCCAACAAGCTGGCGCTGTGCGATGCGCTGACGGAGTTCATGCAGGGTCCGGTGACGAATTGGCCCTTGCACCTTGGCGATGCCTCGCTCGACAAGGAAGAATTGGCCGGCGACCGCCGCGAACAGGCCCTGGCCGCGATCTCCGAGGTGCGAGCGCGCTGGCAGACGCTGCTCGACTATCTCGATGCGCCCTGGCCGCCCCCGGCCGCCGAAACGCCGCCGCGCCACTGGCATCCACTGCCGGTGCCGCCGCGCAAGCTGCCGCTGAAGGCCTGGCACCCGGTTGCCGCGAGCGTGTTCGGCAAGCTGCAGGACTACTCCGTGCGCGTTTCCTGGAAGCAGGAACTGAAGCCGCTGCTGGAGACGATTTTCGACGGCAATGTATACCGGCCGGTGCTCGACGCCATCACGGCGATTCATGGCGAAGTCCTGCGCGGCCGCATCTTCGTGGCGCTGCACATGCATGCCGGCGACGGCAACGTGCATACCAACATCCCGGTCAACTCCGACCGCTACGACATGCTGCAGACGGCCTACCAGGTCGTCGAGCGCATCATGCATCTCGCGCGCGCGCTGGGCGGCGTGATCTCCGGCGAGCACGGCATTGGCATCACGAAGCTCGAGTTCCTGCGTGAGGACGAGATCCGGCCCTTCCGCGACTACAAGCACCGGATCGACCCCGAAGGCCGCTTCAACCAGGGCAAGCTGATGGCGGGCGGCGACCTCGCCAACGCCTACACGCCCTCGTTTGCGCTGCTCGGCGTCGAGTCGCTGATCATGGAGCAGTCGGCGATCGGCTCGATTTCGACGCTGGTCAAGGACTGCCTGCGCTGCGGCAAGTGCAAGCCGGTCTGCTCGACCCACGTGCCGCCGGCCAACCTGCTCTACAGCCCGCGCAACAAGATCCTCGGCACTGGCCTGTTGATCGAAGCCTTCCTCTACGAGGAGCAGACGCGGCGCGGCGTCTCGCTGCGGCATTTCGACGAGTTCTCGGACATCGGCGACCATTGCACGATCTGCCACCGCTGCGTCAAGCCCTGCCCGGTCGACATCGATTTCGGCAACGTCTCGATCGCGATGCGCAACTTCCTCAGGGCGCAGGGCAGGAAGAAGACGAGCCTCGGCACGAAGGCTGCGATGGCCTTCCTGAACGCGAAGGATCCGGCGACGATCAAGCTGCTGCGGACCGGCATGATCGGTCTGGGCTATCGGGCGCAGCGACTCGGCCACCACCTCGCCAGGTCGTTCGGACTGGTCCAGGACAGCGCGCGCCACCCGCCGGCGACGCTGGGCCGCCCGAACGTCAAGGCACAGGTAATCCACTTCCTGAATCGGCCCATGCCCGCCGGCGTGCCCAGCCGCACGGCACGTGCCCTGCTCGACATCGAGGACAACACGCTGATCCCGGTGATCCGCAATCCGCAGCGGGCCGACGAGAATTCGGACGCCGTGTTCTACTTCCCCGGCTGCGGCTCGGAGCGTCTGTTTTCGCAGGTCGGCCTCGCGACGCAGGCCATGCTCTGGCACGTCGGCGCCACGACCGTGTTGCCGCCGGGCTACCTGTGCTGCGGATATCCGCAGACATCCGGCGGCTTCGATCCCGTGGGCCAGGCGATCACGATGCAGAACCGCGTGCTGTTCCATCGCGTCGCCAACACACTGAACTACCTCGACATCAAGACCGTGCTGGTCTCCTGCGGCACCTGCCTCGACCAGCTGGAAAAGTACCAGTTCGAGAAGATCTTCCCCGGCTGCCGCCTGCTCGACATCCACGAATACCTCATGGAGCAGGGCATCAGGCTTGATGGCCTGCATGGCGCACAGTATCTGTACCACGACCCCTGTCACACGCCGATGAAGCTCTACACCGGTGCCAAAGTCGCGAGCACGCTGATGGGCACACCGGTGACGCTTTCCGATCGCTGCTGTGGCGAAGCCGGCACGCTGGCCGTAACGCGCCCGGACGTGGCGACCCAGGTACGCTTCCGCAAGCAGCAGGAGATCGAAGCCGGCATGGCGCAATTGGCGAAAGTCAGCCCCGGTGGTACGCCGCGCTTGCTGACCAGTTGCCCGTCCTGCCTGCAGGGGCTCGCACGCTACCGCGATGACACCGGCGTCGAGGCCGAGTACATCGTCGTCGAACTGGCGAAGACGCTTCTGGGCGACGACTGGCAGCAGCAGTACATCAGCGCGGCGAGCGCGGGCGGCATCGAACGCGTGCTGCTCTAGAAGCACTTTCGCGTGGCATCCGATTGCCTCGCAAATTTGCGGACGGCGGCCATAATGGGACGAGGCGCATGCAATTGCGCCACGACATCACCCCAAAGGAGACAACCATGGCAGCCAAACGGATTTTGATGCTCGTCGGCGACTTCGGCGAGGACTATGAAATCATGGTGCCGTTCCAGGCTTTGCAGGCAGTCGGCCACACGGTGCACGCAGTGTGTCCCGACAAGAAGGCCGGGGAATCGATTGCCACCGCGATCCACGATTTCGAAGGCCAGCAGACCTACTCCGAAAAACGCGGTCACAACTTCACGCTCAACGCCACCTTCGCCGACGTCAAGGCCGAGCAGTATGACGCACTCGTGATACCAGGCGGCAGGGCGCCGGAGTACCTGCGGCTGAACGCGCGCGTGATCGACGTCGTGCGCCACTTCTTCCAGGCCAACAAGCCCGTGGCCGCGATCTGCCACGGTGCGCAGATCCTCGCGGCAGCGAAGGTCCTGGAAGGAAAGACGTGTTCCGCCTATCCGGCCTGCCGCCCGGAAGTCGAGCTCGGGCACGGCAAGTACGCCGACATCGCCATTACCGCGGCGGTGACGGATGGCAACCTCGTGACTGCTCCGGCCTGGCCCGCACACCCGGATTGGATCGCGCAGTTCCTCCAGTTGCTGGGCACTCGCATCGCGCAGTAGCTCGCCGGAGCGGCCACCCCTGCTTACGTCGGCGCCGTCGTTGCGGCGGTGGCTGGCTCTCGGCGATGTCCCTGCCGATGTCCTCGGTGCCCTTGATCGGGGTCAGCTTCGATTCAGCGCGCGCCACCAGCAGTACCTGCGAAGGAAAGGTCGGCGCCGAATAGAGCAAGACTTCTCCCTGGCGAAACCCTGGACCCGTTCGACGTCGAAGCCGTCGCCATCGCCGGTGACGAAGCTGGCGTAGCGGATGCCGATGGCGCAGTCCCCGCGCGCCTGGATTTCCTTGAGGTCGGCTGCCAAGCCCACGCCGGCGGCGCAGGCGAGCAGGACGAACAGACCAAGACGCGATAGCAGACTCATGATGGCACCGCCCAGAGATTGCATGCTGTCAAATGGAACCAACCCGCACAATGATCCGCATCGATATCCGCACCATTTATGACGCGGTCAAGTTGCGCCGCACCGTTGCTCGGCGACGAGCGGCAATCCAGGCCTGCGGTTTTGGCGTTATCCTTGCAACATGGTGCAATGCCCGCTTTGCGCCTCGCCGGGCGGTGAGGTGGTATGGGAAGACAATCTGTGCCGGGTCGTCCGCGTGGACGGGCCGGAGGGTGATGCGTTTCCGGGATTCTGTCGCGTAGTCTGGCGCGCGCACGTCGCCGAGATGACCGACCTCGATCCAGGCAGCCAGCGACACCTGCTCAACGTCGTGTTCGCGGTCGAGGCCGCGTTGCGCTCGCTCGTGGCGCCGGACAAGATCAATCTCGCCGCGCTCGGCAACATGGTGCCGCACTTGCACTGGCACGTGATTCCACGCTGGCTCGACGACAGCCACTTCCCGCAAGCCATCTGGGCCAATCCGCGGCGAGAGTCAGCCGCGACGGCACGCCGTGCGCCGACAACGCAGGAACTTAATGCCGCCATCGTCGCCGCCTTGTCCGAAGAGGAGAGCGGTTCGTGACCGCCGAACAGCGGCCCGCCTTCGTCACCGCCGAGCAGTGCCGGGCCTGGATGGCGGCCACGCCGCTGGGCAACGCGGTGCAGGCGCTGGCCCACATCCTGCGCCAGCTCAACCTGCTCAATCGTCACGACTTCGATCCGCATGAGCGGCTGGCCATCCTCGAGGTGCTGCGCAAGCCGCTGTTGCTGGCGCAGACAGAAGGCGCGAAGCGCTTCACGGGCAAGGCGCTGCCGCTCGTGCCGCCGGAACAGGCAGCCTTCGATTCGGCGCAGGCTGTCTGGCAGGCCCTGCTGACCGGCTACGGGCGCTGCATACAGGCGGAACTCGCTGCCGCACCCACCGGCAGTCCGCGACTCACCGTGTTGATCCAGCGTGCGCTTGCGACTTTGGCGGCCGTTCAGTTCGACATTTACCGCGCGGGTTTCGAGCCGACGCCGCAGCACTGGCGCGCGCTGCACGAACTCTACGGTGCCGCCGAAAAGACGGGCGTCGCCCGCGGCGAGGTCGAGGACACGGCCCGGCAGGGCAAAGCCCTTTCGTCGCCGCACGACGTGTATGCTGAAGTGCTGCTTCTGCACGCCGCGAGTCCGCACGAACTGTCGGCGCGGCATCTCGTCTGGGCCGCGCGCTGGGCGCGACGCTGGGCACGCAAGGTGGGCATTCTCTCCAAGCCGCCGGTCCTCGACGGCGAGTCCGTGCCGCTATACGTCGACCTCGCAGCCCGTGCGCCCGCAAGCTATCAGCCGGCGACCGGCCCGGGAGCGCGCTGGCTGGAGACCGGCAGCGTCAGGAAGAGCATCAAGAAGCGCCTGAGCCTGCTCGACAAGGGCGCGTCGCCGGCCGAACTCCAGTTGGGCGAGGACTGCACGCAACCAGCATGTAGCCAGGTGCTCAAGCACGTCTATCAGCGCTGGTGCCGCGGCGGGAGCACGCGGCGGCACGAGCGCCGCGCCGCCGATGGCGTCTGCCGGCTTGTCGCCGGCATGGAGGCGATCTACTTCCATGCGTCCGGCAACCAGGTATTCCGGCAGCCGGGCTATGCGAACGACGAAGCACTGCGGCGCGAGCGCGACGAAATGGCGACCTTCGGCCGCGTCGGGCCGCACAGCCTTGCCGGGGTCGGCCAGCAGACCGGTTACCAAACCGAGGAATGGAACGTCGTCGAGGAATGGCAGATGGCCGACGAGTCGGCCACGGGGCTCCACGCCACCCACGCCCTTGGCGATGCGCCGGCACGCGTCAACCAGCGCCAGCTGGTCGGCGTGCAGCCGCCCCAGGCGCAGAACATGCTAATCGGGAGCCTGCGCTGGGGCATGGTGACCGGCGACGCGCGCCTGCATGTCGGCATCCAGATCCTGCCCGGCCGGCCCGAATGCGTGGCCGCACGCCCGGCCGACGAATCGGGCGTCAGGGAGCCGTACCGCCCGGCATTTCTGCTGCCCGCGGTCGCGGCGGTCGCGGCGACCGCGAGCATCGTCACGCCTCCGGGCGTCTTTCGCGCCGGGCGCGTCCTCGAGCTCATCGTCGGCCAGAAAGTCCAGGAAGTCCGCCTGCTACAATTGATCGACCAGGGAATGGATTTCGACCGCGCCAGCTACGAATCCCTCGGCTAAGCGCCGGCAACTCATGAACACCCCCGCCACCCAAGCCAGTCCGGAATCCGCCGCGGCCGCCCGCTACCGGCAGGCCATCGCCGAACTGCCGCTGACGAACGTGACGCTGGCATACGATGCACTCGAGCGCCTGCTTCAATCCATTCGGCAGGCGCCGCCCGACGCGATCGAATATCTCGGCCTGCTGGAGGCGGCCCGCGATCCGCTTGCCTTCCTGCAGGACACGATCGCCGCCCGTTACGCCGCCAAGCCGCTTCCGGCCTCGGATACGGAGGCCGTGGCATTCGGCCGCGCGGTCACCCTCTGGCGACTGATGGCCGACAGCTATGCGCGCGTGGCACAGATCGGCGCCGGCCGCGCAGACGTGCAGCGGCAGCTGGCGCTGATCTGCCAGCGTTGCATCCACTACAGCGGCCAGGTGATCATCGAGTACTACCGCGCGCGCCGGGAGGTACTGCCGGGCCTGTGGCTGGAGCTCCATGGATATCACGACACGGCTGACGAATGGGGTCTTTCCTCCGATACGGTGAGCGAACCGCTGAACGCCGCAGGTGTCACCAGTTGCGCCCACACTTACGCCAGCGTGCTGCTTGTCGGCCTCGCGAACCCGTACGGACGCACGCCGCGCGAGCTCGCCTGGATCATCCGCTGGTCGCAGGCCTTTGCGCCGCTCACGGCAGTCAGGCGACCGAGCGAAGAAGGCAATGTCGGCTACGGTGTGGACCTGATGCAGGATCGTGGCCTGCTGCCGGTCGACCAATTGCCGGTGACGCACTCGTCGCGCATCTTCGATACGTCGGCGCTGGGTTCACAGGTCAAGCTGCTCTTCGCGCGCCTGAAGGCGGGCGAAAGCCCGGCCAATCTGGGCCTCGGCGACGACAGTTCGCCGCAACAGGCCATGCGTCTGCTGCTGCAGCTCTACCGGCCCTGGTGCCTTGCCGCCATGCCGCGGCGCTTCGAGCGCAAGCATGCGTCCGGCATTCTGCCGGTCGCCTACGGCGCGGAGTGCATTTACTTTCACGTCACGGGCAACGACTTCACGCAGCCGCAACACACGCGCACGTATTCGCGCATCGATGCCGAAAAGCTGTGGACCTTCCGCAATCAGATGGATCCGACGCAGCCATTGCACTTGCGCGCGGCCGAGCTCGGCTATGCCCTCGACACCTGGGACGTCACGGACCAGTCGCTGAACGGATTCCGCGTCACGCGTCGCGCCTCGGGCCCGCGCGTGGAGCACGGGCAGCTGATCGCCCTCAAGCCACCTGGCATGGACCAGTTCATGCTCGGCCACATCAGCTGGCTTATCCTCGAGAACAACGGCCAGCTCGAAGCCGGGATCCACGTCCTCCCGGGTCCGGCCAAAGGCGTGGGCGTGCGGGCCACCGGAGTCGGCGTTTCGGCCAACGAACAGTACCAGCGCGGTTTCTTCGTGCCGCCGATCACGGCCCTGAAGGAACCGATATCCGTCATCGTCCCCACCGGCTGGTATCACCCGGAACGTGTCATCGAGGTGTTCACGGACCGTCCGGTGCTCGCACGACTGGCCGAGCTGCTCGCACGCGGCCCGAATTTCGAACGCTGCACCTTCAGTCTGGTAACTTAGCCAGCCCGGCCGTGATGCGCCGCGCCGGCAGGCGCGCGCTGAAGCGGCTGCCCGCGCCTGGACGGCTTTCGACGTGCAGGCTGCCGCCATGGCGCTCCAGCACGTGCTTGACGATCGCGAGTCCCAGTCCGGTGCCGCCCGTCTCGCGCGAACGGCCGCGGTCAACCCGGTAGAACCGTTCCGTCAGGCGCGACAAATGGCGCTCTTCGATGCCGATGCCGGTATCGGTCACGGCAAAGGTCGCATCGCCGTTTCCCTCGCTGCGCCACACCATGTCGATGCGGCCTCCTGCCGGTGTATAGCGCACGGCGTTGGAGGCCAGGTTGCCGAACGCGCTGCGCAGTTCCGACGCATTTCCCAGCAGGGTCGCCGGCCCGGTGTCGATGACCGTGATTTCGTGTCGGCCGCCCGAGAGCACAGTAGCTTCGTCGCGCACGTCCGCAAGCACGGCGGCCACGGGCACCGGCTCGTCGCGCGGCAGGGCGTCGGTTTCCAGCGCCGACAGCGTCAGGAGGTCTTCGATCAGGCGCTGCATGCGCGCAGCCTGCTCGCCGGCAAGCGCCAGGACATGCTGCGCGTCGCCCGGGGACAGGTCATGCCAGCCGTCGGCCAGCGTATCGATGAAGCCGGAAACCACGGTCAGCGGCGTCTTCAGTTCATGCGAGACATTGGCGACAAAATCTCGGCGCATCGTTTCCAGGCGTTCGAGTTGCGTGACGTCGCGCACCAGCAGCATGAGGCGGCCGCTGCCGAACGGAATCGCACGCAGTTGCAGGCTCTGGCTCGGCGTGCGCAGGGCCCGGACCTGGCACGGCGCACTGAAGTCGCCACCCTTCAGATAGGTGATGAATTCCGGGTCGCGCACGATATTGACGATGGGCGCGCCGACATCGCGCCCGCTTTCGAGTCCCAGCAGATGCTCGGCCTGGCTGTTCAGCCATTCGATGCCGCCGCCCTGGTTCAGGAGCACGACGCCGTCGGGCATGGCCTGGGCCGCCTGCCGGAAGCGGTCGAGGGCTTCGTGCAGTTGCTGCCGCTGCTCGGCGGCGAGGCGCGCCTGTCTGTGCAGGGAAGCGAAGGCGTCACCCCAGCGGCCCATCGCGTCCGGCGCCGGCGTGCCGACCGGCTGACCCGTCCAGCGCTGCAGTCGACGCAATTGCACGCTGTTGCGCACGAGCATCGCCGCGACGAAAAGCGCGACGACGCCTGACGCGATCCAGGTCCAGTCGCTCAAGTGTTCTCCGCGGAAAGCCGATAGCCGCTGCCGCGCACGGTCTGGATCAGGCTGTCGAGGCCGCTGGGTTCCAGCGCGCCGCGCAGGCGGCGAATGTGAACGTCGACGGTTCGCTCTTCGACGAAGACATGGTCGCCCCACACCTGATCGAGCAACTGGCCGCGGCTGTGAACGCGTTCAGGATGCGTGATCAGGAAATGGAGCAGCCTAAATTCCGTCGGCCCGAGGCTCACCGCCTTGCCGGCGGCAGTGACGCGGTGCGTGACCGGGTCGACACGCAGGCCGTCGACCTCGACCGCATCCTCCGTCGCTTCGGGCGCGCGCCGCCGCAACACGGCCTGAATGCGCGCCAGGAGCTCGCGCGGGCTGAAGGGCTTGGTCACGTAGTCATCGGCACCCACCTCGAGTCCCTGCACCTTGTCGCGCTCGTCGCCGCGCGCGGTGAGCATGATGATCGGCACGTCGCGGCTGCGCGCATCGGCGCGAAGGCGTCGCGCCAGCTCCAGGCCGCTGATGCCGGGCAACATCCAGTCGAGCAGGATCAGGTCGGGCAGCGCCTCGTTGATCTGCCGCTGCGCCGATTCGGCGTCGAGAGCGGCACGTACCTCGTGGCCAGCGCGTTTGAGGTTGATGGCGATCAGTGTCTGGATCGCGGGTTCGTCTTCGACGACGAGAATGGTGGCAGCCATAAACGCAAGAGGGTTGATTTCGACAGGAACGCCCTCAGTGTATTGCGGTGAAATGACGAATTTGTGACAAGCTTCCCGGGCGCCGCATCACGCGGCTGCGCTATGATAGGCGCCCCCGACGGACCGCGTCGACACATCGAGAGATCATGGCTGGCCTGGACAAGCACACACCGGTTCCCACCGAGATCAAGTTGCATCAGCAGTCGCGGCTGATGGAGATCAGTTTTGCCGACGGCGCCCATTTTTCGCTGCCCTACGAGTACCTGCGCGTCTATTCGCCTTCGGCCGAGGTGCGCGGCCATGGGCCGGGGCAGGAGACGCTGCAGACCGGCAAGCGCAATGTCGAAATCTCGGCCGTGGAGCCGGTCGGCAACTACGCGATCAAGCCGGTATTTTCCGACGGCCACGATTCGGGTATCTACTCGTGGGATGTGCTTTATGACCTCGGCATCAACCAGGAATCCTACTGGCAGACGTATCTGACGCGTTTGCAGGCCGCCGGCGCGAACCGCGATGTCGACTCGACGACCCTGCCGCCGAAAGCCGGTGGCTGCGGCAAACACTGAACATGAGCGATACCCATTTCGGCTACGAAACCGTCAACGAGGCTGAAAAAGCGAAGCGCGTCGAGGGCGTGTTCTCGTCGGTCGCGCAGAAATACGACCTGATGAACGACCTGATGTCGGCCGGTTTGCACCGGCTGTGGAAGGCGTTCACGATCCAGGTGTCGGGCGCACGGCCCGGCGAGCGCGTGCTCGACGTCGCTGGCGGCACGGCCGACCTGTCCTCGGCCTTCGCGAAGCGCGTGGGGCCGACCGGCGAGGTCTGGCTCACCGACATCAACAACGCCATGCTCGCGCGCGGCCGCGACCGCCTGCTGGACGAAGGCGTGCTCGGTCCCGTGGCCCAGTGCGACGCGGAAAAGCTGCCGTTCCCGGACAACCACTTCGACATCGTCACAGTGGCCTTCGGCTTGCGCAACATGACGCACAAGGACATGGCGCTGGCCGAGATGCGGCGCGTGCTGCGTACCGGCGGGCGGCTGCTGGTCCTCGAGTTCTCGAAGGTGTGGGAACCGCTGTCGCCGTTCTACGATCTCTATTCCTTTAAGGTGCTGCCCTGGCTCGGCAGCAAGATCGTCGGCGATGCCGACAGCTACCGCTATCTTGCGGAATCGATCCGCATGCATCCCGACCAGGAAACCCTTAAGGGCATGATGGAACAGGCGGGACTGGGCAAGGTCGAATACTTCAATCTCACCGCGGGCGTGGTCGCCCTGCACCGCGGCTACAAGCTGTAATTCTCCCCAACGGAGTCACCATGAAACGACTGTTCGCGATGGCGTTCGCCCTCTTCCTCGGCCTTGGCATGCTGGCGCAGGACGCCAGTGCGGCACGATTGGGTGGCAGCCGTTCGTTCGGCATGAACCGCAGCACGGCGCCGATCCAGAAGGCCGCGCCGGCACCGACCGCGCCCGCCAATGCGTCGCCCACCGTGCCGGCAACACCCGCCACCGCACCTGCTCCTGCAGCACAACGCCCGGGCATGGGCCGCTGGCTCGGCCCGATCGCCGGCCTGGCCGCCGGTCTCGGCATTGCCGCGTTGCTCTCGCACTTCGGTCTTGGCGAAGGCATGGCCAACATGGTGATGATCCTGCTGCTGGTCATGGCGGCCGTATTCGTCTTCCGGCTGCTGTTCCGGCAAAGTCAGCCGTCGCGGCACGCCGAGCTGGCCGGGGCCGTCGGCCCGCCGATGCGCCTGGAGCCGACGACCGCCGTCGCAGGCAGCACCTCGGCCGCGGTGCCCGCCGGTTTCGATGCTGATGGCTTCCTGCGCCAGGCCAAGCTCAACTTCATTCGCCTGCAGGCCGCCAACGACGCGGGCAACCTCGACGACCTCAAGCAGTTCCTCGGGCCCGAGGTGTTCGCCGAGATCCAGATGCAGTACGAGGAACGCAAGCACGCCAAGCAGGAAACCGACGTCCAGCAACTGGACGCCGACCTGCTCGAGTTCGTGACCGAGGCGAACCAGTACATCGCCAGCGTGCGCTTTTCCGGCATGATTCGCGAGGACGCCGGCACGGCGCAGCCGTTCGCCGAAATCTGGCACCTCGTCAAGCCGGTCTCGGGCGAACGCGGCTGGCAGGTCGCCGGCATCCAGCAGATCCAGTGATCGAGAACCTCGTCCTCGGCGCACTCAATCACCTGCTGCAACAGGCGAGTTGGGCGCGGCAGCGGCTTGGCGTTTTCGCCGGCCGGAAGGCGCGCTTCGACATGCCGCCATGGCGTCTGGCGTTCGCCGTCACTGCCGAGGGCTTGTTCGAGGCGACGAGGGAAGACGACGTCGATGTCACCGTCGCGCTGCCCGCCGACACGCCGCTGGTGGCGCTGCAGGGCCTCGACCGGGCGATGGCGGCAGCGCACGTCACCGGCAACGCCGAATTCGCCACCGAGCTTTCGTTCGTGCTGAAGAATTTGCGCTGGGATGCCGAGGAGGATTTGTCGCGGGTCGTCGGCGACGTCGCTGCCCATCGCATCGTTGGCGTATTGTCACGGCTGACTTTGTGGCAGAAGGAAACGGCGCGCAATCTGACCGAGAACGTCGCCGAGTACCTGAGTGAAGAAGCGCGGCTGCTGGTGCCCCGGCACGAACTGGCGAGCCTGCGCGACGAGATCGAACAGTTTGGCAGCCGGATTGCCACGCTGGAAGCGCGGCTCGCCCGGTTGCGCTAGCTAGGCCCGTGCGTCAGTCGGCGTTGCCGAGCGTCTTGTAGAACTGCGCCGCCGTCGCCAACAGGTCGCGCCGGGTCTGCAACGTCCCCTGCCGGGCGGTGAACAGGTCGCGCTGCGCATCGAGCACTTCCAGGTAACTCGATATGCCCGCTTCATAACGGGCGGTGACCAGCCTGAGCCGTTCCGTTTGCGCCTTCTCGTTGGCCTCTTGGGCGACCAGTTGGTCGGCCAGCGTCTGCCGGCCGGCCAGCAGGTCCGCGACCTCGCGGAAGGCCTGCTGGATGGTCTTCTCGTATTGGGCGACGGCGATGTTCTTGCGGGCCTCGGCCAGGTCGCGATTGGCGGCAGTACGCCCGAAGTCGAACAGCGGCATGTTGAGTGCCGGCTGGAAGGTCCACGCCGTCTGCCCGGCCTTGAACAGCCCGGTCAGCGCGCTGCTGGCGGTGCCGAAGGCGCCGGTCAACAGCAGGCGCGGCAGGAAGGCCGCGCGGGCGGCGCCGATGTTGGCGTTGGCGGCCAGCAGGCTCTGTTCGGCCGCCCGTACGTCCGGACGATTGACCAGAACCTCCGAAGGCACACCGACCGGAATGTCGCCGACGATCGCCTGCTCGGCGAGGGTCCGGCCGGCGGGCAGTTCGGGCGAAGCGCCGACCAGCACCCGCAGCGCATTTTCGGCCGCTGCCTGCTGGCGCGTCAGGTTGGCCAGGTCGGCCCGCGCCGATTGGAAGGCGCCGTCGGCCTGCAGATAATCCAGGTCGCCGGCAAGGCCCACTTCACGACGCTTGCCGACCATGGCGCGCGTTTCCTCGCGCGTCCTGACCGTATCGGCCGCCACGCTTTGGCGTTCCTGCATCTCCACCACGGTCAGATAGGCATTGGCGACATCAGTGATCAGCGACAGGCGGAACGCCCGCCGCGCCTCATCGGTGGCCAGGTAGTTCGCCTTGGCCGCGTCGGACAGGCTGGCCACCCGGCCCCAGAAGTCGACTTCGAAACTGGGCATGGCCAGGTCCGCGTCGTAGCGCTGGGCGGTCATCGCCTTGCCGGTCATGCTGAGGTCGGCCGGCGTACGCGAGGCGCTGCGGCCGGCAGCGGCATTGAACGTCGGCAGACGATCGGCGCGGGCGATGCCGTACAGGGCGCGCGCTTCTTCGACGCGGGCGACGGCGATCCGCAGGTCGCGGTTGTGCTCGAGCGCCGCTACGATGAGGCCGTGCAGGCGCGGATCGGGGAAGAAAGTCCTCCAGTCGAGCGCCGCGGCTGGCCTGGCGTCGGCGTCGGACCACTGATCCGGTACCGGCGCGGCCGGCCGCTGATAGTCCGGCGCCAGCGAGCAGCCGCCGAGCACGATGACGCTCGCCAGGACGACAAGCCTATTCATGGTGACTCTCCTTGCCGGGCCTGAACGGGAAGATGCGCCGCACGATGATGAAGAACACCGGCACCAGGAACACGGCCAGCAGCGTGGCCGTGACCATGCCGCCGATCACGCCGGTGCCGATCGCGTGGCGGCTCTGGGCGCCGGCGCCGGTCGAGATCGCCAGCGGCAGCACGCCGAGAATGAAGGCCAGCGATGTCATGACGATGGGGCGGATCCGCAGGCGGCAGGCTTCCATGGTCGCCTCGGCGAGCCCCATGCCCTTCTCGTGCAAGGTACGCGCGAACTCGATGATCAGGATCGCGTTCTTCGACGACAGGCCGATGATCGCGATCAGGCCAACCTTGAAGAAAACGTCGTTGGGCAGGCCGCGCAGGGTCACCGCCAGCACCGCGCCCAAAATGCCGAGCGGCACGACCAGGATCACCGCAAAAGGAATCGACCAGCTTTCGTAGAGCGCCGCCAACGCCAGGAACACGACCAGCAGCGATAGGCCGAACAGGAATGGCGCCTGCGCCCCGGACAGGCGCTCCTCGAAGGATGTGCCCGACCAGTCGAAGCCGATGCCGGGCGGCAGTTTGGCGGCAATCTCCTCCATGGCCGCCATCGCCTCGCCGGTGCTGCGGCCAGGTGCCGCGCTGCCCGAAATCTTGACCGACGGATTGCCGTTGTAGCGGTCCAGCTTGGGTAGGCCGACCTGCCACTGCAGCCGCGCGATTTCGGCCAGCGGCACCATCTCGCCGCGCGTGTTGCGGATCGGCAGGCGCAGCAGGTCTTCCGGCTGCCGGCGCAGGTCGGGCTCGGCCTGCATCTGGACGCGCAGGATGCGGCCTTGGCGGACGAAGTCGTTGACGTAGGCGACGCCGAGCACCGACTGCAGCGTGTCGTTGAGATTGCCGATGTCGATCGACAGCGCCCGCGCCTTGGTCCGGTCGATATCGATCAGCAGTTGCGGACTCGGTTCCTGCCCTTCCGGGCGGACACCCACCAGCACGGAATTCTGGGCCGCCATGCCGAGCGCCATGTTGCGCGCCTCCATCAGCTTGTCACGCCCGACGCCGGCGCGGTCCTGCAAGCGGAAGTCGAAACCGCCGACCGCACCCAGTTCCGGGATGGGCGGCACGTTGACCGCCATGATGAAAGCCTGCTTGATCCGCATCAGGGTCATGTTGGCCTTGCCGAGGAGATCCTTGGCGGTGGCCTCACGGTCGTCCCAGTCCTTGAGCCGCGTGAAGACCAGGGCGGAGTTCTGGCCGCGGCCGAAGAAGGAGAAGCCGACCACGCCGATGGTGTGCGCGACCTCGGATTGGCCCAGGTAGAAGTCCTCGACCTGCTTGACGATTTCGACGGTGCGTTCCTGAGTCGCGCCCGCGGGCAGCTGGATCATGCTGATGAAGTAGCCCTGGTCCTCCTCGGGCAGGAAGCTGCCGGGCAGGCGCATGAACAGCCAGGCGACGCCGAGCAGAATCGCGCCGTAGACCGCGAGCCAACGGCGCGGCCGCGAGATCATGTGCGCGACGCCCGTTTGGTAGCCGCTGACACTGGCGCCAAAGACGCGGTTGAACCACCCGAAGAAGCCGGTGGTCGGCAGGAGTTCCTTGCCCGGCAGATGCTTCAGCAGGGTCGCGCACATGGCGGGCGTCAGGGTCAGCGCCATCAGCGCCGAGAAGATCATGGTCAACACCAACGTCACGGCGAACTGGCGGTAGATGGCGCCGACCGATCCGCCGAAGAAGGCCATGGGCACGAATACGGCGCACAGCACCAGGGTGATGCCGATCACGGCGGCGTAGATCTGGTTCATCGCCTTGATGGTCGCCTCGCGCGGCGGCAACCCTTCGGTGGTCATGATGCGCTCGACGTTTTCGACCACCACGATCGCGTCGTCCACGACGATGCCGATGGCGAGGACCATCGCGAACAGCGTCAGTACGTTGATCGAGAAGCCGAAGGCATAGAGTCCGGAAAGGGCGCCCATCAGCGCCACCGGCACCACGACCGCCGGCACCAGCGTCACGCGCAGGTTCTCGAGGAACAGATACATCACCAGGAAGACCAGGATCATCGCCTCGGCCAGCGTCTTCACCACTTCGGTGATGGAAATCTCGACGAAACGGCTGGTGTCGTACGGGATTTCCCAGGCGATGCCGGCCGGGAAGTACTGTTGCAGCTCGTTCATTTTGGCCTTGACGGCCTGCGCCACTGCCAGTGCGTTGCCGTTCGGCGCCACCCGGACCGCGATGGCTGCCGTCGGCTGGCCGTCGATGCGCGCGAAGATGTTGTAGTCCTGAGCACCAAGCTCGACCCGGGCCAGATCCTTGACACGCAGCGTCGAGCCGTCGGGCTGGGCGCGAACGATGACGTCGCCGAACTCCTCCGGGGTTTGCAGGCGGCCCGGCGCGACGATGACGGCGTTGAGCTGCTGCCCCGGGGCGGCGGGTGCCTGCCCGAGTTCGCCCGTGGCGAGCTGCGCGTTCTGCGCCCGAACGGCGTTTATGACGTCGCCGGGGGAAAGGTTGTAGGCGTGCAGCTTTTCCGGCTTCAGCCAGATGCGCATGGAATACTCGGTGCCAAACAGGATGGCCTCGCCGACACCGTCTACGCGGCGGATCGGGTCGAGTACGTTCGCCGCGGCATAGCTGCCCAGCGCGACGTTGTTGAGGCTCTTGTCGGGGGAGTAGATCGCTATGAACAACAGGTAGTTCCGTTGCGGCTTGGTCACCGGTACGCCGAGTCGGCGCACGTCCTCGGGCAGGCGCGCCTCGATGCGCTTGTAGCGGTTCTGCGCCTCGACCGATGCCGTGTCGATGTTGGTGCCCGGCTTGAAGGTCAGTGTCAGCGTGCCGGTGCCCAGTTCCGAGGAGGCCTCCATGTACAGGAGGTTCTCGATGCCGTTCATCTCCTGCTCGATCAGCGCGGTCACCGTGTCCTCGATGACCTGCGCCGAGGCGCCCGGATAGGTGACGTTGAAGGCGATCGAGGGCGGCGCCACGGTCGGATACTGCGACACCGGCAGGTTGCGCAGGGCGAGGCTGCCGGCAAGGACGATGATGATCGCGATGACCCAGGCGAAGATGGGTCGGTCGATGAAGAAGCGCGGCAGCATGGATTACTTCCCGGCGCCGGGCTCGACGGCTTTGACGGGCGCTCCCGGGCGCACCTTCTGCAGGCCGTTGACGATGACCTTGTCGCCGGGTTTCAGGCCTTCGCTGACGATCCAGTCGGTGCCGGACATGCCGCCGAGTTTCACGGGGCGCGGCGCAACCTTGCCTTCTGCATCGATCGTCATGACCGACTGTCCTTGCGGGCTCATCATGACGGCGCGTTGTGGCACCTTGATCGCCGAGGCGACTTCGGCTTCCGGGAAGCGGATGCGAACGAAGGTGCCTGGCAGCAGTTCGCGCTTTGGATTGGGAAACTGGGCGCGCAATTGGACCGAGCCCGTGTTGGGATCTACCGCCAGGTCGGAGAAGATCAGCTTGCCCGCTTGGGCGTACAGGGAGCCATCCTCGAGGAGAAGCTCAACCTTTTCGGCCCCGGCGCGCTTCAGGCGACCCGCCTTCACGGCCTGTTGCAGGCGCAGCAGGTCAGCGTTCGACTGGGTAAAGTTGGCATAGATCGGGTCGAGCTGTTCGATGGTTGCCAGATGAGTGGCCTCGCCTTTGCCGACGAGTGCACCTTCGGTCACCATGGCTCGACCAATGCGTCCCGAGATCGGCGCCGGCACCGTGGCGTTCTCCAAGTCGAGCCGGGCCTTGGCCAGAGCTGCCTCCGCCTGCTTCTGCTTGGCTTCGGCCAGGTCGAATTCCTGGCGGCTGACCGCTTTCATGTCAACCAGTGGCCGATAGCGCTCCACCGTCTGTTTCGCCACCAGCAGGTCCGCCTCGGCGGCGGCGGCGGCAGTCTGATAGGTACGCGCATCGAGTTGGAAGAGATGCGCGCCTGCCTGGATGTCCGATCCCTCGGCGAACAGGCGCTTTTCCACGACGCCTTCGACGCGGGCACGGACTTGCGCGGTACGGACCGCCTCCAGACGCCCGGGCAGTTCTCGCGTCAGCACCACATTCCCGGGCGCGATCGCGATGACCTCGACTTCCGGCGGGGGAGGCGCTGCACCTCCGGAAGGCGATCCCGCGGGGCCCTGCTGGCCCTGTCCGCACGAAGCGACCATGGCGGCGAGAAGTGCGCTCCGGAACAAAGTTCTGGTTTTCATTGGATCCCTCTGTCAGGCTGATAGGCGCGCATGAAGCACGCAATAATTTGTTCCACCCGCTGCGCGGCGGGCGCGGGTTCGACGACCGCAAACAGGCTTCGCGTACGGTCGTAGTGGATCAACATGCCGTTCAGCATCTCGGCCGCGAGCGCCGGATCGTCCTGCCGGAGTTCGCCTCGGCGCATTGCTCCGTCGATGAATTCGGCGAGGTGGCGGTGTGTCTCCATGGGACCCTCGCGCCAAATCAGGCGCCCAAGCTCTGGCAGGCGCGGCAGCTCGCCGACGAGCGCACGGAACCATGCCAGCCCTTCCGGACTGAGGAGCTTCCTGCGCAGCGCGTGTCCGTAGGCGACGAGACGGTCGGGCAGGTTGCCTGGAGCGTCGTCCAGTTCGACCACCACGTCGCGCACGCCGGTGCGAATGGTCTCTTCGAAGAGCGCTTCCTTGCTCGGGAAGTGGTTGTAAACGGTTTGCTTCGCGACGCCGGCCGCGGCGGCGATGCGATCGACGCTGGCACCCCTGAAGCCGTCCTTCATGAACTCCTCCCGCGCGGCACAGACGAGGCGCTGACGGGAATCGGAGTCCGGATGGGGAGGGTTTGAGCCCTTGGGCACAGACATAGACTGCGCAGTCTACTTGGTAATTGTGCAAAAGAAAAGGCGGCCGAAGCCGCCTGTTCTCGATGGGATCTCAGCCCAAGCTCAATGCCGCGGTTTGCGCAACCTCTGGATCGCCGCAAGTTGCGCCACAGCCTCTGCGAGCTCGGCCTGGGCGCGCGCGTAGTCGAGTTCGGATTCCCGATTGGTCATCGTCTCCTCGGCTTTCCGCTTGGCGTCGAGTGCCTTGGCTTCGTCGAGATCCTTGCCACGGATGGCGGTATCTGCAAGCACGGTCACGAGCCCCGGTTGCACTTCCAGAATCCCGCCGGCAACGAATATCAACTCCTCGTGCTCCTGACCCTGGATCTTCAGCCGCACCGCGCCCGGCTTGATGCGCGTCATGAGCGGCATGTGACCGGGCAGGATACCGAGCTCGCCTGCCTCGCCCGGCAACACGACAAACTCGGCGAGACCGGAGAAGATCGACTCTTCGGCACTTACTACGTCGACGTGGATGGAAATCGCCATGTCGCCCCTCCTTCCTGGTTACTGAAGCGTCTTGGCCTTCTCGAAGACTTCCTCGATGCCGCCGACCATGTAGAACGCCTGTTCCGGCAGACTGTCGCACTCGCCCTCGACAATCATCTTGAAGCCCTTGATGGTTTCCTTGAGCGGAACGATCTTGCCGGGCGTGCCCGTGAAGACTTCGGCCACATTGAATGGCTGCGACAGGAAGCGCTGAATCTTGCGCGCCCGCGAAACGGCCAGCTTGTCGTCCGGCGACAGTTCGTCCATGCCCAGAATCGCGATGATGTCGCGTAGCTCCTTGTAGCGCTGCAGCGTGGCTTGCACGCGACGCGCGGTCTGGTAGTGTTCTTCGCCGACAACCAGCGGGTCGAGCTGGCGGGACGTGGAATCCAGCGGATCCACCGCCGGGTAAATGCCCAGCGATGCGATGTCGCGCGACAGCACGACGGTGGAGTCGAGGTGCAAGAAGGTCGTGGCGGGCGACGGGTCGGTCAGGTCGTCCGCAGGGACGTATACAGCCTGGATCGAGGTGATCGAGCCGACCTTCGTCGAGGTGATGCGCTCCTGCAGGCGGCCCATTTCTTCGGCCAGCGTCGGCTGGTAGCCCACTGCGGAAGGCATCCGGCCCAGCAGGGCGGAAACTTCAGTACCCGCCAGGGTGTAGCGGTAGATGTTGTCGATGAACAGCAGAATGTCGCGGCCTTCGTCACGGAACTTCTCGGCCATCGTCAGGCCGGTCAGGGCGACGCGCAGACGGTTGCCCGGCGGCTCGTTCATCTGGCCGAAGACCATCGCCACCTTGTCCAGTACCTTCGACTCCTTCATCTCGTGGTAGAAGTCATTGCCCTCGCGCGTACGCTCGCCGACACCCGCAAAGACCGAGTAGCCACCGTACGACTTGGCGATGTTGTTGATCAGTTCCATCATATTCACGGTCTTGCCGACGCCTGCACCGCCGAACAGACCGACCTTGCCGCCCTTGGCAAACGGACAGATCAGGTCAATAACCTTGATCCCCGTCGGCAGCAGTTCAACCGAGGGGGACAATTCATCGAATTTCGGCGCCTGCGCGTGAATCGGACGCCTCTCTTCGGTCGGAATCGAACCCGCCTCGTCGATTGGACGGCCGAGAACGTCCATGATGCGGCCCAGCGTACCCGTACCGACGGGGACGGAGATTGCGGCACCTGTGTTCTTGACCTTCATGCCACGACGCAGCCCGTCGGACGAGCCGAGCGCAATGGTGCGGACAATGCCGTCGCCGAGTTGTTGCTGGACTTCGAAAGTCAGGCCGTCTTCGGCCATACCGCCGCCAGCCTCGTCGAGAACGAGGGCGTCGTAGACTTTCGGCATGTTTTCACGGGGGAACTTGATGTCCACCACGGCGCCGATGCATTGGACGATGTTTCCGTTGCTCATAGTCGTATCCTTAATGCGTTAAACCTGTATCAACCCGCGATGGCTGCGGCGCCACCGACGATTTCGGAGATTTCCTTGGTAATCGCTGCCTGGCGCGCCTTGTTGTAGATGAGCTGGAGTTCCTTGATGACGTTGCCTGCGTTGTCGGTTGCGGACTTCATTGCAACCATGCGGGCGGATTGCTCCGACGCCATGTTTTCCGCCACGGCTTGATAGATCAGCGCTTCGACGTAGCGAATCAACAACTCGTCGATGACAACGCGCGCTTCCGGCTCATAGAGGTAGTCCCAATGCCCCTGCGGCGTACCGAGGCGCTCGCCGGTGAGCGGCAACAGCTGCTCGACCACTGGTTCCTGCTTCATCGTGTTGACGAATCGCGTATAGGCAATGTACACGCGGTCGAGTTCGCCGCTCTGAACGGCGTCGATCATGACTTTCACGGGCCCGATCAACTTCTCGAGGTGCGGTGTGTCACCCAGATGCGTGACGTTCGACACGACTTTGGCACCCATCCGCTGCATGAAGCCCAACCCCTTGTTGCCTATGCAGGTAACGCGAATTTCGGTCGCCCCATCGCGTTCCCAGTCGCGCATCGAACCCACAAGAGAGCGCAACACGTTGGTGTTGAGGCCGCCGCAGAGACCCTTGTCGGTCGTCACGACGATCAGACCGACTCGCGTGGGTTTGGAGCCGGACTCCTTCGCCAGGAACGGATGACGGTAGTCCGATAGCGTTGCCGCCGACAGATTTGCCGCCAGCCGCCGAATCTTCTCGGAGTAAGGACGGGCAGCGCGCATGCGGTCCTGCGCCTTGCGCATCTTGGACGCGGCCACCATTTCCATGGCCTTGGTGATCTTGCGGGTGTTCTGGACCGACTTGATCTTGGTCCGAATCTCTTTGCCGACCGCCATGATGTTCGCCTATGCCCAGTTCTTCTTGAACTCGGCGATCGCTGCGGCCATCTGCGTTTCGCCTTCCTTGTCCAGATCCTTGGTCGATTCGACCTTGTCCATGAGCGAAGCGTGCTGCGCCTTCATGTACTTGTGCAGGTCAGCCTCGAATGCAAGCAGCTTTGGCACTTCGACGTCGTCGAGGTAGCCTTGGTTGATCGCAAACAGCGAGACCGCCATGTCGGCAACAGAGAGCGGCGTGAACTGCGCCTGTTTCATGAGTTCAGTGACCCGGCGGCCACGTTCCAACTGCTTGCGCGTCGCGTCGTCCAGGTCCGAGGCAAACTGCGCGAAAGCCGCCAATTCCCGATACTGCGCGAGCGCAAGCCGCACGCCACCGCCGAGCTTCTTGATCACCTTGGTCTGCGCCGCACCGCCGACGCGAGATACCGAGATGCCAGCGTTGATGGCAGGACGAATGCCGGCGTTGAAGAGGTCGGTTTCCAGGAAGATCTGACCGTCGGTAATGGAGATGACGTTGGTCGGAACGAATGCTGACACGTCGCCGGCCTGGGTTTCGATGACAGGAAGTGCCGTCAGCGAGCCAGTCTTGCCCTTGACAGCGCCTTTGGTGTACTTCTCGACCCAGCCGTCATTGACGCGCGCCGCGCGCTCGAGCAGACGCGAGTGCAGGTAGAACACGTCACCGGGGTAAGCTTCGCGGCCCGGCGGACGGCGCAGCAACAGCGAAATCTGGCGATACGCCCAAGCCTGTTTGGTCAAGTCATCATAAATGATCAGCGCGTCCTGGCCGCGGTCACGGAAATACTCGCCCATCGTGCAGCCGGCATATGGGGCGATGAACTGCAATGCGGCAGACTCCGCTGCGGTCGCGGCCACGACGATCGTGTAGGCCATCGCGCCATATTCTTCGAGCTTGCGCACCACGTTCATGACGGATGAGGACTTCTGGCCGATGGCAACGTAGATGCAGATAAGGTCTTTGCCCTTCTGATTGATGATCGTGTCAATCGCGACGGCTGTCTTGCCGGTCTGGCGGTCGCCGATGATAAGTTCGCGCTGGCCCCGCCCGATGGGAACCATGGAGTCAACCGACTTGAGACCAGTCTGCACCGGTGTCGAGACCGATTTCCGCCAGATGACGCCAGGAGCAACCTTCTCGATCTTGTCGCTCTCGCTTGAGTTGATGGGGCCCTTGCCGTCGATGGGCTGACCAAGCGCGTTGACGACGCGCCCGATGAGCTGCGGCCCGACCGGAACTTCGAGAATGCGTCCGGTGGTCTTGACGATGTCGCCTTCGGTGATGTGCTCGTATTCGCCGAGAACAACGGCGCCGACGGAATCGCGCTCGAGGTTGAGCGCCATGCCGTAGGTATTGCCGGGAAACTCCAGCATCTCGCCCTGCATGACGTCCGCCAGTCCGTGGATACGGCAGATGCCATCAGTTACGGAAACGACGGTGCCCTGCGTGCGCACTTCCGTCGCGCCTTGCAGGTTCTGGATCTTGTTCTTGATCAGTTCGCTGATCTCTGACGGATTCAACTGCATTGAAATTCTCCTAACTGTTCAGGGCCGCACGCATTGCTGCGAGCTTGCCGCTGACTGAGGCATCGAGCACCTGGTCGCCGACCACTACCTTGACACCACCGATCAAATCCCTGCTTTCCACGACCGACAGCTGCAATCGGCCGAAGCGGTCTTCCAGCACTGCCTTCAACTGCTGTAGCTGACTGCTGTCCAGTGGAAAAGCCGAGTAGATGATGCCTTCCTTCACTCCTTCGTCGCCGCGCTTCATCGCGTCGAACTGCGTCGAAATCTCTGGCAGGCAGGTTAGACGTCCGTTTTCAGACAACATCCTGATCAGGTTACCGATCTCGGGATCACCCGCCGCGGCAGTGCGAAACAGATCTTCAACAGCTGACGCTGCGACATTGGGGTTACCGATCAGGGCAGCGGCGGCCGGATCATCGACGAGCTGCGACAGACGATGGAGCGCCTCGGACCACGGAGACAACGCCTTTCGCTCCCGTGCAAGCCGAAAGGCAGCTTCGGCGTACGGTCGAGCAATGGTGGCGATTTCGGCCATGATCCTAGAGTTCCTGCTTCAGCGCGGCCAGCATTTCAGCGTGCGCTGCGGCATTGACCTCGCGGCGCAGGATCTTTTCAGCACCAGCGACCGCCAGCTGGGCTACGCGCTCGCGCAAATCCTGCCTCGCACGCTCGGCTTCCTGCGCAATCTCAGCCTTCGCCGACGCAACGACCTTGTCCGCTTCGACGCGGGCAGCTGCCTTGGCATCCTCAATGATCTGCAGGCCGCGCCGTTCGGCTTGCGCAAGCAGATCAGTTGATTTTTCCTTGCTTTCGCGAAGGACATCAGCAGAGCGTCGACTCGCAAGCTCAAGGTCGAGCTTGCCACGCTCGGCTGCTTCCAGTCCCTCGGCGATGGTTTTCTGCCGATTCTCGATTGCAGTCCGCAGCGGCGGCCATATGAACTTCACCGTGAACCAGATGAAGATGGCAAACGCGACCGCTTGCGAAATAAGGGTCAGATTGATATCCATGTGTCCGCCACTTGAGTCGGGTGGAATAGTCCGCTACTTCGGTCGCGGGACTAGTGAGCGGCCTGGATGACGGCCAGCAGCGGGTTGCCGAAAGCGAAGAGCATGGCCAAGCCAACACCAATGATGAACGAGGCGTCGATCAGACCAAGCAGCAGAAAAACTTTCGCCTGCAGCGTGGGCATCATCTCCGGTTGCCTCGCGGAGGCCTCCAGGAAACGGCTGGCCATGATGCCGATGCCGATACAGGCACCCGCGGCGCCCAGACCGATGATGAGGCCGATGCCGATGCCGGTGTAGGCTTGAATCATGGCCAGGAATTGAAGCTTGTCCATTGTCGCTTTCCTTTCGTTTGCGGATTGGGGTTAACTCAGGTTAAAAGAAACTAGATCAGTGACTCTCGTGAGCCATCGACAGATATACGACGGTCAACATCATGAAGATGAACGCTTGCAAGACTACGATCAGGATGTGGAATATTGCCCAGCCGGCACCCAGAAGGGCGCCAAAAATCGTACCGGCCCAGCCCGTGGCCGCCCACATGCCGAGCAGCAAGAAGATGATCTCCCCCGCATACATATTTCCGTACAGACGCAGGGAGTGCGAAAGCGGCTTCGACAAGTATTCGATGATGTTCAGCAACAGGTTCGCCGGCCACAGCAAGGGATGGTTGCCAAACGGGGAGCAGAAGAGTTCGTGGATCCAACCGCCCAGGCCTTTGACCTTGATGCTGTAGAAGATCATCAGGAACCACACGGACAGTGCGAGAGCGAACGTCGTATTGACATCGGCCGTGGGGACGCTGCGAAATTTGTGCAATCCAAGCACATGCTCGTAAAACCCAGCCATCCAGTCCACCGGCAGAAAGTCCATGGCGTTCATCAGCAACACCCAGACGAACACCGTAAGGGCAGCTGGCGCGACGAACGAGTGCCGCTCTCCGTGAAAGATTCCCTTGACCTGATCGTCCACGAACTCGATGGCGAGCTCCACAAACGCTTGGCGGCGACCCGGCACGCCGGACGTCGCACCTCTAACGACCCACCAGAGGAATCCGAACGCGAACACGCCCAGCAACACCGAGACGACCAGGGTGTCCACGTGCAGCACCCAAAAATTGCCAGTGTCGACCGGCTTCTCCAAGAATGAGAGGTGGTGACTGATGTAGGACGTTGGCGTCAACGCGGATTCGGCTTCGGACATGTCAGGACCTAGTGGAAGATCTCGGGAAATTGCTTGAAAGCGCTGCGGCAAACCCGGCAAACAGCGTTGACGCCACGAAGGCACACATGAACGCCGCAACCACCATTCGGGGGTACGCGACGAAACTCAGCCAAAGCAGCAATACGATTACGGTCAGCTTCACTGACTCGGCTCGAATGGCAACGCGCAGAACGTCGCGTGCCGATTTCGCCGACAGCCTCGAAAACCACCAGAAGGCCACGTACCCGAGCAAGGCCACGGTCCCGCCGAGAACCGAAGAAAGGAGGGCGTCCAACCCGCCGAAACCGGCGGCAACAAGCCCGGCCGCTACGATGGCCACTGACTGCCAAGCCATTGCGATGCGAAAGGAGTTGGAAGTCCGCATGCTCTGTGACGGTTTAGATGGCAAGGTTTTGAGCAACACACTACACCTGGCCAAGAAATGGCGAATCAATAATGCTCATGAATATTGAGAGAAGCTTATGGAGACGGCCGTTCTGCTGCTATGCAGCGTAGGCAGTAAGCCCTCAGCCGCCATTAAACCTGCGAATGCTATCAAAAGCCGATCCGTGGGTCAATTGCTGCTTTGCAGCGAAATGCGGGTTGCCGGCCACAGGATCTAAACTCCAGCGAACGCCGCCTCAATTTCGGCAAAAGTACGCGCAACTTCATGCGTTGTGAGGTCAACGCCCAATTGCCGCGCAATCTGGGAGGCGGAAAATATCCCGCGCAACGTCTGCTTGTTGGCTTCCTTGTCTTCGTCGACCACCAGCGTGTGCTGGCGACCACAGGCTTCAAGGGTCGCGACGATGTGCCCAACCTCCGCACGCTGTACGTCGGCCATCTTGATGGCCTCCATGTCCTCGAGATTCGTCATGACGTCGCGCACCTGGAGTTCCTCGCGCTTTGCGCTTCTTGCCTGCGCGACACGTACCGGTTTCTCGCCGAAAAGGTCCCTGGCGGTAACAACACCGGATATGCGGCCGTTGATCTCGACGACCAGGAGCAGGCGGACGCCTCGCAGAATCATGTGCTGGTTTGCCTGAGCGAGCGTCTCCTGCGGTGTAACCGTGGCCGGAGGAATGCGGGTCAGATCCGTCATGACCTCAATTGCAGGCGAGTTGACGGTCACGAAGGTCGGGTTGAGGGCGCCACCGACATAACAGCCGCCGGAGCACACGGCAAACTGCGTCAACGGCTTGTAACGGTCCTTGATCATGTCGTTCTCCTGCCTCTTAATGGGAATTGAAATCGCATTCTATGTTGGGTTGCGCCCCTACGGACTTGCTCACTGGTCATGCTGGCCCGACGCGCCCGCAAAGCGCTCCAAAAGGCCGTCCAGTTGTTCGAGACTGGAAAATCGTATGGTCACGCTGCCGGCACCTTTTCGGTTTGCGGAAATCTTGACGGGTGCCCCCAGATTGTCGGCCAGATCCTCCTCGATCCGCGCCAGATCGCGATCGGCCGATTGTTCGGGCCGAGCCTTGCGTGCCGGAGGATTCAACTCGCGGTTGACTGCGCGTTCGGTCTCGCGCACTGACCAGCCCTTCTCGACGACGTTCGTGGCAAGTCTCCCCTGCTCGCTCTTTGGCAATGGCAGAAGAGCCCGCGCGTGGCCCATCTCGATGTCGCCGGCCATGAGCATGTCCTGAGCCGGTTTCGCCAGTTGCAACAGGCGGAGCAAATTGCTGGCGCCGGAGCGCGAGCGTCCGACTGCATCCGCCGCTTGCTGATGCGTCATGCTGAATTCGTCGATGAGGCGCTGCAGACCGGCTGCCTCTTCGAGCGGGTTGAGGTCCTCGCGCTGGATGTTTTCGATGAGCGACATTGCCAGTACTGCATCATCCGGAATGTCGCGCACCAGCACCGGGACCTCTTGCAGGCCGGCGATTTGCGCGGCGCGCCAGCGTCGCTCGCCTGCGATGATCTCGAAGCGCCCGGTTGACGCCGGCCGCACCGAGATTGGCTGGATCAGGCCTTGGGCCTTGATCGAGGCAGCCAGCTCTTCCAGCGAACCGGGGTCCATTCGTGTTCTTGGCTGATACTTGCCCGGCTGAAGCGCTCCCACGGGCAGCGTCTCCTGGCGATTCGATTCGGGTGCGTTGTTGGCGGCCAGCAGGGCATCAAGGCCTCGGCCCAAGCCTTTCATCTTTGGTGGATTCATGGTTCTGCTCTTCCTTCTTCTTTCCAGGAATTGACGCGTTCGATCATTTCAGCGGCAAAGCCGAGGTAGGCCTGCGCACCTTTCGCGGTCCGGTCGAAGACGACGCCCGGTATTCCGTAGCTTGGCGCCTCTGCCAGGCGAACGTTGCGCGGCACGAGGGTCTTGAAGACTTTCTCGCCGAAGTGCTCCTCCAGTTGGGCAGAGACCTGATTCGACAGCGTAGAGCGTGGATCGAACATGACACGCAGGAGGCCGATGATCTTCAGGTCGCGGTTCAGGTTTGCATGGACTTTCTTGATTGTATTGACCAAGTCCGACAGCCCTTCGAGCGCAAAGTACTCGCATTGCATCGGAATAATCACCCCATGCGCGGCACACAGGCCGTTGAGCGTGAGAAGCGACAGGGACGGCGGACTGTCGATCAGGACGAAGTCATAGTCGCCGATGTGCTCCGCCAGCGCTTGCTTGAGGCGCGTTTCCCGCTTGTCCAGCTCGACCAGCTCAATCTCGGCGCCAGCCAAGTCCCGGTTGGCCGGAAGCACGTCGTAGCCGCCGGAATCCGCTCGAACCCGGACCTCCGTCAATGTCGCCAAGCCGACGAGCAGGTGATAGACGGATCGCTGCAAATGACGCTTGTCGACGCCGCTTCCCATGGTTGCGTTCCCCTGCGGGTCGAGGTCGATCAGAAGTGTGCGTTGGCCTTGCAAGGCCAAGGCCGCCGCCAGATTTACGGAAGTGGTCGTCTTGCCGACCCCACCCTTCTGGTTAGCGATGGCAAAGATGTGCATCAGGTCTTCTCCAGAACAATCAGGTGTCGTTCGGCATCCAGGCCGGGCACGAAAAGCGCTACGGTCTTAGCGAGCCGCCAGCCCGCGGGCAGATGTTCAATCTCAGCTTCCGGAATGCTTCCCTTCATCGCAAGCAAGCGGTGCGACAGGTGACCGGCGAGGCGAATGAAGTCAGCCAGATTCGCAAAGGCTCGTGAAATTGCGGCATCGAAGACGCTGGAAACATCTTCAACCCGGCCGCAGTGAATACTTACATTATCGAGTTCCAATTCGATTTTGGCCTGCCTTTGAAACGCTGCCTTCTTGTTGCTGGCCTCAATCGACGTGACGTGGAGTTGCGGTTGGCAGATGGCGAGCACCAACCCCGGCAGCCCCGCCCCGCTGCCAACGTCCGCCACGGATTCCTCATCGGTCAGACCTGGCAAGATCGCAAGCGAATCGAGCACATGGTGCGTCAGCATCTCTTGAGGCGAGCGGATTGCCGTAAGGTTGTACACCTTGTTCCACTTTGCCAGCAGCGAGCAGTAGGCGGCGAGTTTTTCCTCTGCGGCAACCGGCAACGCCAAGCCCATGGCAGCAACGCCCTCCCTGAGGTTCATGCAGCGACTTTCTTCTTTTTTAGGTGCACGAGCAACAAGGAAACCGCTGCGGGAGTCACTCCTTGTACGCGCGATGCTTGTCCGAGCGTTTCTGGTCTGTGTTGGTTGAGCTTTTGCTGAACTTCGATGGAAAGCCCGCGGACGCGACGATAATCCAGATCGGCGGGAATCCGCAGTTCTTCATGAGCGGACATCTTCACGACCTCATCGCGCTGCCGCTCGATGTACCCTTGGTACTTGGCCTGAATCTCCACTTGCTCCGCGACGTCCCGCTCGACCACCCCCGGGCCTGCATGTGGCAAGGCGACCAGGCTCGCGTAATCGACCTCCTGGCGTCGCAGCAGGTCGAACAGCGAGTAGTCGCGCTCAAGTGCCTTGCCGAGAACTCGTGTAGCCGTCGGGGAGTCTATCAGCCTCGGATTGAGCGACGCCGTGTGAAGACGTTGCACCTCGCGCTCGATCGCCTCCCTCTTCCGGTTGAATCGCTCCCAACGAGCGTCGTCGACCAAGCCCAGTCGGCGGCCTGTTTCCGTCAAGCGCAAGTCGGCGTTGTCTTCCCTCAAGCTCAGGCGATATTCGGCACGGCTGGTGAACATGCGGTAAGGCTCCGATACACCGCGCGTCACGAGGTCATCGACCAATACACCCAAATACGCCTCGTCGCGGCGCGGGCACCACGACTCGAGTCCGCGCGCAAAGCGGGCGGCATTAGTCCCCGCCAGCAGGCCCTGAGCCGCTGCCTCTTCGTATCCGGTAGTGCCATTGATTTGTCCGGCAAAGAACAACCCGCGGATCGACTTGGTCTCGAGCGAGGCCTTCAGGTTGCGCGGGTCGAAGTAATCGTATTCGATCGCGTAACCGGGCCGCGTGATATGAGCCTCTTCTAGGCCACGAATGGAGTGAACCATCGCTAACTGGACGTCGAACGGGAGGCTTGTCGAAATTCCCTGCGGGTAGTACTCGTGCGTTGCGAGACCTTCCGGCTCAAGGAAAACTTGATGTTCATCCTTGCCGGCGAACTTGTGGATCTTGTCTTCGATCGACGGGCAATAACGGGGACCGACACCTTCGATAACGCCTGTAAACATCGGCGAGCGATCCAGGCCAGAGCGAATGATCTCGTGCGTACTGGTGTTGGTGTAGGTGATCCAGCATGGAACCTGACGCGGATGTTGTCCGGCGTCTCCGAGGAAGGAGAAAACCGGCACTGGTGAATCGCCAGGCTGGACCCGCATGACCGAAAAGTCGATGGTCCGCCCGTCAAGGCGTGGCGGCGTGCCAGTCTTCAGCCGCCCAATTGGCAGTTGCAGTTCGCGCAGGCGCTGCGCCAATGTTAGCGCTGGTGGATCGCCGAATCGCCCGGCCTGGTAATGCTCCAAGCCTACGTGAACCAGTCCGTTGAGGAAGGTACCAGCGGTCAGCACTACAGCGTCCGCCTCGAAACGAACACCGAGTTGGGTAACGACGCCTGCCACTCCATCAGCGGTTACGATGAGATCATCGACCGCCTGCTGGAACAGCGTCAGGTTAGGCTGATTTTCCAATCGGCTGCGAATCGCGTGTTTGTAAAGTTGGCGATCTGCCTGGGCGCGCGTGGCCCGTACGGCCGGCCCCTTGGAAGCATTCAGGATGCGGAATTGAATACCGGCCTCGTCCGTTGCAGCAGCCATCGCGCCACCCAGGGCGTCGATTTCCTTGACCAAGTGCCCCTTGCCAATGCCGCCAATCGACGGGTTGCAGGACATGGCGCCGAGAGTCTCGATATTGTGAGTGATCAGGAGCGTCCGCGCGCCAATCCTGGCCGCGGAAAGCGCTGCCTCCGTGCCGGCGTGACCACCTCCGATCACGATGACGTTGAATCGAGATTCGAACCGCATCAAGGGGTTTTCCGCGCCCGACGAAAAGAGGCGCAATGATACTCCACACCCGGCGCATCGCGTTTCACGTGAAACATGGCGCTGGCCACCCCTGTTTCACGTGAAACTCTTTCAGTGTTTCCTCCCAAATCCCAGGTAACTTTCCACTACCCGCGGGTCATCCTGAAGGTCCTGACTGCTCCCGCTCAAGCTCACTTCCCCGGTTTCGAGAACATAACCCTGCTCTGCAATCTGAAGTGCGGCACGTGCATTTTGCTCGACGAGAAGAATGGCCACCCCCTCCCTGCTCAACCTTTCAAGCACGTGGAAGATCTCTCGAACGATCAGCGGTGCCAAGCCCAAACTTGGTTCATCCAGCATTAGCAGTTTGGGCTTGGCCATCAACGCCCGCCCGACTGCCAACATCTGACGCTCTCCGCCCGACAGCGTGCCGGCCAGTTGCGCCCTGCGCTCGTACAACCTGGGGAAGATGTCGTACACGCTCCCCATGGTCTTGCCCTCGTCCCGGTCGCCTAAGCGCCGCCGCATAAATGCGCCCAGTAACAGATTGTTTTCGACGCTCAGACTGCCAAACAACTCACGCTTCTCCGGCACCAGGGTCATTCCCATTGCAACCAGGCGCTCGACCTCCATCGATTCTTGTGCAGACCCCAGGAACGATATTCCCCCCGCCTTTCGCGGCAGCAGACCCATGATCGCCGAAAGGAGCGTCGTTTTGCCGGCTCCGTTCGGACCGATCACCGTCACGATCTCACCAGCACGAACCTTGACCGACACCTGATGGAGTGCCTCGACCTTCCCATAGGCGACGGTCAGTCCCTCGACTTCAAGTACAGTACCAGCGGTCATCAATCCACTCCGCCCAGGTACGCCTCGATTACATCCGGGTTCACACACACGGCTTCCGGCGAACCCTCCGCAATCTTCTCCCCGAACTCCATCACGACGACGCGCCCGGCAAGACCCATGACGAAGTCCATGTCGTGCTCGACAAGCAGGATTCCCATCCCTTCTGCCCGAAGCTTCCGCAGGAGCTGACCAAGCGCCTCCTTCTCGAAGAACCTCAAGCCGGCGGCTGGTTCGTCGAGCAGGAGCAGGCTCGGGTCCGCGGCCAGCGCGCGCGCGATTTCCACAGTGCGCTGCTGTCCGAGCGCCAGGCTGCCGGCGCATTCGAACATGTGCTCACCCAGACCGACGCGATCGATCTGGCGCGCCGCCTCTTCGAGAAGGCTCGCCTCCTCGCGTCGCTCTGTGTGAAGCGCGGCCGCTAGAACCCCACGCCTCCCGCGCAAGTGAGCCCCTATCGCCACATTTTCAAGAACCGACATCTCGGGCAGCAGACGCACGTGCTGGAAGGTTCGGCTCATGCCCATCCTCGAGATTTCCCTGGCCACCATGCCCTCGATTTGGCGCCCCAAGAACCTCACCGACCCCGCCGTCGGTGCATCGACGCCCGTGATCACGTTGAACAACGTACTCTTGCCTGCCCCGTTGGGACCGATCAGCGCCAGAATCTCCCCGGCGCTCAGCGTCAGACTCATGTGGTTGTTTGCGGTGAGTCCGCCGAACTTCTTCACCACATTGTCGACCACCAGCAGGACGGAGCCTGCGGTTGGCTTGTCGCGCTGGGGCAGTCGAACACCACCGCCAATCGCCAGCCTCGCCCCGGTCGCTGGCGCTAGACGCCTCAGTACCGGCCACAATCCCTCCGGAGCGCGATGCAACACCAAAATCATCAAGAGCCCGAAAACGATTACCTCGAAATTCCCGGATGCGCCGAGCAATGACGGCAGCACATCCTGCAACCACTGCTTCAAGATGGTGATCAACCCGGCCCCGAGCAACGCTCCCCACACTTCCCCGGCCCCGCCTATGACGGCCATGAACAGGTATTCGATACCAATGTGAAGGCCGAATGGCGTCGGATTGACGAAACGCTGCAGGTGCGCGTACAGCCAGCCCGAGACCGAGGCGAAACCCGCCGCGATCAAGAATATGATCATCTTCGACCGCGCTGTGTTCACACCCATCGCCTCGGCCATCACTCTTCCGCCTCGCAGCGCGCGAATCGCCCTTCCTTCGCGGGAGTCCAGCAGGTTCTGTGTCGCCCAGATTGCCCCGAGCAGTGCCACCCAGATGAAGTAGTAGAGTTGCCTCCCATCCTTCAACTCCACCCCGACAACGCTGAGCGCCGGAATCCCTGAAATCCCTGTGTGGCCACCGAGGAACGACAAATTGCCAAACAGGAAGTACAGCGATATCCCCCAGGCGATCGTGCCCAGCGGCAGGTAGTGACCCGAAAGGCGCAAAGTCAGAAGCCCAAGCGTCGCCGCGACAGCCAGCGTCACCAACAACCCGACCCCCAAAGTCAGCCACGGTGATACGCCAAGCCAGGCGATCGCCCCCGGCAAGTCTTCCGCGGTCGTCAAATATGCCGTGGTGTAAGCACCCAAACCCACAAACGCGGCCTGTCCAAACGAAGTGAGCCCTCCCACTCCGGTCAGCAGGACCAACCCGAGCGCGACCAAAGCGTAAAGGCCAATGTAATTGAGCAGTGTGATCTGGAATTCCGGTAGCAGCGCGGGTGCCAGTGCCACCAATGCCAGAAGTCCGCCGAGCAGAAGGCGTCGGCAGGTCACTCTTCGTCCTCGACGTGATGAACTGACAGAGACCGCCAGACGAGCACGGGAATGATCAGCGTGAATACGATCACTTCCTTGAACGCGGATGCCCAGAAGGACGAGAACGACTCCAGCAGCCCTACCAGGATCGCCCCTGCGGCCGCGAGCGGGTAACTGGCCAATCCGCCGATAATCGCGCCGACGAATCCCTTCAACCCGATGATGAAACCAGTGTCGTAGTAGATCGTCGTTATTGGCGCAATCAGAATTCCCGAGAACGCGCCGATGGCCGCTGCCAGCAGGAAGGATATCTTTCCGGCCTGCGTCGTCGAGATTCCCATCAACCGAGCGCCCGTACGATTGATCGCTGTCGCCCTGAGCGCCTTGCCCCACAGGCTGCGCTCGAAAAACAAGTACAGGATCACCATCAGAATCGTGCTAGCGCCGACCACCCAAAGCGACTGCCCCGTCAGGACCGCCCCGGCCCAGTCGAAACTGGCCTCTGAAAAAGACGGTGTGCGCGAGCCCTCGGCACCGAAGAACAGCAGCCCAAGCCCGACCAGTGTCAGGTGAACCGCGATCGACACGATGAGCAACACGAGGACGGACGCGGACTGCAAAGGTTGATAGGCAAGCCGGTAGATCATCGGACCCAACGGGACGACCAACGCCAGC
This sequence comes from Rhodocyclaceae bacterium, assembly GCA_035505955.1. Classification (GTDB taxonomy): domain Bacteria; phylum Pseudomonadota; class Gammaproteobacteria; order Burkholderiales; family Rhodocyclaceae; genus Fen-999. The sequence continues at coordinate 49,032 of DATJQH010000114.1, forward strand.
GCCAGCAGGCTTTGTGACCAGAGCGGCCAAGCCGCCGGCCGACCGGCCAGTGCAATTACGGCAGCGACAGCGGGATAAAGAAGGTTCCACCCCAGCGCCACGATCAGCCGCCGAAACGTCCCCTCGCGCATCGCGGCCGCGACCTCGACGCACGTCACCGCAAGGCCGAGCCCCGCCAGAAGCCAGAGCGTGCCCGGCACTTTGTCGCCTTGAAGGCCGGCAAGCGTGAGGGCACCCAGGGCCACGAACTCGCCCTGGGGTATGAAGATCACTCGTGTCACGGCAAACACGAGCACGAGCGCCAATGCCAGCAATGCGTAGATGGCACCGTTGACGATGCCATCCTGGCCAAGCAACAGCGCGATCTGAAGATCCATTTCGAACCCTGGAAACGGCCGGGGCGCCCAGTTTTCACGAGGGCGCCCCGGTGAATTGCCGCGCAGTATACCGCCTACTGCTGCAGCTTCCAGCCTCCGTTCTCGATCCTTACCATGACGCGGGCCCGCTGGTCAAAGCCGAGGTGATCCTGCGGCGACATGTTCACGATGCCGTGAGAGACGGTCACGTTCCTGAGCCCTTCCAGCGCATCACGCAGCGCGGCTCGAAATTCCTTGCTGCCGGGTTGCGCTTTCTTCAGCGCCACCGGAATGGCGTTTTGCAATAACAACCCTGAGTCCCAGGCGTGCGCGCCAAATGTCGACGTGCTGCCCTTGCCATACGCCGCCTCATATTTGCCGGTGTAGTCCATGGCCACCTTCTTGATGGGATTGCTGTCAGGCAACTGGCTGGCCACCAGCACCGGCCCCGCCGGCAACAGCGTCCCTTCACAATCCTTGCCGCACACCCGCATGAAGTCCATGTTCGCAACCCCATGGGTCTGGTAGTACGCGCCCTTGAATCCCCTCTCGTTGAGCGCCTTCTGCGGCAAGGCCGCCGGCGTGCCCGCGCCCGCCACGAGGACTGCATCCGGTTTCGCCGCCAGGATCTTGAGCACCTGACCCGTTACCGAAGTATCGTTGCGGTTGTAGCGCTCGTAGGCCACGATCTTCAGCTTGCGCGCTTCGGCAATCTTCGAGAACTCCTGGTACCAGCCCTCCCCGTAGGCGTCCGCAAACCCGATGAAGGCTACGGTCTGGACGTTGTTCTTCAGCATGCTCTCAACGAGCGCGGTCGACATCTGGATGTCGTTCTGCGGCGTCTTGAACACCCACTTCACCTTAGGGTTGGCCGGATCGACGATGCGGGCCGATGCCGCCATGGAGATCATCGGCGTTTCCGCCTCCGCGGCGACATCGATCATGGCCAGCGAATTCGGCGTAATCGTCGATCCGACGATGACATCGACCTTGTCCTCCGTGACGAACTTGCGCGCGTTCTTCACCGCGGTGGTCGTGTCCGACGCGTCGTCGAGCACGATGTAGTTGACCTTTTGCCCCGCGATGGTTGTCGGCATCAGCGCGAATGTGTTCTTCTCGGGAATTCCCAGCGATGCCGCCGGCCCCGTGGCCGAAACGTTGACGCCGACATTGATATCGGCCAGCGCAACCCCTGCCGCCAATGCCGCCGCCAAGCCGACGGTAATCGGTCTCACCTTCATGATTGCCTCCTCCTTATTTGATCTGAGCGAACACGGTATCGTAGCCGAATTTGGCAATCAGGATAGTACTTAAGCCGAGGAACACCCAGCGCACGAAGCCGCTGCCGTGGCGGAGCGCTAGCCGCGTGCCGACAAAAGCACCGGCAGCGTTGAACACCGCCATCGCCAGGGCGATCGGCCACAGGATATGCCCCGACGGGATGAAGAAGACCAGCGCTGCTCCATTGGTTGCCAGATTCACGACCTTGGCCGCGGACGAGGCACGCAGAAAATCCAGCCCGAAAAGTGTCACGAACGCGAAGATCATGAAACTTCCTGCTCCCGGACCGAAGAAGCCATCGTAGAAACCCAGCGCCGCACCGACCGCCAGCGCCGCCGGCGCGGTCCGTGACTTCGCCCGGGACACTTCTTCCCCTCGACCCAGGTCTGGCTTCAACGCGGTGTAAACAACGACCAGCACCATCATCACCAACACGAGCGGCCGTACCACGTCCTTCGGCAACCAGGCCACGGTCGCCGCCCCTGCAAAGGAGAAGGCGAACGCCGAAACCGCTGCCGGCAGCGCCACCTCCCAGGGAATCGCAATGCGCCGCGCGTAACGCCACGCCGCGTTGGCCGTCCCGACAATGCTCGACCCCTTGTTCGTGCCGAAGATCGTCGCCGGCGCTTCCGCCGGCAGCGCGTTGAACAGCGCCGGCACCTGAATAAGGCCTCCTCCGCCCGCCACCGCGTCCACGAACCCGGCGACCAGCGCCGCCAGCGCCAACAGCGGCAGCTCGCTCATTTCCCGATACAGAAGCGGCTGAAGATCGCACCGAGAAGATCATCCGCGCCGAACTCGCCGGTGATCGCCGCCAGCGCCTCCTGCGCCAGCCGAAGCTCCTCCGCCACAACTTCAAGCCGTTGCGTCTCGCCGATCGCCACGCCAACCCGCGCTGTCGCGTCCGCGAGCGCCGCCAAATGCCGCTCGCGGGCCAGAATCACATCTTCGCCGTGGCCGGTCCAGCCGGCAACACGCAGCAGTTCATCGTGGAGCAGGCCGATGCCCGCCCCGGTCTTTGCCGACAGGCGCACATGGACCTGTCCCTGCGCCTCGAACCTCGCGGCCGGCTGTTGCGCCAGATCGCATTTGTTCTCGACCACCAGGCGTTCGACGCCTGCCGGCACGCGCGCCGCCACACCTCGATCTGCCGGCGTCACCCCAGCCCGGGCATCGACGATCTGCAGCACGATGTCGGCCTTGGCGATCTCCTGCCAACTGCGCTCGATGCCCAGACGCTCGACCTGGTCGGCGGTTTCCCGCAAACCCGCGGTGTCGATGATGTGAAGCGGGATGCCCTCGATCGAGATCGATTCCCGCAGCGCATCGCGCGTCGTGCCGGCCACTTCCGTCACAATCGCCCGCTCCTCCCCCGCCAGCCGGTTGAGCAGCGAAGACTTTCCGACGTTGGGCAACCCCGCAAGCACCACCGTCATGCCCGTGCGCAGGAGGCTGCCTTGCCGCGCCCGTGCCCGCAGTGCGCCCAGAGCCTGCTGCAGCATATCCAGCCGCGCTTCGATGTCGGTATCGCGCAGCGGATCGATCTCCTCTTCCGGGAAGTCCAGCGTCGCTTCAACGAGCATGCGCAATTCGACCAACTGGTCCACCAGCGCATGCACCTGGCGCGAGAACTCTCCACTCAACGAGCGCATTGCCGAGCGCGCCGCCTCTGCCGTGCTGGCGTCAATCAGGTCGGCGACGGCTTCCGCCTGCGCCAAGTCGAGCTTGTCGTTCAGGAACGCCCGGCGCGTGAATTCGCCCGGCTCGGCAAGGCGTGCGCCCAACTCGACGCAGCGCGCCAGCAGTTGCTGCAACACCACCGGGCCACCATGCGCCTGCAATTCGAGGACGTCTTCGCCGGTAAAAGAACGCGGTGCCGCAAAGTAGAGCAAGACGCCGTGATCAATGGCGCTGCCGTCGTCACGGCAGAAGTCAGCCCTGGTGGCACGCCGTGCTGCGGGCCGCTTTCCGCTCAAGCGCTCGGCTAAGTCAAGCAACTCCGTGCCCGACACCCGAACGACGCCGATGCCGCCTCGCCCTGGAGCCGTCGCAATCGCGGCTATCGTGTCAGCGCGGCTTGAGCCCGGCACGTTCGATCATGCGGTTCACCTGCCACTGCTGGGCGATCGAAAGAATGTTGTTCACCGTCCAGTAGAGCACCAGGCCCGCCGGGAAGAACAGAAACATTGCCGTAAATACGACCGGCATGATCAGCATGATTTTCGCCTGCATCGGATCGGGCGGCGTCGGATTGAGCTTGGTCTGGATCAACATCGTCGCGCCCATGATCAGCGGGAGGATGAAGTAGGGATCCTTGACCGACAGATCCGTGATCCACCCCAGCCAGGGGGCGCCACGCATCTCCACGGTGCCCGCGAGCACCCAGTACAGGGCGATGAACACAGGAATCTGCACCAGGATAGGCAAACAGCCGCCGAGCGGATTCACCTTCTCCTTTTTGTACATCTCCATCATTTCCTGGTTCAGCCGCTGCTTGTCGTCGCCGTAGGTTTCCTTCAACTTCTGCAGTTTCGGCGTCAGCACGCGCATCTTGGCCATCGACTTGTAGGACGTGGCCGACAGCGGAAAGAACGCCCCCTTGATCAGTATCGTCAGGACAATGATCGACCAACCCCAGTTGCCGATGAAAGAATGCAGCCACTGCAGCACCCAGAAAATCGGCGCTGCGATGACGGTGAGCCAACCGTAATCCACTACCAGGTCGAACCCCGGCGCGATCTTCGCAAGCTTCTCCTGCTCCTGCGGACCCGCGTACAAAGGGACGGTCAACTTCCCACTCGCCCCGGCTGCGATTGGCGCCACCGGCACGACCACACCAGCCGCATAAAGGTCCTTGCCCACTTCGCGCACGAAGAATTCGCGCTCGCCCGAAGCCGGTAACCAGGCGGAAACGAAATAATGCTGCACCATGGCCACCCAGCCGTTGTCACTCTTCGCGGGGATCTTGGCCTTGTTCTTGGCTACATCCTCGAAGGTGGACTTCTGGAACTTGCTCGCTTCCGTGTAAAAGGCCGGGCCCGTGAAGGTCGACATGGCCCTCGTCGAATCCTCGGGTGGCTGGCCATCGCGTATCAACTGGAAATACGCGTTGGGTGACAGCGGGGCCGCGCCATGATTGACAATGTCGTACTCGACGTCGATCAGGTAGCTGCCGCGCCTGAATATGTAGCTCTTGCTGACGTCGACACCGCCTTCGGCCGGCGCCGTCAGCGTCACGCGCAGTTCCTGCTGACCATTCTGCAGCGTCAGTTCCTTTGCCGGCAGGCGCCATTCCGTCTTGTGGTTCGGCAACCCATCGCCGATCAGGCCGCTTTGCGCGGCGTAATGGTGCGCGGCATCGAACAGGACGAAGTTGCGGCTGCTGTCGCCGGTCGCCTTGTGCTCCTTGAGTTCGAGATGTACCAGATCGCCGCCCGCGCTCGATACTTCCGCCTCGTAAAGGTCGGTCTGGACCACCACCTTGACGCCGCCTTCGGTCAGAACGGGCGTACTTGGCGCGGTGGCTGCGGCGCCACTCGCCGTCGGCACCGGCACCGCGGTTGCCGACGCCACCGGCTTGCTTTCGTTCGCACCGACACTGGCTGCAACCGCAGCGGTGGGCGGGGGCGGCGGCGGCACGCCTTGTTTCTGCCAGGCCTCCCATAACATGACGAGGGAGAAGGCAAAGACCAGAGACAGAATCAGACGTTGGTTATCCATGGGTCGGGAGGATTCTTTTTAAGGAACGGGATCATAACCGCCCGGATGCCAGGGGTGGCAATGACCGATGCGGCGCACTGCCAGCCACAGGCCGCGAACCGGGCCGTGCCTGCGCAGTGATTCCATCGCGTATTCCGAACAGGTGGGGTGAAAACGGCAGGTTTGCCCGAAAAATGGGCTCAGGCACAATCGGTAAGCCTTGATGAGCGCCAACAGCGCTCCGACCACGAGACGCGACATCATGGTGCCAGACCCGCGAGCAGCGTCTTCACGCTGAGCCGCCAGGCGCGGCGCCGCGTGGCATCCGGCGGCGTCGGGTGCACATCCGGCGCTCCGACGAGTCGTATCACCATGTCTCCGGCCGGCAGCCGCAACTGCGACAGGCGAAACTCATCCCTGACCAGTCGCTTGAGCAAGTTGCGCAATACGGCGGTTCGCGCCAGACGCTTGGGAATGATGATGCCCAACCTCGGGCCAGCGATCGGCTGGCCGCCGCCATTTGGACGGCTAAAGCATAACTCGAAGCAACCGTGGCGCCGTTTCACTGCGCCGCGCAGCACCGCCCCGAATTCCTCAGGCCGATGCAGACGGTTCCGGGCGGGAAAGCGGAAACTGCCCACCGCTGGCTCGGCCACGGCGGTGCCGCCCAGATGATGCGCCTCAAACGCCGAGGCGCTGCCGACCCTTGGCACGACGTGCCCTAATGACGGCGCGACCACCCCGTGTGCGCATGCGCACCAGGAATCCGTGAGTCCGTTTGCGACGAACCACAGACGGCTGGTAAGTCCGTTTCATGGCTTAACCCCTGAGAAAGTGAAACGCGAGATTACAGCGTCCCACCATTTCGTTGTCAAGATCATTTTTCCTCCCCCCCTTGTGGATAACTCACTGCGAACGAGCTAAAATGCAGCCTCAAATCCCACCGGAGGCCGCACCCGACGCTGGGCTTCCGTGACGAATAACACTTTATTTTCAATAATATATCAAATGTCAGGTGCTGCCTCGGTATGCGAAAGCACTCGCATGACTGACTTCTGGTCCCATTGCCTCACGAGCTTCCAGGATGAGTTGCCTGCCCAGCAATTCAACTCCTGGATCAAGGCGTTGCGCATCGAGGCCGACGCCCCTGGACATTACCGCCTGCTTGCCCCGAACCGCTTCGTTCTGCAATGGGTACGCGAGCGCTATCTGGCCCGCATCGAAGGTCTACTCAAGGAATTCCATCCGGACGCATCCGGGTTGACCCTGTCCCTCGACGAAAGCGCGCCTCCAATGCCTGCCGCCGCCTCAGAACCCATTGTCGAGTTGGCAGACTCATCTCAGCAAGCACTCAAGGCGACCGCTCCCCGTGGCGCCGACCCCATTTACGAAAAGACGCGCCTGAACAGCGATTTCACGTTCGACACATTGGTAACGGGTCGATCCAATGACCTGGCGCGCGCGGCAGCCCAGCAGGTCGGCCTCAACCCGGGTGTGTCCTACAACCCATTGTTCGTCTATGGCGGCGTCGGACTTGGCAAGACCCACCTGGTACATGCACTTGGAAATGAGGTCTGGCGCCATCATCCCGGAAAGATCGTCCGCTACATTCACGCGCACGATTACATCGCCGACGTGGTGCGTGCTTACCAGCAAAAGGCCTTTGATACCTTCAAACGTTACTACTGCTCGCTCGACCTCCTGATCATCGACGACATTCAGTTCCTGAACGGCAAGGATCGCACGCAGGAGGAGTTCTTCTTTGCGTTCAACGCACTGATCGAAGCAAAGAAGCAGATCGTCATCACCTGTGATACCTATCCCAAGGATATTCAGGGGCTGGAAAACCGGCTTATATCGCGCTTCGACTGCGGGCTTACGGTGCAGGTCGAGCCGCCGGAACTGGAAATGCGCGTCGCGATCCTCAAGAAGAAGGCTGAGGCTGTGTCGGTTTCGCTTACCGACGATGTAGCGTTTCTGATCGCCAAGAACCTTCGATCCAATGTTCGCGAACTCGAGGGTGCGCTGAATCGCGTCATCGCCTTCGCCCGATTCCACAACCGGGACTTCAACATCGAGATCGCCAAGGAGGCACTCAAAGACGTCCTTGGTGCCCACAACAGGCAAATCACACTCGAACTGATCCAGAAGTACGTGTCCGACTACTACAAGATCAAGGTCGCGGACATGTACTCACAGAAGCGGACGAGGGCCGTAGCCAGACCAAGACAAGTCGCGATGTGGCTTTCCCGCGAACTGACGCCACACAGCCTGCCGGAAATTGGCGACGCCTTCGGCGGTCGCGATCACACAACAGTTCTGCATGCCTGTCGGACTATTACCGACCTTCGCAGCAAGGATGGTCACCTCAATAATGACTTGCACGTGCTGCTGCAATCGATCAAGGGATGACTGTAGATAGGCGCAGGATAATTTGTGGATAACTAGTAACTATTGATTCACTCTTGATTGCATACACATTGCCGCACACTGGATCACCAAGCTATGCCCAAGGTTACGAAGTACCTATCGATATGAATCCACGACATAACTGTCTGTTACCCACAACCTTCGACCACCTTCATTATCAGTCTTAAAGGGAGATATAAAGAATGCTCCTGTACAAAGGTCCCCGCGACCAGATACTGACGCCGCTGCAGTCCGTCTGCGGCATTGTCGAGAAGCGCCATACGCTGCCTATTCTTTCGAACGTCCTCATCGAGAAGAACGGTGAACGGCTGACCTTGCTCGCTACCGACATCGAAATCCAGATCACCACCGGAACACAGGTGAGCGGGACGGAGAAAGCGGCGATGACGGTCGCGGCGCGCAAGCTGCAGGACATTCTCCGTTCGCTGCCCGAGTCGGCGGAAGTCAGCTTGACGCTTGACGACAAGCGTTTGCAGGTGAAGGCGGGCAAGAGCCGCTTCAATCTACAGACGCTGCCGGCCGAAGATTTCCCGCGCATGTCGAACGCCGATGGTCAGGCGGCGAAGATCAAGATGACGCAAAGGCAGTTCAAGCATCTCATAGCGCTCGTGCAATACTCGATGGCGCAGCAGGACATACGTTATTACCTCAATGGGCTGTTGCTGATCGTGAACGGCCAGGAAATGCGCGTCGTCGCCACCGACGGCCACAGACTGGCGTTTGCCAGTGAAGGCCTGGCGGAAAGCTACGGGCGCACCGAGGTCATCGTCCCCCGCAAGACGATTCTCGAGCTGTCGCGGCAGCTGGCCGACAACGACGAACCCTTGGAAATAGACTTGACCGCGACGCAGGCGCAGTTCCGGTTCGGTGATATCGAACTCGTTTCCAAGCTCATCGACGGTAAGTTCCCCGATTACGAGCGCGTCATTCCCCAACAGCACTCCAAGGTGCTGCAACTTCGGCGCGACCAGTTGCTGCAGTCGCTGTTGCGCGCGGCCATCCTGACGAACGAGAAGTTCCGCGGCGTCCGCCTCGTACTCGGCGATGGCAGCCTGAAGATCATTTCCACCAACGCCGAGCAGGAAGAGGCCCAGGAGGAAATCGAGGTTGATTACCACGGTGAGGCACTCGACGTAGGATTCAACGTCACCTACCTGCTCGACGTTCTCAACAACGTCGCCACCGAGTTCATCCACTGCAAGCTGGCCGACGCGAGCTCGAGCGCGCTGTTCGTGCTGCCGGACAATGACCGCTTCAAGTACGTTGTGATGCCAATGCGCATCTAACCGGGAAGTTCAATGACGCAGGACAACAGACAAGCAAGCCAGAACGGTGGCTACGACGAGGACTCGATCCAGCAGCTCGAAGGCCTGGAGGCCGTCCGCAAGAGGCCCGGAATGTACATCGGCGACACTTCCGATGGAACCGGCCTTCACCACATGGTCTTCGAGGTCGTCGACAATGCGATCGACGAGGCCTTGGCGGGTTACTGTGACGACATTGTCATCACGATCCATCCGGACAACTCGATTTCCGTAGCGGACAACGGCCGCGGCATTCCGACGGGCATCAAGTTCGACGACAAGCACGAGCCGAAACGTTCGGCCGCCGAGATCGTGATGTGCGTCCTGCATGCAGGCGGAAAATTCAACCAGAATTCCTACAAAGTCTCCGGCGGCCTTCATGGCGTCGGCGTTTCCTGCGTCAATGCCTTGTCGAAATGGTTGCGCCTGACCGTGCGCCGCGACGGCAGGAAGCATTTCATGGAATTCCAGCGTGGCCACGCCGTCGATCGCACCATCGAAGTCCAGAATGGCGTCGAAGTCAGCCCGCTCAAGCTTGTCGGCGACGCCCAGGGCACGGGCACGGAGGTCCATTTCCTCGCCGACGATGAAATCTTCGATGTCATCGAGTTCCATTACGACATCCTCGCCAAGCGTCTGCGCGAGCTGTCCTTTCTCAATAATGGCGTCAAGATCAAGCTGATCGATCAGCGTACGGGCAAAGCCGAAGACTTCGCGTTCGCCGGCGGCGTGAAGGGCTTCGTTGACTACATCAACCGCAGCAAGACGGTCCTGCATCCGAATGTCTTCTACGCGACGGGTGAATCGCAACTTCCCGCCGGCGGCAGCATCGGCGTTGAGGTCGCCATGCAATGGAATGATTCCTACGCCGAGCAGGTGTTGTGTTTCACGAACAACATTCCGCAGTCCGACGGCGGCACCCACCTGACCGGCCTGCGTGCCGCAATGACGCGCGTCATCAACAAGTACATCGAAGAGAACGAGGTCGCCAAGAAAGCCAAGGTCGAGATCTCGGGCGACGACATGCGCGAAGGCCTCGCCTGCGTGCTCTCCATCAAGATGCCCGATCCGAAGTTTGCTTCACAGACCAAGATGAAGCTGGTGTCTTCTGAAGCCAGGCCTGCGGTCGAGGAGGTGGTTGCGGCCAAGCTCGCGGAGTTCCTGCTCGAGAAGCCGGCGGACGCCAAGATCATCACCGGCAAGATCGTCGAAGCGGCGCGGGCGCGCGAGGCTGCGCGCAAGGCGCGGGAGATGACCCGGCGCAAGGGCGTGCTGGACAACATCGGCCTGCCCGGCAAGCTGGCCGATTGCCAGGAAAAGGACCCGGCGCTCTGCGAGCTCTATATCGTCGAGGGAGATTCCGCCGGCGGTTCCGCCAAGCAAGGCCGTGACCGCAAGTTCCAGGCGATCCTGCCGTTGCGCGGCAAGGTGCTCAACGTCGAGAAGGCGCGCCTGGACAAAGTCATTTCCTCCGAGCAGATCGTCACCTTGCTCACGGCTTTGGGCTGCGGTATCGGCGACGACTACAAGCAGGAAAAGCTCCGCTACCACCGCATCATCATCATGACGGACGCGGATGTCGATGGCGCCCATATCCGCACGCTGCTGCTGACCTTCTTCTACCGGCAAATGCCGCAACTTGTCGAAGGCGGCCACGTCTACATCGCCCAGCCCCCGCTCTACAAGATCAAGCACGGGCGAAGCGAGCTCTACATCAAGGACGATCACGCGCTCAACCAGCACCTCCTTACGCTCGCGCTGACGGACGCCGCGCTGCTGCCGCCGGACGCTTCGGCCATCGAGGGCGAAGCGCTCGGCGAAGTGGCTCGCGCCTACCTGCTCTCGGAGGCCGTCATCAAGCGGCTGGCCGACTTCATCGAGCCGGGCGTACTGCATGCAGTGCTGGCCAGAAACATCGCCATCGACCTTGTCGACGAAAACGCCGCGCGCGCCAGTGCCGCCCGCGTGTCTGCCCACGCGCCCAAAGGCGTGCGCGTGTCCGCCGAATACCACGGCAAGTCGGAGAGCTGGCGTTTGCGCGTCGAGCGCCTGCGCCACGGCAACCTGCGCACGGGCCACATCGACACCGAATTCCTGCACTCCGGCGACTTCGGCCAGATCCGCAGCACCGCCCAGCTGATCGTGGGCCTGGGGGAGTCAGGCCTGACGGTGCGCCGCGGCGACAAGTCGCAGGCCGTGGCGAGCTTCGCCGAAGCCATGAACTGGCTCCTGGCCGAAGTGGAACGCGGCCTGTCCAAGCAGCGCTACAAGGGTCTGGGGGAAATGAACCCCGAGCAGCTTTGGGAAACCACCATGGACCCGGCTGTACGGCGTCTGCTCAAGGTGCAGATCGAGGATGCGATCGCGGCCGACGAAATCTTCACGACGTTGATGGGCGATAACGTCGAGCCACGGCGCGCGTTCATCGAGTCGAACGCGCTCTACGCCCGCAATATCGATGTCTAAGACGTGCCGGATTTCGCAATGAACGACGAACTCGAGATCGTGCGTGGCTTTCTCAAGGAGCGTCTCAACGTCGATCCGGCGCGGGTCGCGCCTGCGGCGACCCTCAAGGAACTGGATATCGATTCGCTCATGCTGCTCGAACTCTTCTTCGAATTCGAAGAACGGCTCAATATCAGTCTGTCGCAAAATCTGCCGACGCCGAAGACTGTCGGCGACATGATCCGGATCGTCGAGAGGCTGCGCGGCACGGCGAAGGCGGGCTAGCTGTGGTCAGACGACGCGTAGCCATCACCGGGATCGGAATGGTCAGCCCGTTCGGGGGCACGACGGCCGACTTCTTCGGCCGCATGCTGGCTGCTGAGTCCTGCATCGACTACTACACGACCGACGACAAGCCGCGACCGCTGGCAATGCCGGCGGTGCGCTGCAAGTCGTTCGACGCCGAAGCCGCGATCGGGCGACCGCTTTTCGGGACCATGGACCGCTTCGCGCAGCTCGGTTACGTGGCCGCGCGCGAGGCGTGGGCGCATGCCGGCTTCGATCCCAACGACCGTCAGGAGAAGACCCATGCCGGCGTCTCCTGGGGCACTGCGCTGGGCGGCACGCTGGCTTATGAACGGGGCTACCGCGACCTGTGGCAGAACGGCCGCGAGCGCATCACCCCGTTGTCGGTCGTCCTGGGCATGAACAATGCCGCGTCGGCCCACATCGCGATCCAGTTCGGCCTCGGTAATTCCTGCCTGAGTTACACCGTCGCCTGTGCCTCGGCCGCTGCGGCGATCGGCGAAGCCTACCGCCGCATTCGTGCGGGCGACGCCAAGATCATGCTCACGGGCGGCTCGGACGCACCGCTGTGCTACGGCGTCGTGCGTGCCTGGGAGGCCTTGCGCGTGCTCGCACCCGGGGACCAGGAGTCGGCGACGCGCGCGTGTCGGCCGTTCGGAGTGGATCGCGGCGGGCTGGTCCTCGGCGAAGGGGCGGCGGCGCTGGTGCTGGAAGACTGGCAGCATGCCGTCGATCGCGGCGCACCCATTCTGGCGGAACTGGCCGGCTACGGCGCCACCGCGGACCACAGCCACCTGGTACGTCCGGACACGGCCGGGCAGATCCGCGCCCTGCAGCTCGCGCTGAGCGACGCGGAACTTCAGCCCGGCCAGGTGGGCTATGTAAACGCCCACGGCACTGCCACGCCCGAAGGCGATCCGACCGAGGTCGAGGCATTGCGCGCAGTCTTCGGCGCGCGGTCCGAGACGCTCCCCGTCAGCGCGACGAAATCCATGCACGGTCACATGATGGGCGCTTCCGGTGCCGTCGAGGCCGTCATCACGGTCCTGGCGTTGCGGCAGGATGCGTTGCCGCCCACGGCCAATGTCGACGTCATCGATCCCGCCTGTGCCGGCGTACGCCATGTGCTGCACACTCCCCTGCGGGGCACCGGCGCGCGCGTGGCGTTGTCGAATTCCTTCGCCTTCGGCGGCAGCAACGCGGTGCTCGCAGTGCGCACCGATCGCAACAATGTACCAACCTGAAATTCCGTTTCCCACGTTAAGAGTTAGCCATGAGTGAACCAACTTTCGAAGCGCCCGCGACCGACGCCTTGATGGCGGAGGTGGCAACCATGATCGTCGATGCGCTGAACCTCGAAACTGCCGCTGCCGACATCAAGCCGGATACCCCGCTCTATGACGACGGGCTGGGGCTCGACTCCATCGACATCCTCGAAGTGGCTTTAGCCGTATCCAAGCGGTACGGATTCCAGCTGCGTGCCGACGACGACGACAACCTGCGCATCTTTTCGTCCTTGCGCACGTTGACCGCCCATATTGCCGCCAATCGGACCAAGTAGGTCCCGCGCGATGCCCAGGGACGAGGCGATGGAAGCGAATCGCGACCGCACGACTGGATTGCTGGCGGCGGCCCTGACGATTGCCTACGCCTTCTTCGCCCATTATGCCAGTGCCATTGCGGCCCTCGGACCATGGGTTCTCCTGCTCGCCGGTGCTCCCATGCTGATCGTGGGCTTCGGCTTTGCGCGCGAAAGCAGGGTCGGCGCCGCGCTCTGGGTCCTGACTGTCGCCATTCTCGCGGTCATGGCCTGGCTGTGGCCGAATCTCGACAATCCGGTAAGTTGGGTCTACTTCCTCCAGCACTTTGCCGTGAACGCGGTTCTGGCGCTCCTTTTCGGGCGCTCGCTCCTGGCGCGGCGGCGGCCGCTGTGCACAGTCTTCGCCAGTACCGTGCATGAGGAGATGACGCCACAACTCGTGCGCTACACGCGCCATATCACCGCCGCGTGGACGTTCTTCTTCGCCGCATCGGCCCTGCTTTCGGCTTCGCTCTTCTTCTTCGCGCCGATCGATGCCTGGTCGATGTATGCGAACATCCTGACGCTGCCGCTCGTCGGCATCATGTTTCTCGCGGAAAACCAGGTGCGCAAGCACGTGCTGCCCGAACGCGACCAGGCAGGTTTGCGGGAAACCGTGCGCGCATTCCGCGCCACCTTCCGCCCGTGAGTGCCGAGCTCCTGCCCCTGACGGCGCACCGGCACCCCGACGCCATTGTTGCCCGGAGGCCGGGCGGGGAAGTGACGCTGACGCAGTTTCTCGGTGACGTTGCCACCCTCGCCGAAGGACTGCCTGGCGGACGGCACATCCTCAACGTCTGCCAGGACCGCTATCGCTTCATGGTCGGACTCGCCGCCGGCATCGTCGCCGACAAGGTCAGTTTGCTGCCGTCGTCCCATACGCCCGAGGCCGTGCGCCGGCTGCAGGAATACGCCGCCGATGTCTTCTGCCTGCACGACGGCAATGGCGACGACATCGACCTGCCGAAGGCCGCCTTCCCGGCCTTGCCGCCGGTCACGACGTCGAGGCCCGTGCCCGAGATTCCTGCCGGTCGGGTGGCCGCGGTTCTTCTCACATCGGGTTCGACGGGAACGCCCGTGCCCCATGCGAAGACCTGGGGTGGCATGGTCCGCAATGGTCGTGCCGAGGCCGAACGGCTCGGCCTGCTGGCATTGGGGCATGCGATCGTCGGCACCGTTCCCGCCCAACATAGCTACGGCCTCGAGTCGACCGTCCTCCTGACGTTGCTCGGCAACTGTTCCCTTTGGGCAGGCCGGCCGTTCTATCCGGCCGATATTGCCGCGGCGCTCGCCAGCGTGCCGCGGCCGCGCCTGCTGGTGACGACGCCGTTTCATCTGCGCACCTTGCTCGATGCCGAGGTGAACGTGCCGTCGGTGGACATGATCCTGTCGGCAACCGCGCCACTGTCCGAAGCGGCGGCGCGCGAGGCCGAGGCGCGGCTCCACGCGCCGGTGCACGAAATCTACGGCTGCACCGAGACCGGGCAGCTTGCCAGCCGGCGCACCATCGATGGCCCGCACTGGACGTTGCTGCGTGACGTCGTGCTCGAACAGAGCGACGGCGTCACTTTCGCTTCCGGCGGCCACGTGCCAGGGCGCCAGGCGCTGGGCGACATCCTCGAACTCAAGGAAGACGGTGGCTTCGTGCTGCACGGACGCAACGCGGACATGGTCAACATTGCCGGCAAGCGGACCTCGCTTGCCTACCTGAACCTGCAGGTCAATTCCATTCCGCAAGTGCGCGACGCCGTGTTCTATGTTCCTGACGACGAGACGCCGGAAGGCGTCTCGAGACTGTGTGCATTCGTGGTCGCGCCGACGCTGTCGTCGCGCCAGCTTCTCGATGGGCTGCGCGAACGCATCGATCCGATCTTCCTGCCGCGGCCGCTGGTGTTCGTCGACCAGTTGCCGCGCAATACCACCGGCAAGCTGGTGCGCAAGGAGCTCCAAGGGATGTTCGAACGGCACGTGAAGGGACGGCATGAGTAGCGAAGGGGGACCCGTGCGCCGAACGACCTGGGTCGTACCGCCTGACCACCCGGCCTTCGCCGGGCACTTCCCGGGGCGGCCGATCGTGCCCGGCGTGCTGTTGCTCGATCGCCTGATCCAATGCGCGGCGGCCGCCACCGACGTGGCGGTCGGCATCGGCAGCGCGAAATTCCTGAGTCCCGTGGGCCCCGGGGAGATGCTGGAATTCTCGTGGTCGAGGTCGAGTGCTGCCGCGCTGCGTTTCGACATCACAAGTGCCGGGCGCGCGGTCGCCACCGGCACGCTTGCCACGACAGGCGAAGCATGAAGGCGACAGAAGGCCAAACAACGGGCCTCGTCTGGGCAGACAGGCCGGAGCGCAGCAACCTGCCGATCCTGCGCCTGATGGCCTGGATCTCGCTGCGGCTCGGCCGCCGCGTGGCGCGGCTCGTCCTGTTCGGCATCGCTGCCTATTTTGTGGTCTTTGCGCCGGCCGCGCGCCGCGCCAGCCGCGAGTACCTGGCGCGCGCCTTGGGTCGCGAAGCGCGTATCACCGACGGCTACCAGCATGTCCTGGCGTTCGCCAGCACCATCCACGACCGCGTGTACCTGCTCAATGAACGCTTCGACCTGTTCGACATCGAGATCGTCGGCGCCGATGCGATACGCGCAGCCACCGCGGGTGGCGCCGGCGTACTGCTGCTCGGCGCTCATCTGGGCAGCTTCGAAGTGATGCGCGCCCTCGGCCGCAGCCTCGGCGGACATGCCATCAGCATGCTGATGTACGAGGAGAACGCGCGCATGCTGAACGCCACACTGGCGGCCATCAATCCGGCCGCCATGCAGGACATCATCGCGCTGGGTCGTCCCGATTCGATGCTGCTGGCGCGCGCGAAACTGGACGCCGGCCATCTGGTCGGCATGCTCGCCGACCGCAAGCTCGGCGACGACCCCACGTGCGACTGCGAATTCCTCGGCCGGCCTGCGCCTTTCCCCGTCGGTCCCTTTCGGGTCGCCTCGATGCTTCGGCGGCCGGTACTGTTCATGGCGGGGCTCTATCTGGGTGGCAACCGCTATCGCATCCATTTCGAACCGCTGGCGGATTTTTCCACGGTCGAGCGCGCGGCGCGCGACGCCGCCATCGTCGCGGCGCAGCAGGCATACGTAGCGAAGCTGGAAAGCTTCTGCCGCATCGCACCGTACAACTGGTTCAACTTCTTCGACTTCTGGCGCGGGGGTGCAGCATGAAGGTCCGGGCATGGCTTGGCGTACCATCGGTGCTGACTTTCATGGCGCTGCCGGCGTACGCCTGGGACCTGGATGCGCTGATGCACGGCCTCGCGAAGCATGAAGGCGGCCATGCGCGTTTCGTCGAGACCAAGAAGATTGCGCTGCTTGACCAGCCGGTGGTTTCCTCCGGCGAACTGATCTACACGCCGCCGGCGAAACTCGAGAAGCGCACGCAAAAGCCGCGGCCGGAAACCATGATGCTCGATGGCGACGAGCTGCGTCTGGAGCGCGGCAAGCAGAAGTTCAGCGTGCGGCTCTCCGACCAGCCGGAGGCGCTGGCCTTCGTCGACAGCCTGCGCGGAACCCTGGCCGGCGACCGCGCGGCGCTCGAAAAGAGTTACAGGCTGGTGTTGACTGGGAACGAGGAACACTGGACGCTGGATCTGCTGCCGGCCGATCCGCGCCTGGCCGCGTTCGTGCTTCGCATCACTTTCGTCGGGAGCAAGAACCGCGTGCAGCGTATTCGCTACCTGCAGGCCGACGGCGACAGTTCCGAAATGACCATCGAGCCCGCCGACGCAAAATGAAGGGAAACCGCGCGGCCGTCCTCGTCTGGTGTTTCGGCCTCGCGGCGTGCCTGCTGATCATCTGGCGCAGCCATTTCACGGCCGACATGTCGGCGTTCCTGCCGCAGCGGCCGTCGCCGAGCCAGCAACTTCTCGTGGAGCAGCTTCGGGAAGGGAACCTCTCGCGACTGGTCGTGATCGGCATCGAGGGCTCCGATCCCGCCGGGCGTGCGGTGCTGTCGAAGGCACTCGCGGCGCAGCTCGTCGCCAGCGGCCTGTTCTCAACGGTCCAGAATGGCGACGCCACGGCGCTCGCCAAGGAGCGCGAGATCCTGTTCGCGAACCGCTATCTGTTGAGCCCGATGGTCGACGCCGAGCGATTCTCGGTGGCCGGACTTCATGGCGCCGTCGCCGAGAGCGTCGACCTCCTGGCGTCACCCGCGGGGCTGGTGGTGAAGGGTCTGCTGACGCACGATCCCACTGGCGAAATGATGACGCTGCTGGGCGCGCTGGACCCTGGCGACGGTCCGGCGAGCAGCCACGGCGTCTGGGCCTCGCGCGACGGCCGGCGTGCCCTGCTGATGGCGCAGACGAACGCTGCCGGTTCCGACACCGACGGCCAGCAGCGGGCGCTCGATCGCATCCATGCGGAATTCGCCGCGCTAGCCGCAGATCATGCGGATGCCAGGCTGCTCGTTGCGGGCGCACCGGCTTTCGCCGTGGCATCGCGCGCCGCAATCAAAGGCGAGGTCGAGCGGCTCGCCATCATCAGCGCAGTGGGCATCATTGCCGTGCTCCTGCTCGTCTACCGGTCCGCGACTGCCATCGCGCTCGGGCTGCTGCCGGTGCTGTCGGGCGCACTTGCGGGCGTCGCCGCCGTCAGCCTCGGCTTCGGCAGCGTACATGGCCTGACCATCGGCTTCGGCACCACGCTGATCGGCGAGGCAGTCGACTACAGCATCTACTACTTCGTGCAGTCGCGCGAGGGGTTGGATGCGGACTGGCGGCGCGAGTTCTGGCCGACCGTGCGCCTCGGCGTGCTGACGTCACTGTGCGGCTTCGCGTCGTTGCTGTTTTCCGGATTTCCCGGACTGGCGCAACTCGGGTTGTATTCCATGTCCGGATTGATCGCTGCGGCGGCGGTCACGCGCTTCGTCCTGCCGCAACTCAAGCCGCCGGGCTTTCGCATTCGCGATACCGCGGCTATCGGCCGAGCCTGCGCGCCTTTCCTGGGCAGCCTCGCGCGCATACGCTGGCCCGTGCTGGCGCTGGGCGTCGGTACCATGGCGGTGATCGGGGCGAACCACGCGCGCCTGTGGAACGCAAGCCTTACCGACCTCAGCCCGGTGCCTGCCGGCCTCGTGCAAATCGACCAGTCTTTGCGCAGCGAACTCGGTACGCACGACCGTGGCTACCTGGTTGTCATCAGCGCGCCCGAACGCGACGCGGCGCTGGCAGCCGCGCAGCACCTCTCGGCGCACTTGCAAGGTCTCGTCGACCAAGGCGTGCTGGGCGGCTTCGACACGCCGACGAGATTCCTTCCTGATGCAGCCTCGCAGCGGGCGCGCCAGGAGGCGCTGCCGGATCGCGCGGAACTGGCCGCACGCCTGCGCCAGGCTTTGATCGGCCTGCCGTTGCGGGTGGACAAGCTGACGCCGTTTCTCGACGACGTCGAGAAGGCGAGGACGATGCCGCTCCTGACGAGCGAGTCGCTCAAGGGCTCGAGCCTGGGCCTGGCCGTGGATGCCATGGTCCTGCATCGCGCGACCGGATGGTCGGTACTGCTGCCCGTGCGTCCGGTCGGCGATGCCGACCTCGATACACAAGCGGTGCGGCAGGCGCTTGCGGGCGAGCGCGACGCGGCCTTCCTTGATCTCGGGGCGGAGACGCACCAGCTCTATGCGCAGTACCTCGACGAAGCCATCGGCCTGTCGCTGGCCGGCTTCGCGGCCATCGCACTGCTCCTGGGTGCAGCGTTGCGCTCGTGGGAGCGGTTTGTGCGCGTGCTGGCACCGCTCGTGCTCGCGGTGCTCCTCGTCATGGCCGCGCTGACGCTGGCCGGCGAACATCTGACGCTCCTGCATCTGGTGGGCCTGCTGCTCACGGTCGCCGTCGGTTCCAATTACGCGCTGTTCTTCGATCAGGGCGACGCCATCGGCCAGCCCCGCACGCTGGCGTCGCTGATCGTCGCGAATTCCACGACCGTGATCGGCTTCGGCGCGCTGGCCACATCGAGCGTGCCGGTGCTGCAGGCGATCGGGATCACCGTCGGCCCGGGCGCCGTGCTCGCGCTGCTGTTGTCGGCGACGTTGGCGGGGAGGCGCCCTGCATGAAGCGGCGCGAAGGGCCGACCGCCCTCATCAAGGCAAGCTACGTAGTGCATGCCGCCGCGGTCGGCGCCGTAGTGGTTGCCCCGCACCTGTGGCCGCAGGCGCTGGCCGCCGTCGCAGCCAACCACGGTGCCCTGACGGCAGCTGGCCTTTGGCCCCGCTCCAAACTCCTGGGGCCGAATGTGACCCGCCTGCCTGCGCAGGCGGTTACGCGGCGCGAGGTTGCCCTGACGCTGGATGATGGACCCAACCCCGACGTTACGCCCCAGGTGCTCGATATGCTCGACGGCGCCGGCGTCCGCGCCACCTTCTTCTGCATCGGCGAGGAAGTCGAGCGCAGGCCGGCTCTGGCCCGGGAAATCGTGGCGCGCGGCCATGAAATAGAGAACCACAGCCAGCATCACCTGACGCGGTTCTCGCTGCTCGGCCCGTGGCGCATGCGGCGCGAGATCGCCATCGCGCAGGAGCGCATCGCCGGCGTGATCGGCCGCGCGCCGCGCTTCTTCCGGCCCACGGCGGGCCTGCGCAATCCGTTCCTGCAACCGATCCTGGCCGATCTTGGCCTGGCCCTCGTCAGCTGGACCCGGCGGCCATTCGACACGCGTTGCGGCGATGTAGACGCCGTGCTGACCAGGTTGACGCGCGGGCTCGCGGCCGGCGACATCATGCTCATGCACGACGGCAACCCGGCGCCGACGCCGGCCGGCCGACCCGTGATCCTGGAAGTGCTGCCGCTCCTTCTATCGGCAATCCGGCAAGCCGGGCTAAACTCCGTGACCCTCGCCACCGCCTTCGATGGAACAGACAATGACGGACAGATTTCTCGCCCGCCTGCTTGACGAAGCCAGCCGGCCCTACCGGCCCGGCGGCCACTTTGCCTACCATTTCGCGCGCGGCAAACTCCGCAGTGACTGCATCTTCCGCGAAATGCTGCGGCGGGGCGTGTTTCCCGAATCGGGCCGCTTTCTCGACCTCGGCTGTGGCCAGGCCGTATTTGCTTCGTGGCTTCTCGCCGGCCGTACGCTTTACGATCGCGGTGACTGGCCGGCCGACTGGCCGCAGCCGCCAAAGGTCACCGAATTGCGCGGCTTCGAGCTTATGCCGAGGGATGTTGAGCGCGGTCGCACTGCGCTGGCGGATTGCGAACCGCGGGTCGTCATCCGTCAGGGCGACATCTGTGCGACCGAATTCGGGCAGACAGATGTCGTTACCATCCTCGATGTGCTGCACTACATCGACCTCGCGCATCAGGAGGACATCCTGCGCCGCGTGCGCGCCGCGCTCGGCCCTGGCGGCATGCTGCTCACGCGCGTGGGCGACGCTGGCGCGGGGCTTTACTTCCACGTTTGCGACTGGGTGGACCGGGCCGTGACCTTCGTGCGCGGTCACCGACTGCCGACCCTGTACTACCGCCGCCTCGATGAGTGGGTGGCGCTGTTGCGCGACATCGGCTTCGACGTCGAGACGATACCGATGAGCGAAGGCAAGCCGTTCGCCAATGTGATGATCGTGGCGAAGGTGCCGGCGTAGGGCCGGCCTGATAGACTGCGCCATCCCGGTCTGCCGCCCCATCGTGACGCCCCTGCTGATTTCCCAATTCACTGCCACCACCTGCCTCGGCCGCGGGCTGGCACCGACGCGTGCCGCGCTTCGGGACGTCGCGAGCGGGCTGCGCCGCTGCGCCTTCGAGACCGTTGCGCTGGACACCTGGATCGGTGAAGTGGCGGGCGTCGACGACGTTCGGCTCCCCGCGCCACTCGCGCGCCACGATTGCCGCAACAACCGCCTGGCGCAACTGGGCCTCGAGACGGACGGGTTCGCGGAAGCGGTGCGCGCGGCGATTGGACGCTACGGCCGCAGCCGGGTTGGTGTCATCCTGGGCACGAGCACCGCCGGCATTCTGCAGACCGAGCTGGCCTACCGGCGGCGCGACCCCGCCAGCGGTGCGCTACCCGACGATTTCATCTACGAGACCACGCATTGCAGCTACTCCGTCGCGGGTTTTGCGCGGGAGTACTTCGGCCTCGATGGTCCCGCGGTCGTGGTGTCCACGGCCTGCTCGTCGTCGGCCAAGGTGTTCGCGGCCGCGGAGCGCATGATGCGTTGCGGCCTTGTCGACGCGGCGCTCGTCGGCGGCGTGGATTCGCTGTGCCTGACCACGCTCTATGGCTTCAGCTCGCTGGAACTGACATCCCGCGAGCCGTGCCGGCCGTATGACGAGGGACGCAGCGGCATCTCGGTCGGCGAAGGCGCCGCCTTTGCGCTGCTTGAGCCGGTGCCGGATTCGCTGGATGCGGATGCCGTGCTGTTGCTGGGCGCCGGCGAATCGAGCGACGCCTACCACATGTCGGCACCGCATCCCGAGGGCCTCGGCGCGCGCCTGGCGATGGAACGCGCGCTGGCCGACGCCGGCATGGCTGCGGGCGACATCGACTACATCAACCTGCACGGCACCGCGACACCCGCCAACGATGCCGCCGAGGGCAAGGCCGTGGCCGCGTTGTTCGGCGCCGCCGTTCCCTGCAGTTCGACCAAGGGCGCGACGGGGCACACGCTGGGTGCCGCGGGGGCTGTCGAGGTGGTGGTCGGAGCGCTTGCGCTGCGCCACGGCTTCATGCCCGGCAGCGCCAATACGCGATCTGTCGACGCCGCGATCCCGATTGATTACCTGCTCGCCACGCGCGAGCGCGCCGTGACGCGCGTGCTCTCGAATTCCTTCGGCTTTGGCGGCAGCAACTGCAGCCTCGTGCTGGGGCGGGCAACATGAGCCTGACAGCGTGGATCGACGGCGTTGGCGCGGTTGCGCCAGGCATCACGAACTGGGCTGCCGCCGTCGACATCCTTGGCGGGCGCGCGCCCTACCACCGCGAAGCCACGGTGCTGGCCGCGCCGTCCGTACTGCCGGCCGCCGAGCGGCGGCGCGCCAGCCGGCTCGTGAAGACGGCACTCGGCGTCGGGCTCGAGGCGAGTACCGCGGCAGGCGCCGATCCGGCAACCCTGGCGACGGTATTCACCTCGTCGTCCGGCGACGGCCACAACTGCCACGCGCTGTGCGAGACGCTGGCTTCCGACGACCGGCAGTTGTCGCCGACCCGCTTCCACAACTCGGTTCACAATGCCGCCGCGGGCTACTGGGGCATCGCCACCGGCGCCATGGCGCCAAGCCAGGTGTTGTGCGCCTTCGACGCCAGCTTCGCCGCCGGGCTGCTGGAGGCGATAACGCAGGTGACCTGCGCCGCCACACCGATCCTGCTGGTGTCGTACGACGCCGAATATCCGGAGCCCATTCATGCCAAGCGGCCGGTGCCCGATGCCGCGGGCGTGGCGTTGCTCCTCGCGCCGGAACGCAGCGCCCGCTCGCTGGCGCAACTGAAAGTCAGCCTTGGTGGTACGCCGATAACGACAGCGCAAGATGCCGAGCTGGAGGCGTTGCGCACCGCAATCCCCGCGCTGCGCGCCTTGCCGCTGCTCTCGGCGCTGGCGCAAAGGCGCGCCGGCGCCATCAGTCTCGAATACCTCGCGCCGCTGCAGCTCGTGGTCGACCTCACGCCGTGCTAGACCGCGCCTGGATCGCCGCCCACATTCCGCATCAGGGCACGATGTGTCTGCTCGACTCGGTGCGCGAGTGGACGCCTGAGCGCATCCGCTGCGCGTCGGCCACGCACAGAAGCCCCGATAATCCGTTGCGCGACGGCGGGCGCCTGGGCGCGGCCTGCGGCATCGAATATGCGGCGCAGGCGATGGCCGTGCACGGCGCCTTGCTGGCCGCGAGCGACGTCGAACCGCGGCAGGGGTTCCTGGCGAGCGTGCGCGGCGTCGACCTGCGTGTCGGGCGTCTCGACGACATCGCCGATGATCTCGACGTCGAAGCAGAACGATTGTCCGGCGACGAAAACAACATCCTCTATCGTTTCGCCGTGAGCGCCGGCGAGCGCCTGCTGCTGGCGGGCCGCGCCGCCGTGATCCTGAACGCGGAGAAGCTCAGATGAAGCGTGCACTGGTCACCGGGGGTAGCGGCGGCATCGGCGCCGCCATCTGTCGCAAGCTTGCGGCAATGGGATTCGACGTGCTGGTGCACGCCAACAGCAACCTGCACCGCGCCGAAGAAGTGGCGGCGGCGATCCGCGCCGAGGGCCACCACGCCCGCGCCGTCGCCTTCGACGTCACGGATGCGGCGGCGGCAGCGGCCCTGGCGAAGGAACTCGAGGCCGGGCCGATCCAGGTACTGGTCAACAACGCCGGGATTCATGCCGATGCCGTGTTTCCGGGCATGTCCCGCGACAAGTGGGCGAGCGTGCTCGACGTTTCGCTGAACGGATTCTTCAACGTGACGCAGCCGCTCACCATGCCGATGATCCGCACGCGCTGGGGCCGCATCGTCAATATCACGTCGGTCGCGGGGCTCACCGGCAATCGCGGCCAGGTCAACTACGCTGCGGCCAAGGGCGCGCTGCATGCGGCGACCAAGTCACTGGCGCTCGAGCTTGCGACGCGCGGCATCACCGTCAATGCCGTCGCGCCCGGCATTATCGACACCGGCATGATCGCAGGCGTGTTCGATGCGGAGACCATCAAGAAGCTCGTGCCGATGCAGCGCGCCGGCAAGCCCGAGGAAGTGGCCGAACTGGTCGGCTTCCTGGTTTCCGACGCGGCGGCCTACATTTCGGGCCAGGTGATTTCGATCAACGGCGCGATGGTCTAGCCACCGCTATCGGGCGGCACCGGCTAGCCGGTCGACCATGGCGCGGATCGCCTGGATCTGCACGCCCTGCCTGTCCGCATAGTGAGCGCCCGTGTAGCCCCACCAGTCCCAGCAGCCATTGGGGTTGGTGAAGAGGGTCGAGACCGCCTGCGGAAACAGGATGACCAGGTGGTTGGTGTCGGCCCAGGCATCGTAGCCGGCGTGTTCGACGAACGTCGTGCCGTAGGCGCCGCCCCAGGCCAGCGCCGAGTAGCTCTGGCCCTGGCGGCAGCCATGAAGCGCGACATGCAGACGACATGCCTCGCCGCGGCTGCAGGTGTCCGGAACGTAGATCCAGCCGGTCGAGTCGAGTCCCGACGTCCAGTTGAACGGACCGCCGCCTACATACGGGCGTTGGTTGAAACGGATGAAGCGCCCCTGTCTCGCGCCGCTGCGCGCCGGCTGGAGCGGACCATAGATCCATGCCAGCAGCTTGCCGGCGGCATCGAAATGGCAACTGTTGACGTAGGGCTCGCCGGTGACATCGCAGCTGCCGCCGAATGTCGCCGTCGGCATGCCGTGCCCGGCATCCGCCAGCGTGACGAGCGACATGTTCTGCGCGGGCATGCCCATCGCGGCCAGGTAGTCGCGCAGCTGTGCGACCACGGCGGCAGGCACCGTGCGGTCCTTGCCGCCTGCGATCATGAGCGTGCGCTGGCCGGCGATGTGGTGCGGATCGTCGATCCAGCCGGCGTGCGCGAACCGGCGCGTGGCGGCTGCGAGTTCCGCCACGTCGGTGCTGCCGGCGCCGATGTCGCACATGCTGTGCGACGGGTCGAGCGTGCATGAGCAACGTGTGGTCGCGATGAGCACGTTGTCCTGCGCGCAGTAGTAGGGCCCGGCCGCGACGATGCCGGAGCCTTTGACGATCGCGGCGTGGGCGATCTGGAATTGCACCGCCATGAAACCGCCCGAGGACAATCCGGAGACCGATGTCTCGCGCACATCGATGTTGAAGCGCGGTAGCGGCTGGGCCTCGTCGGCCCCGGCGACGCCGAGCCAGCTGAAGGCGAGCAGCGCAAGGCAGGTGCTCGACAGGCGGCGCGGCGACAAGGTGCGATCCGTGCGCACGGCCGGAAAGTCAGTCCCGGCTGAACGCCAATACGGCGTTCGTGCCGCCGAAGGCGAATGAGCTGCTGATGGCGGCCGTCAACGCCGGCGCCTCTTCGCCCGTGGCGCGGACCAGATTGAGCCGGCACGCCGGATCCTGGTCGTCGCAAAACGCGTTCGGCGGCAGCTGGCGGTGGTAGAGCGCCAGCACGGTGATGGCCGCTTCGAGGCCGCCCGTGGCGCCGAGCAGATGCCCGTGCATCGACTTCGTCGAGCTGACGCGCAGGCGGTCGATGTCGCGGCCCCACACGGCGTTGAGCGCCTCGCTCTCGACGACGTCGCCGACCTGGGTCGCGGTCCCGTGCGCGTTGCAGTAGCCGACTTCGCCGGGCGACAAGCGGGCTTGCGCGAGGGCCGTCTCGAGGGCGCGCCGCTGGCCGGTGACGTCGGGCTTGGTCAGGTGGGTGGCGTCGGTGGAGAGCCCGTAGCCGGCGAGCCGCGCATAGGCGCGCGCGCCGCGCGTGCGCGCCCTTGCGGTCGATTCGAGCACGAGGAAGGCGGCACCCTCGCCAAGCGCGAAGCCGGTACGGCCCCGCGCGAACGGCCGGCAGGAACTGGCCGCCCGGCCCGGCTCGAACGAGGACAGGGTCTGCATCGCCTGCCAGGCCTTGATGACGCCGGGTACGACCAGCGCCTCGCTGCCGCCGGCAATGGCAAGGTCGACCTCGCCAGCGCGAATTGCCTTCGCCGCCTCGCCGATGGCCACGGCCGAAGACGAGCAGGCAATCGAGTAGGTGAGCGCCGGCCCCGTGATCTTGAGGCGCATCGCCACGTGCGCAGCGGGCGCGTTGGGCATGAAGGCCGGGATCGTCAGCGGTGGCACGCGGCCGGACGACAACCCGGAGACGTAAGCGGCCTCCAGCGAACCGCCGCCGCCCATGCCGCAGCCGACATAGATGCCGATGCGCTCAGGCGCGCAGGCGTCCCGGGCGACCGCGTCCTCGAGCGCCCGCGTGGCAGCGGCAACGGCGAGCTGGCTGACGCGGTCGACGCCGGGAAGTTGCAGGGGGGTAAACCAGCGCGACGCGTCAAAGGCTGCGGTGGCGACTGCTGCCGGCTTGGCGCGGCGCGGGTCAGGCGCGGCGTCGTGGATGGCGGATTCGCCGCGCATCAGCCTCGCGAACATCGCCTCCGGGTCGTCACCGTGCGGCGAAACGACGCCGATGCCGGTAACGGCAACCACTAGCCCGCCCTGGCGATCGGGGGCGAACTCCTGACCTCGTCGATGACGCGCGCCAGGCCGGCCAGGGAGTTGACGTCGGTCTTCACGTCGGGAAGGCTGATTCCGAAATGATCCTCGACGTCGAAAAGGAATTCGGCTAGCGCCAGCGAATCGATGCCTTGCTCGAGCATCGAGGCGTCGGGATCGAGCGCCTCGGCGTCGATGTTGTACTTCTTTTGAATGAGGTCCTGCAGCTCCTTCAGCGAGCTCATTGCCTGCTCCGTTGCGCTCTCCTGCCAGTGCATATGATACCGTTACCGGGCCGGGCGTAGGCGCAGCGAGGGCACGGCAAACGCGAAGCCGAGCAGGAGCCCGGCGAATACGTCGAGCGCGACGTGCTGCTTGGTGGCGAGCGTCGAGTAGACGATGAGCACGAACCAGAGCCAGTTGGCCGTGCGCAACCAGCCCGGCGTGCCGATCAGGCGCAGCAGGTGGTGCATCCATATGACGGAGAACGCGGCCGTCGCGACGTGCAGCGACGGGCAGGCGTTGCCGGGCGCATCCAGCCCCTTGATGATGCGAAAGCCCGGAAAGACGGTCGGGTCGATCGGATAGGCCGGCACGGCCGTGGGCCAGAAGTGGAAGCACACCAGCGCCGCCAGGCACAGGGCGGCGGTCCAGCAGGCGTATGCGAGCAGTTCCCGGAAGCTGTGCAGCAGCGCGGGCGGGACGCTGACGTAGATCCACAGGGAAGCGTAGGCAATCAGCGCCGGGGGCTGGAAGGCGATCAGATCATCCAGCCAGGTGAGTGGCATCGGCAGCACCGGGTGGGCGGGGTGGTGCAGGATGTCGAAGTAGGCGACGAAGAAGATCCAGATGAAGGCGGTGGTGCCGGCAGCCTTCAGCCAGGCAAAGCGCTTGAAGCGTGCCAGCAGTTCATGTTGCCATTCAGCCGACGCGCTGCGCGGCCGGTTCACGATCAGCTGGTCCGGATGACGATCTCGCGCACGCGCGCAAGCCGGTGCGAGACCATCGGCACTGTAAGCATGGTACTCGCGACCGCCATTAGCAGGAGGGCCGTGAAGGCCTCGCTGGTGATGATCTGCTTGTCGAGCAGGATGTTGACGAAGATGATCATGATCAGAGCCTTGGTCTGCAGCAGCCAGCCGATGATCGTGGCTTCGCCCGGCGCCCATTTGAGGATGCGGCCGGCAAGGTGGACGCCCGCCAGTTTGCCGGCGATCTCGGCGACCAGCAGCAGGGCCGTGGCGAAGAACACGGCTTCGCCGCCCATGTTCCAGTTGGTACGCAGACCGGTGGAGAGAAAAAACACCGGCATGATCACCAGCAGCACGTGGTGCCGCAGTTGATCCATCTTCTCCTGGTCGAACCAGTCGGCATCCATGATGGCGCCGGCGAGGAAGGCGCCAACCATGAAATGCAGCCCCGACCAGTCCGCGCCGAACGCACAGACGGCGAGCCAGATCAGCGCCACGTACCAGCGGTCGCGCTCCGGCAGCCGGCGCATCAGCTTGCGGAAGGCGTAGCCGACGATGGTGAAACTTAACAGGAAGGCCACCTGCTTGCCAACCCGCTCCCAGTCGGTCAGGATCAGCGCCAGCACGCCCCAGATGGCGACGTCGTCGAGACTGGCGTAGCGCAGGATGCGCTGGCCGATCGGCTGGCGCAGGATTTCCAGCTTCTCCATGAACAGGATCAGGATCGGCAGCGCGGTGACGGCGCAGGACATGCCGATGCCGAGCACGAACTGCCACTCCATGGCCTTCGGGCCCATCCAGCCGTCCTGCATCAGCAGCACGGCGGCGGCGGCGCAACCGAAGAGCAGCGGCGTGCCCAGCGCTAGACCGGCCGTGGTGCCGCTCTCGCGTCGGTGGGCCCACGCCTTCTTCAAGTCGAGTTCGACGCCGGCGATCATCACGAACAACATGACCGCCCACCAGGCGACGCCGTTCAGCGACTGGATCACCTGTGGTGAGAACACGAAGCGGTAGTACTCGGGGAACGCATTGCCGAGGATGCCGGGCCCGAGCAGGATGCCGGTGATGATCTGCACGACCACGAGCGGCGCGTAATAGTCAGTCCTGGCGACACGCCAGATCAGGTAGGGCACGGTGAAGATGATCGCCATGGCGATCAAGAAGATCTCGGAAGTGTTCATGCCAGTCTTCTGCCGATCAGGATCGGCAGCCGGAGGAGGAAACCAAGGAAAAGGCGCATGTGCATCCAGGTCAGCAGGACGTTGTCGCGCAGGTAGTTGAAGTGCGACACGCCGCCCTCCGAAGCGGCGAAGTAACGCACTGGGGCGGGCAGGTTGACCGGCGATACGCCGGCCCACGCGAGGCGGACGACGGCCTCGGGATCGAAATCGAAACGACGCATCCAGCGCCCTGCCCGCATTACGCGCAGCAGGGGCGCCACCGGGTAGACGCGGAACCCATAGAGCGAATCGCCGATGCCGGACCAAAGCGTTTCCAGGTTAGCCCACCAGTTCGACACCTTGCGACCGTTGACGCGCAGGCGCGGTGCGTCGGCGTCGAATACGGGTTTGCCGAGCACCATCGCGGCCGGGTGCTCGCGCGACACGCGCATGAATTCGGGGATCAGCGCAGCCGGATGCTGGCCATCGGAATCCATGGTCAGCGCGTGCGTGTAGCCGAGCGCCGCGGCCTCGGTGAGCCCGGCGAGCACCGCGGCCCCCTTGCCGCGATTCTCGGGCAGCACCATCACGTGCAGATCGGGATCTTCTTGCGCCATGGCGAGCAGCGCCGCCGTGCTGCCATCAGTGCTACCGTCGACCACGACCCACACCGGCGCCCATTGGGCGCGCGCGGCGCGAACCGTGTCCGCCACGCGGGCGCCCGGGTTGTAGCTCGGTATCAGGACGAGATGCGTGGCCGACGGATTCAGGAGAGCGCCTCCTGCGCCGCCGGGATCCCGGCATCGGCCGGTTGCGGGACCGCCGCCAGTTCGGCACGGAAGTAGGCCTCGAGTTCGCGGCCGAAGTTGGCAACGTCAGCGGGTGGCGCAAAGCGGCTGCCGAGACGGATGCGAAAGCGCAGCGGCAGCTGCGGCCGGCGCCAAAGCGGCCACGCCTTGCCCAGGTAAGGCGAGTTGAAGTCGATGATGAGGCTTTGCACCGGCACGCCGGTGCGCTGCGCAATCAGGCCGGCGCTCGCCGTGCAGGCATTGAGCGGAAAGCGCGTGGTGCGCGTGCCTTCCGGGAAGATCAGCAGATGGGCGCCCTCGCGCAATGCCTTGCGTGCGCGCAACACCATGTCGAGCGGCGGGTCGTTGGGAATGAAGCGCGCGAGTCGCGCGGCGGCGCCGAGCAGGATGTTGTCCATCAGCGCCGCTTTCATGATGCAGACGAGATCCGGAAAGCGCGAGGCAATCATCACGGCGTCGAGCAGCGACGGATGGTTTGCGACCAGGACCAGCGGCTCGTCGCGGCGCAGCTCGTCCAGTTCGTGGAGGTCGAAGCGGCAGGCGCAAAACACGGTCAGGAAGCGCAGGTAGAAGCGAAAGCCGACCATGATCAGGATGCGGCCGAGCGGTTGCCCGAGGCGGCGCGGCAATACTGCATGCAGCGCCATGGCGAACGGCAGCCAGACCAGGCACAGTGCAGCCAGGCACCCCAGGCCGAGCGCCTGGGCGAGATATTCGTAGGCAGCCCAGGCGCCACGCCCGAGCCATCGCATCAGGTCAGTCATCCACCCACACGCGTGTCTTGGACTCGTCGAGCACCCAGGACATGCCGACGCCGGCGGCCGCGAAGTAACGTCTAGCCACCAGCGGGCTGTCCGCGAAAGCGGCGCCCGAAAGCGAATCGTAGCGCACGAAGGCGCCGAACCACGTCTTGTCGAAGCGTTTCGACAAGGCGACGATGAACTGGCTGCCGCTATAGCCGCCGCTCGCCGCGTACTGGGGACGCGATGCGGTCGCGTATTGCGGTGCCACGCCGTAGAAGTATTCGTGTTGCCTGCGTGTGGCCCAGATTGGCCCTGCCACGAGGCCCAGGTTCCAGCCCGGCAGGCCCGGCATGTCGCCGATGTCCATGTTCAGGTTGGGCGAGAAGATCCAGCCGATGTCGCGCGGCGTGCCTTCGACCGTGAAGGCGGCGCGCAGGGGCATGCGCAACTTGACGAACCGGTAGCGGTTTTCGGAGCGCCACAGCGTCAGGTCCATCTCCGGTCCGAACTCGACCGTGGGCTTGAGGTCGGGCATGCCCGCGCGCGCGGGCACATCGCTGCTGTTCGTGGGCGGCGAGGCCGAGAAGCTCAGTGTCAGGTCGACGCGGTCGGTGTCGAAAAGGTCGGCGCGCACGCCGTGGCGGTCGGACTTGAGGAAATCGCCGTGGTAAACGAAGTACGGCGTCGGCAGCAGGAAGTTGTGCTGCTTGTCCGAACCACGGTAGGCGGGAAACGTGAGGGCGGCAATGCCGACGCCGACTTCCCACGCGGGTTTCTCCTCGCCCGCGCCTGCCGCGACCGGCAGCACCGCAGCGAGCGCCGCTGCGCACAACATGCGCCGGATCGCCACGTCAGCAACTGCCCATCGGGTGCGACGCCATGGCCTCGATTTCCACCAGCAGATCGGCACGACAGATGTCGGCCTGCACATAGACCACGGGCGCCGTGCGGCCTACCTGCTCTTCCACGATCGCCTGCACGAGCGGGTAGTCCTCGGCGTGCCGGATATAGGCTCGCAGGCTAAGTTCGGCCAGCATGTAAGGCGTCGAACGGGTCACGGCGTTGGCTGCGCCAAGCAGCGCCGCGATGTTGGCCAGCGTCTCGCGCGTTTGGCCGGCGACATCGCCGATGTGCAGCGTCCGGTGGCCGACGATGCTGGCCGTGCCTGAGATGAACAGCAGTTCCTGTCCGGGCAGCGTGGCAAATGCGGCGCGGGAAAAGGTCGGGCTGCGCGGTCCGTAGCTCGCCGGGTAGTTGTAGGCGCTCACCTGGCGCGGGTTTTCGATCGGCGTTGGCGCGGAGCGTCCGGCCATGAAGGCGATCGTCAGCGGGCCGCTCGGCGTCCCCAGGGCGCACGCGGCGGGCACGCGGCCCTGCGCCAGCCGGCCGCTGGCGACAAAGGCATCGTAGCGGCCGATGTTGAACTGGCGATAGCGTTCGAGCCCATCGCGCTCGACGTTGATTTCGGAGAGGTAGTTCCAGGCGCGCCAGAGATGCGCATAGCCCTCGCGGTCGAGCAAAGCGAAGATCCTGCCGTAGGCATCCTCGGCGGCATGCTGGAGCGGCAGCGGACTGCCGCGGAAGGCGCCTTCCTCGACGTCGACGACCCCATAGAGCACGTTATCGTCGACTCGGAAGCGGATGCCCCGGAACTCGCCCGAGCGGCACGACTCGGCGCTGTACCAGACTTCGTTCAGCGCGCCCGCGGAACGCCCGAGCAATGGTGCAGCAACATTCTGCACCGGCAGTTCGCCATGCCACGCCTTGGCTGGACCGCCGATGCAGGTGACGCCCAGCAGGCGTTGCCTCTGGGCGTCCGTCAGGTCTGCAAGTTGCGGCGGTGACAGCTGCGAGTGCGCGACCGGCGTTTCTTCGGTCATGCGTGACCCATCTCGGCGTCTTCGACGGGCTGGATGTTGAACTGCCGGCGCTTCCACGCCATCCAGGAACGCACGGGCCGGGACAGAGCCGACACGTAGTAGATGCCCTTCAGCACCCGGATCGAGCGCCAGATCGGCGTCTTGCCGAAGATGTCGCCGGCCAGCAGCGACAGCAGCGCTTCCTTGACGCGGAACACGTTGCGCGGATGCATGAAGATGTCGCGCATGTTCGGATTCGTGATGCGGTAGATGAACCAGGAGAACTCCTTCGGTCCGTGCTTCATCAGCCGGTCGAATTCGGCCATGGCCGCCGGTGCCTTCGCCGGGGTCTTCAGGCAGGTGTCGATGGCATCGGCGGCGATGAAGGCGCTGTTCATGGCCAGCAGCACGCCCGACGAGAAGACCGGGTCGATGAAGGCGTAGGCGTCGCCGAGCAGCACATAGTTCTTGCCGTGGTTGCGCTCCGAAACGTACGAAAAGTTGCCGGTCGCTTCCACCTCGTTGATCAGCTTCGCATCCATGAGGCGTTCCTTCAGCGGCGGGCACATGGCGATGCCGTCCATCAGGAACTCGGTCAGCGTGCGCTTGCCGCGCGTCTTCATGAAATACGGCCAGGTCACCATGCCGATGCTGGTCTGGTCGTTCTGCATCGGGATGAACCAGAACCAGCCGTGCTCGAACCAAAAGATCGTGATGTTGCCCTCGGCCTCGCCCGCGTGGCGCTTGGCGCCGGCGAAATGGCCGTACACCGACGAGCTGTTGTGCTTCGGATTGCGGTGCTTGATCTGGAACTTGTTGGCGAGGAAGGTATCGCGGCCGGAAGCATCGACGACGAAGCGGGCACGCCAACTCAGCGTGCTGCCGTCGTCGTTTTCGGCTTCGACGATGGCGCCGGTGTCGTCCGGCAGGAACTCGACCTTGCGCGCGCGGCAGCCCTCATGCACCTCAACGCCCTTCTTCTCGGCGTTGCGGATCATGATCTCGTCGAACTTCGAGCGCAGCACCTGGTAGGCATAGGGCATCGACTTGTCCCAGGCGTCGGCGAACTCGAAGACCTGTTTCTTGCCGTCGGCAAACGAAACGAATTCGGCAGCGCGCTTGACCATGCCGATCGCCTTGATCTCCTCGGCTATGCCGAGGCGTTCGAAGAGCGGCAGGTTGGCCGGCAGCAGCGACTCACCGATGTGGAATCGCGGATGATGTTCCTTTTCGAGCACGACGACCTTGTGGCCCCTTTCGGCCAGCAGCGGTGCAACCGTGCATCCGGCCGGTCCGCCGCCGATCACCAGGACGTCGCATTCCATTTCGTTGGCACTATTTTGTTGCATCTTTCGTCACTCCCTTCTTGGTACTGGCTGGTTTGGTGGCAGGCGTGTTCGCTGCGGGGGTGGCGGAGGTGGGAGCCGGCTCGGGGGCGGCATGGCCCTGTACCAGCATGTAGCCTACGGTCTCTGGGTGGCCCGTCACTTCCTTGACGCGGCCGGCGCCGTTCCAGTGGACTTTGTATTCGCCCCAGCTCGACCACCAGTAACGCCAGTAGGGCGCATCGAGGCGGGGATTTTCGTTGGTCATCGGGTAGCCCAGCGACATGACGACCTGCTCCTTCGTCATGCCGAGCATGATCTGCCCGCTCTGGATCGCCTTGCGCACGGCCGGCGAGTAACTGGCCAACCGTGCTTTCGGATCGTCCTTGACGATGAGCTTGTTGGCCCATTGCTCCGTTGTCTCTGCGGTCCGGCCGTAGTCAAGGCCGAGGCGGTACTTCTTGCCGTCGATCTCGACGTAGGCGATGTAGCGATCGATGCTCTTCAGCCTGATCGGCGTGCCGGCCGGGATCATCGGCAGTTGCGCGTAGTTGCCGTCGTTGATCCAGTCGCCGCTGTAATGGAAGTTGCAACAGGTGTAGCCGGTAGGCGCGGCTGCCGCGGGAGCGCTTTGGGCTGCCGACGCGTCGTCCGACTTGACTTCATCCTTCTTGCAGCCTCCCACCGCGACTGCGGCGGCGACGGCGACAAGCGTGACGAGTGATCGTTTCGCGAGTAGGCCTTTCATGCTTTTTTCCTTGTCTGGTCAAAGAAATTTGCTAATTATACGCGCGGCTCGGGCATGGATTGGGAGGGTCCGGGCGATACCGGAGCGACGTTGTCGGCATTGCTGCGCACGCGCCGTGATACTTTGACCGGCGACATCGCGGCGATGGCGTCGGCCTGCAATTCGGCGCTCAGGGCCGGCCTCAGGCCGAGCGGCTGGCGCGGGTGCAGCCTGAATTCCTTCTTGGCCCGCTCGAGTGCGTCGCGGTTGGCGCTGAAGTAGCGGGCGGCCGCGATCGTTTCGGGCAGATGCTTGAGGACATGCCACAGGCTCCAGCGGTGCTGCCAGAGCCGTTTCGCGAAACGATGGCGATAGCCCTTGCTGTCGTAGAAGCGCTTGACGTGCCAGTTGTAGAGCGCATCCATCTGTTCGCGCGACTCGAAACCCGCGGGCTTGTACACGAAGTTCAGGCAGTTCATCAGTCGCCAGTCCTCGATCATCTCGCCGGTCGCGTTGCTCGCGCACTCGTCCCAGATCGGCGCGCCGTGCAGCGGGCTGAATTTGGTCATGTTCATTTCGTCGAGGTCGAGCGAGAGGACGAAATCGCTGGTGGCCTTGATCGTTTCCGGCGTTTCGCCGGGCATGCCGAAGATGAACAGGCCCTTGGCGCGCAGGCCGGCGTTGTGGATCTGCTCGACGGTCTTCTTGACGGCATCCAGCGTTACGCCGGCCTTGTGCCGCCTCATCATTTCCGGGTCCGCCGATTCAATGCCCATCGACACCATCAATGCGCCGGCCTTCTTCAGCTTCGCCAGCATCTCGTCGGACGTGTGGCCGGTGCGGATCGCGCAGTTGAACTGCATGCCCAGCGGCTTCGCGATCAGGAGATCGCAGAGTTCGTCCACGCGCTTCCTTTGTGCCGTAAACAGGTCGTCGTAGAAGTTGACGTGGTAGACACCGAACTTGTCGCGCAGGTGTTTCATGTGCTCGTACACGTACTGCGCGGAATTGACCTTGTAGAGCCGCTCGAACACCGTGCGGTCGCAGAACGAGCAGGTGTAGGGACAGCCGCGCGACGTGATCATGGTCGCGCCGTGTCGCTTCGCGTAGGCGAACAGCGGCAGATGGTAGTCGTGCGGGAAGCCGGCCAGTTTCTCCCAGGCGGGGAACGGCAATTCGTCGAGGTTGCGGATGCGGCTCCGGCGCGGGTT
Source organism: Rhodocyclaceae bacterium (assembly GCA_035505955.1). Lineage (GTDB taxonomy): Bacteria > Pseudomonadota > Gammaproteobacteria > Burkholderiales > Rhodocyclaceae > Fen-999. The sequence continues at coordinate 84,371 of DATJQH010000114.1, forward strand.
GGAGACGATGCGTGCACCGTCCCGGAAGACGAGGTTGTCGATCTTCGCCGGGGCAACGCCGTTGGCGAGGTCGAGCATGGCACCCTCGCCCTCGCCGATCACCAGGTAGTCGATCTCCGGGAAGTGTTCGAGGATCGGCGCGCCTATCGACGACACGTGCACGTTGCCGAAGGCGATCTTCACCTGCGGCCGGCGGGCCTTGATGATCGCCGACATCTCGACCGCATCCATGAAGCCCGAGGTGGTGGCCGAGAAGCCCACCATCTCCGGGTTGGTCGCCAGCACCAGCTCGACGTTCTCCGCGACGGTCGGCGGCGCATAGGGACCCAGGCAATCGTGCACCTCGGCCGCGTGGCCGTGCATTTCCAGCCACGACGCGAGCTGCAGGATGCCGATCGGCGCCATGCGGTTGGCGAGCACCGAGAAATCGGGCTGGCCGGGCACGAAATTGAAGCCGGCGGGGTGGACGAGCGTGATTCGCATGGAAGAAGGATGAGGAACGCCTGCGGCAGGCGCCATGATAACCCGTGGTCGCTGCACGAAAGTAGAATGCCGGTCATGGGAGAAGAGGGGCAGCGCGCGGCCACTACGGGCCGGATGACCGATCGCCGACAGGAACCGCCGGGCGGGTGGCGTGAGTTCCTGGCCAACCTGCGGCCGGAGGTGGAGCACGTCCCTTGGCCGGAGCGGGCGCGGTCCGCGCTGACGGCGACGCTGGGAATCGTGGTCACCATCGCGCTGTCTTTTGCGCTGATGCCGGCGCCGCTATTTGTCGTTGCTGCAGTAGGGGCTTCTTCGGTACTGATATTCGCCTTGCCGGCCAGCCCGCTGGCCCAGCCGTGGTCAGTGTTCGGAAGCTATGTGGTCAGTGCGCTCGTGGGAGTGGCCGCCGCCAAGTTCGTACCCGGTGTCGCGCTCGCTTCCGGACTCGCCGTCGGTGTTGCCATCATGGCCATGATCACGCTGCGCTGCCTGCATCCGCCGGCCGGCGCGGTAGCCCTGTTCGCTGTGATCGGCGACGCGCCGATCCGGGCGCTGGGGTTCCAGTACGTGCTCCTGCCCGTCGCGGCGAATGCGCTGCTGCTGGTCGCCCTGGGGATCGTCATCAACAACCTCGTGCCGGGGCGGCGCTACCCGCGCCTGCATCCCGAGTTCGTGACCGGGCCTTTCGGTCACGTCGAACCCCCCACGCGGTCAGGCCTGAGCCACGAGGAACTGAACGCCGTTCTCGACGAGTACGGACATCCGCTACACATCAGCGGCGAAGAACTGGACGAGATCCTGGAGATCGTCGAGCGTCGGCGACGCTAATTGCACAGGCCGAGTGCGCGTTCCTGCGGCAGGCACACGTCCGGGATTTCGGTGGCGACCACACCGGGGCAGTTGACCATCTCCATCGCCGCCATTTCCGCGTAGTGCCAGCCCGGCGCCAGTTGCGGCAGCCCCGGCTCCACGTCCTGCCATTGCGGGCGACCCTGCGCCTTCAGTTGGGGCAGTGCCTCGCAGTAGGCTTGCATGAGCTGCGCAGGCGCCGTCTTGTCCCGGCTCGGTTTCGGATCGTAGGCGACGAGGTAGATGGGTACCGCGAGCGCCGGCAGATCCGCGTCGAGAAGGTTGGGGTAGCTCGACTGCCGCAATGTCGCTGCCCGGTACACGCTCAGCGCGGTCGTGCCGCCGGTCGCCGCGGGATCGAATTTCAGCAGCCGGACGAAGCGTCGCGCCTCGGGCTTCATGTTGGCAACGAGTGCCATCGGCTGATCGCCCAGCATGGCGACCACTTCGACCGAGCCATCGGTCAGCAAGCGCTTCAGCGCCTCCTCGTGGCTCAGGCGGCTTACCTTGTCCTCGCTCATCGCCGCGTCGAAGAGCAGGCGGTAGAGCGTCACCGTGGAGAGTGCGCTGCCGCCGTTCGCGGGGCCGACGTTGATGCGCGCATCCCGGATGTCGCTCAAGGTTTCGAACCGGGAATCCCGGCGCACCAGGAAATGCAGCTCTTCCGTTTGCAGTGGCGCGAGCACGCGCAAGGGCGCGAGCCAGGACGCGACCGCGGCGTTGCCGCGCAGCGCGGCGAGCAGATAGAGGTAGGCGACGTCGGCCTGGAGCGTTGCGAGGTTCGTGCCGTCCGACGTCTTGGCGGCATCGCGTAGTTGCTGGAGCACGTCGGCCGGACCAGCAGTGGGCACGACCGTCAATGCGCCGCCGGCACGCGCGCCCACGACTGCCGCGAAGTCGCTCGCCATGAGTTGCTGCGACGAGCGTTCGGGCCCCGTGAAGAACTTCATGTCTTCCGCACGCGCCGTGGCTGCGGTGAGCACCACCAGCAGGAGTGCGATCCACGTGCGAGCGCCTGGGCAGCGCCCGTGCTTCATTGCGCAGCGGCCTTCGGGTCGCAAAGACCGACGGCGGCAAGCGCCTCGGTGCACTCCTTGGCCGGCTGCGGCACCGGTGCCACCGGCGTGGCCGCGTTGCGGCCCTCGGTGACGGTCTGCGCCCTGGCGGGAGGAGCATGCCTTCTGGGCGTGGCGCGCGGCAATTCGGCCACCTTGGCAGTGTCGTCTGCCGGTTCGGCCTGTCGCGCGGGCGCCTCGACGGGCGCGGCCGCCGGAGCGGATTCAGGCCCGGGCGCGGGCGCAGATGCAACGGCTGGCGTGGCAGCCACCGGGGGCGAAATGGCCATGGGCGGCGCGGCGGCGGGCGCCTCGATGGCAACCGGTGTCGTCGGCTGCCAGGCCTTGGGCAGCGGCATCTCGTGGCGGTACAGCCAGAGCAGCGGAATGCCGCCGGCGGCGACTGCGATGACGATCAGGGGCACCGGCCGGATGTTGCTGGCGGGCGGCGTGACCACGGGCGGCGGATAGCTCATGCGCGCGGGCGGGTCCATCGGGATCGTCGGCTCGTCGACCACGTGCCCGGGAAAGATCGGCGGAAAGACGCTGCCGCAGCCTGCGCAGACCTTGGCGGCCACGTTGTCGACCTTGCCGCACACCGGGCAGGGCTTGAGGTCGAGCGGCACGCCGCAGGCAGCGCAAAAGCGCTCACCTGGCTTGTTGTCGTACTGGCAGTTGGGACAATGCGAGAGGAGCATCGGGCGATTTGGCCTCTAAGGACTGAAAAGAATAGCAAACTTCCCGGCTGCCGTGCTCTCCCGTTTCTTTATGCCCGAACGGCCGTTTCCGATTCGTCGAGCGGTTCGAGC
>DATJQH010000115.1:0-53182 GCA_035505955.1 Rhodocyclaceae bacterium
TCGGCGTCGCCCATCATGATGGCTTGCGCCGAACTGACGATGGCCTGCTGCGCCGAACCGCACAAGCGGTTCACGGCGAAGGCGACGGAATCCATGCTCATGCCGCCCTGGATCGTGGCGACGCGGGCGACGTACGGATAACGCGACTCGGTCGGAATGCAATTCCCAACGGTGGCGAACGTAATCGCCTTCGGGTCGACGCCGGCACGAGCGATCGCTTCCTTGACCACCAGCCCGCCGAGTTCGGCCGGCTCGATGTCCTTAAGTGAACCATTGAATGTACCCACCGCGCTGCGCACGGCGCTCAGTACCACCACTTCTCTCTTGTCAGCCATTTCTCGCACTCCTGTCGTTATTGATCAACCCGCCCAATTGGCGATTCCCAGCAGCAAAAGCAGCACCAGCGCCATCACGAGCGCCCGCCAGGCGAGACCGATGGCGCTTTGCATGAAGTCGGCGTCGGCATCGTCGCCGATGCCCAGTTCCGGGCGCATCGTCAGGCCGTTGCCCATGTCGATCGGCAGCCCCAGCCGCACGCCCAGCGCGCCCGCGCCCGATGACAGGAGGATACCACCTGCCTCCTCCGGCCAGCGATCGGCCTGGTTGCGCCAGCAGAACACCGCGTCCTCGAAATTGCCCACCACGGCGAACGACGCCGCAGTGAGCCGCACCGGCAACCAGTCGATGGCTGCGAACGCGCGCCGCGCAAAGGCGCCGAACGCGGCCAGTTCGCTTTCGGGTTCGCGTTCCGCGCCCCACGAGTAGCAGAAGTGTCCAGCGAGCCGGTAGAGCAATGCTCCCGCGGGCCCCAGCGCAACGAACCAGAACAGCGGCGCGAAAACGTGCCGGTGCGCGGCCAGCAGGGCCTCTTCGATCGCCACGCGCGCAACCTCGCTGGCAGTCAGCTTTTCAGTATTGCGGCCGCGCCACGCCGCGAGCTGCCGACGCGCCTGATCGAGCTCACCGGCGCGCAACGCCAGCTGGATATCCGTGAAGTGGTGGCTGAACTGGCGGAAGCCGGTCGTGACATACAGCACGAGGACGCCCAGCAGCGCCGCGACAAGCCAATTGCTGTAGTAGGCGTACACGAATGCCACCAGCATCACGGCGGACGGCAGCACGACGCCGACGATCCAGGCCGCGACACCGTGCTGGGGCTCCCCGGCATTGAAGCGGTCTTCCAGCCAGCGCGTCCATTTCGCTACCCAGCCGCTGAGGCGGCCGACAGGCACCGGATGCGCCTGTTCGAGCAGGAGGGCGAGAACGATGGTGATGAAGGTCATGGCAGCGGCTTGATGCGTTGCAGCGAAGATATCACATGCCCAGCAGGAACTCGCGCAGACCGACCAGCATGCCCGCGGTGGCGCCCCAGATGTACCGGTCCTGCCAGGGCGCCGCCCAGTATTCGCGCCATTCGCCCTCGTACTGGATCCGCTGCCGACTGAAGTTGTCGGGATCCAGCAGGAAGTCGAGCGGAGGCTCGAACACGTCGGCGACCTCGAAGTCGTCGAGCTTGAGATCAAGCGGTGGCGTGACCAGCCCGACCACCGGCGCGACGATGAATCCGGTGCCGGTGCGGTAATCCTTCAGCTTGCCGAGAACCTCCACCTGCGCCGGGTCGAGGCCGATCTCCTCGCGCGCCTCGCGCAGCGCGGTCGTCACCGGCGAATCGTCCTCTGGCTCGCAGCGGCCGCCGGGGAAGGCGACCTGCCCCGCGTGGTCGCGCAGGTGTTCTGTGCGCTGCGTCAGCAATACGGTGAGGCCGGTGGCGCGCAGGACGATCGGCACCAGCACGGCGGCCGGCACCAGTGCCGACGAGGGTTCGGCCTGTCCGTTCGTCCGCGCGGGCACCGAGGCAAAGCGATGCCGAATGGATGCTTCGGAGATCGGCATCAGTAGCGCTTCTTGAGGGTCAGCGTCTGTCCCTCGCGCTTCATCTCCATGCGATTGAGGAAGCTCATGCCGAGAAGCGCGACCGGCAGGTCATGCTCGTGGACGGCGGCATCGACCTCATTGAGCACCACGTCGCCGACGCGCACGGAGTTGAGCTTCACGCGCCAGATGCGCGTCGGGCCGTTGGCGGTCATGGACATCGCCGGCTGACCCTGCAGGTAGTCAATATTGGCGCGCACGGCGTCGGTCTTGCCCAGCGAGACCACCGTGGCCCCCGTATCCACGAGAAAGCGCGTCGGCGCGCCGTTGATGGTGCCGACGGTGAGGAAATGGCCGTTGGCGTCCGCCATCAGCGTCGCGGTCGCCGCGTCGCGCTCGTCGCGGCCCGCGGACACCGCGTGCTGGCCCACGGTCAGATGCTGGCGATGGCCGTCGATCTCGAAACTGGCTGCGCCCTCCTCAATCGAGAGCAGCTTGACGCCGTCGGGCGTCCTCGTCCCGACCGGGATCGACTGCGGCCGGCCGCCGTCGATGACCACGAGGGCCTTGCCGGAATACAGACCCACCAGCGCGACCTCGGTACCCTGCGCACCCGCCGCTGCGGCCAGCGCCGCGAGCGCGGCGATACAATCGAGCATCCGCATCCGCTGTCCAATCGCCATGAAGCCGGTCGCCATCTTTCGTCACAGTCCCGGGGAAGGTCCCGGTTATTTTGCCACATTCCTCGACGCCCACTCGGTGCCCTGGACGCTCGTGAAGGTCGATGAGGGCGCGCCGATTCCGCCATCGCCCGACGTCTTCTCGGGACTCTGCTTCATGGGCGGGCCGATGAGCGTCAACAACGACCTGCCCTGGATCGAACCCGTATGCGCGCTGATCCGGCAAGCGGTCGAGCAAGGCGTGCCCGTCATCGGCCATTGCCTCGGCGGGCAATTGATGAGCAAGGCGCTGGGTGGTGCGGTGACGAAGAACTCAGTAAAGGAGCTCGGCTGGGCAAGAGTCAGCCCCGGTGGTACGCCATGCGGGGAATGGCTGGGCGACACGGAATCGTTCGAGGCATTCCACTGGCACGGGGAGACCTTCTCGATCCCGCCCGGCGCGACGCGCCTGCTGAAGAGCGACTACTGTGCCAACCAGGCCTTCGTGTTGGGCCCGCACCTGGGCTTGCAGTGCCATGTCGAGATGACGGAAGCCATGATCCGGCTCTGGTGCCGCCAGTGGGCGGACGAATGCACCACCGCGTCTGCGTCGGTGCAAACGCCGGAGCAGATGTTCGACAGGATGGGTGAGCGCATTACGGCCATGCGCGTTGTCGCAGACAGGCTCTACACGCGCTGGATCACGGGCCTCAAGGCCTAGTCGCGGAAATTCCCGTAGGTAAGCGGATAGTCCGTCACCGACTTCTTCACCAGCGCGATCGCCTCCTGCAGGAAATCGCGCTTGGCGCCGGTGACGCGCACGGCGTCCCCCTGGATGGTCGCCTGCACCTTGAGCTTGCTGTCCTTGATCAGGCGCACGATCTTTTTGCCCAGTTCCTGGTCGACGCCGGATTTGATCTTGATGTCCTGCTTCGCCTTGTTGCCGGAGATGGACTGGATGTCGCCGATGTCGAGCCGCTTGGTGCTCTCGCGCGCCTTCTTCTCCATCTCGGGAAACAGGATGTCCTTGACCTGGCCGACCTGGAACTCCGAGTCACCGAAGACCGTGATGACCTTGTCCTTCTCGTTCATCTCCAGCTTCGCGCTCGTGCCCTTGAAGTCGTAGCGGTTGCCGACCTGGCGGCCGGCGACATCGACGGCATTCTTCAACGCCACCATGTCCGCTTCGGAAGTGATGTCGAAGGACGGCATGATCAGAAATGGCAGACGTAATGGTAGGGTTCGGAGACTTCGATGTCGAACGCGGAATTGCCGGGCACCGAAAAACTCTGGCCTTCGCCGCAGGCCTGCCAGTCGCCACCCTTGATGCGGTAGCGGCACGAACCCGCCACCGTTTCCATGATCTCCGGCACGCCGGTGTTGAAGGTCAGCGTCGCCGGCAGGATCACGCCGACGGTCTTCTTGGTGCCGTCGGCAAACTGCACGGTATGGCTTACGCACTTGCCGTCGAAGTAGACATTGGCCTTCTTGACCACGGCCACGTTGTCGAACTGGTTCATTGCCTTTCTCTCCGTTCTATTTCCTGCCCTTGCGCTTCTGGCGGGCGTTTTCCGCGATCCGCATGCGCAGGGCGTTGAGCTTGATGAAGCCGGCTGCGTCGCGCTGGTCGTAGGCGCCGGCGTCGTCCTCGAAGGTGGCGATCGTCGGGTCGAACAGCGAATCGGTCTTGGAATCGCGGCTGACGACGGTGACGCCGCCCTTGTAGAGCTTGACGCGCACCCAGCCATTGACGTTCTGCTGCGTGTGGTCGATCAGCGCCTGCAGCGCCTTGCGCTCCGGGCTCCACCAGTAGCCGTTGTAGATCAGGCTGGCGTAGCGCGGCATCAGGTCATCCTTCAAGTGCGCGACTTCGCGGTCGAGGCAGACGGACTCGATGCCACGGTGCGCCTTCAGCAGGATGGTGCCGCCCGGCGTTTCGTAGCAACCGCGCGACTTCATGCCGACGTAGCGGTTCTCGACGAGATCCAGCCGGCCGATGCCATGCTTGCCGCCGACCTGATTCAGCGTTGCCAGCAGCTCGTGCGCCTTCATCTTCTTGCCGTTGATGGCAACGAGATCGCCGGCCTTGAATTCGAGGTCGAGAAACTCCGGCTTGTTGGGCGCCTTCTCGGGCGACACTGTCCAGCGCCACATCGATTCCTCAGCCTCTGCGGCGGGGTCCTCCAGATGCCGGCCTTCGAACGAGATGTGCAGCAGGTTGGCGTCCATCGAGTACGGCGAGCCGCCCTTCTTGTGCTTCATCTCGATCGGAATGCCGTGCTTCTCGGCGTAGGCGAGCAACTTCTCGCGCGAGAGAAGGTCCCACTCGCGCCAGGGCGCGATGATCCTGACGTTCGGCATCAGCGCGTAGGCGCCGAGTTCGAAGCGCACCTGGTCGTTACCCTTGCCCGTGGCGCCGTGCGAGATGGCGTCGGCGCCCGTCTTGCGGGCGATCTCGACCAGGCGCTTGGCGATCAGCGGCCGCGCGATCGAGGTGCCGAGCAGGTATTCGCCTTCGTAGATCGTATTGCAGCGGAACATCGGGAAGACGAAGTCGCGCACGAACTCCTCGCGCAGGTCGTCGATGAAGATGTTCTTCGGCTTGATGCCGAGCTTGACCGCCTTCTTGCGCGCAGGCTCCAGTTCCTCTCCCTGGCCAAGGTCCGCGGTAAACGTGACGACCTCGCACTTGTACGTATCCTGCAGCCACTTGAGGATGACCGAGGTATCCAGCCCGCCCGAGTAGGCGAGCACTGCCTTCTTCACTTCACTCATTGTTCGACATGTCCCAACAGTAGATATTCCATCAATGCCTTTTGCACGTGCAGCCGGTTCTCCGCTTCGTCCCAGACCACCGACTGCGGCCCGTCGATCACCTCGGCGGCGACTTCCTCGCCGCGATGCGCTGGCAGGCAATGCATGAACAGCGCGTCCGGACGCGCGACCTTCATCATCTCGACATCCACCTGCCAGTCGGCGAAGTCGCGCAGCCGCTCTTCGTTCTCGGCCTCGAAGCCCATCGAAGTCCAGACGTCGGTCGTGACCAGGTCGGCGCCGCGCGCGGCATCCATCGGATCGGCAAACTGCTCGAAATGCCCGGTGCCATAGAGGCCGGCGCGCTCGGGCTCGACCTCGTAGCCCGGCGGCGTCGATACGTGCACGTTGAAGTCGAGTACCTCCGCCGCCTGCAGCCAGGTGTTGCAGACGTTGTTCGAGTCGCCGATCCAAGCAACGGTCTTGCCCTTGATCGAGCCGCGATGCTCGATGTAGGTGAAGATGTCGGCGAGGATCTGGCACGGATGGTATTCGTTGGTCAGGCCGTTGATCACGGGCACCCGCGAATTGCGCGCGAAGCGCTCGATGATGTCCTGCTCGAAAGTGCGGATCATCACCAGGTCGGACATGCGCGAAATCACTTGTGCCGCGTCCTCCACCGGCTCGCCGCGACCCAGCTGCGAGTCACGCGTGTTGAGGTAGATGGCGACGCCGCCCAATTGCTGGATGCCGGCCTCGAAGGACAGGCGCGTGCGCGTGCTCGCCTTCTCGAAGATCATCACGAGCGTCCGGTCGGCGAGCGGCCAGTAGCGCTGATAGGCCTTGAACTGTTCCTTGATACGGCGGCTACGCTTGAAGACGTGGTCGTGTTCGGCCCGGCTGAAGTCCTTGAATTGCAGGAAATGCTTCAAAGTCGCCATGATCAGGCTCCCAGAAATTTCCTCACCAGGGGCGCAAGCTGGTCAACGAGCATCCGCGCCTCGGCGTCGGAATAGGTCAGCGGCGGCAGCAACCGGATCACGCTGTCGGCGGTGACGCTGATCAAGAGCCCCGCCTCGATGGCCTGGCCGACCAGCTCGCCGCACGCGCGGTCGAGCTGGATGCCGATCATCAGTCCCTGTCCGCGAATGTCGACGACACCGGCGACACCGTCCAGCGCCGCGCGCAGACCAGCGCGGATCGCGTCGCCGAGTTGCACCGCACGCTGCATCAGACCATCCTGCTCGATGACATCGAGCGTCGTCAGCGCAGCGACGCAGGCGAACGGATTGCCACCGAAGGTGGAGCCGTGGTTGCCGGGCTTGAACACGCCAGCCGCGGGACCTGCCGCCAGGCACGCGCCGATGGGCACGCCGGAGCCGAGGCCCTTCGCCAGCGTCATGACATCCGGATGGACAGCCGCATGCTGGTAGGCGAACCAGGCACCTGTGCGGCCGACGCCGCACTGGACCTCATCCACCATGAACAGCCAGTCGCGCTCGTCGCAGATGCGCCGCAATGCCTGCATGTAGTCATTGTGCGCGAGGTTGATGCCGCCTTCGCCCTGGATCGGCTCGAACAGCACCGCGACCACGTTCGGATTGTTCGCGGCCACATGCTCGATCGCTTCCAGGTCGTCGAACGGCACGCGCACGAACCCCGACACGAGGGGCTCGAATCCCGCCTGCACCTTGCGATTCCCCGTTGCCGAAAGCGTGGCGAGCGTGCGGCCGTGGAATGCATGCTCCATGACGACAATCGCCGGCTGATCGATGTCCTTCTGGTGGCCATACATGCGCGCCAGCTTGATGGCCGCCTCGTTGGCTTCGCAGCCGGAGTTGCAGAAGAACACTTCGTCCATGCCCGACAGCGCGGCGAGGCGGTCGGAGAGCGCCTCCTGTTCGCGCACGCGGTAGATGTTCGACGTGTGGATCAGCCGGCCGGCCTGTTCGCCCAGCACGCGCACCAGTTTGGGGTGCGCGTGCCCGAGCGTATTCACGGCAATGCCTGCCAGTGCATCGAGGTAACGGCGCCCCTGCTCGTCGTAAAGGTGGCTGCCTTCACCGTGCGTGAAGGCGACCGATTGCCGTTTATAGGTATTCATCAAGTGCGGCATAAACGCTCCGCGCAAAAAAGATACGGCGGCCACCATGGCCGCCGCTCAGTGCATGTCCGATGGAAGTAATGTTAGTGCAAAAACCCTGATCTGTACAAGCAAATCAACGGTGGGTGCCTTGGGAAGGCCAGGCGCGCGATCAGCCTGCCGTCTTGCGGCTCTCCACCATGGCCATGCGGGCGCCACCGCCGTTGTGGCAAACGCATTCGATGATCTCGCAGTCGCGATACATCTGGCGCAACTTGCGTTGTGCTTCGGCGGAGTCGCGTCCATGGATCATCAAGTTGTTGATGACAAGACCCACGCGCGTCCTTATACGGAAGCCGTATTTCGTTAGTACCGGCGCCAACATAAAAACCCCTTTGCGATCAGGGAAGTCTGGCGATTATATGCACGACTTTGGAGATATGCAAGATAGCCCCTTATTCGGTCAGGCTTTGCAGGTGCAGCATTCGGGCAAGACCGGCACGGTGGGGCAAAAGAAAACGGGCCGCCAGAAGGCGGCCCGTTTGATCCGAAGGCGGGAGCGGGGAGCCTACAGCCCCTTGATCGCTGCGGAGAGGCGGCTCTTGTAGCGCGCGGTAGTGTTCTTGTGCACGACCTTCTTGTCGGCGATCGAATCGATGATGCTTTGCTGTTCCTTGAACGCGGCTTGGGCGGCCGTCTTGTCGCCGGTGCCGATCGCCTTGCGTACCTTCTTGATTGCCGTGCGCAGCGCGGAACGCTGGCTCATGTTGTGCGCGCGCTGCTTGACCGCTTGGCGGGCGCGCTTGCGTGCTTGGGCGCTGTTGGCCATATCTCGTATTCCGGTATCGGGCTGGAAAAACGGCGGATTATAGTGACGTATCTCCCTTGTTGCAAGGCCCCGGCACCAAGCAAGAACCGATACCATTGCCGCCCATGAAATCCAGCCCCGGCCTCCTGCGCTCGCTGGCCACGGTCAGCGGCATGACGCTGCTGTCGCGCATCCTTGGTTTCGTCCGCGATTTCGTCATTGCCCGCAGCTTCGGCGCCGGATTGATGACGGATGCGTTCTTCGTGGCCTTCCGCCTGCCCAACCTGTTGCGTCGCCTGTTCGCCGAAGGCGCCTTCTCGCAGGCCTTCGTGCCGCTGCTTGCCGAATACAAGAATCGCCGCGGCGAAACGGACACCAAGCTCCTGATCGATCGCACGGCCACGGTCCTGTTCGTCGCGGTGCTGCTGGTGGCCGTCCTCGGCATCATCGGTGCGCCGCTCATCATCTACGTCTCGGCGCCCGGATTCGCCGGCGACGCGGACAAGTTCGCCCTGACTGTGGAACTGACACGTATCACCTTCCCCTACATCCTGTTCATGGCGTTGGTGGCGCTGGCAGCGGGCATTCTCAACACCTGGAGCCGCTTTGCGCTGCCCGCATTCACGCCGGTGATGCTCAACCTGTCGCTGATCGGCATGGCGCTGCTGGCCGCCCCTTGGTTCGATCCGCCGGTCGTGGCGCTGGCCTGGGCGGTATTCATTGGCGGCATCCTGCAGCTGGGCCTGCAGCTGCCGGCGCTCTCGCGCATCGGCATGCTGCCGCGCTGGGACTGGAATCCGCACGACCCCGGCGTGCGCAGGATACTCAAGCTCATGGGACCGGCCGTGGTCGGTGTTTCGGTAGCGCAGATCTCGCTGCTGATCAACACGATCTTCGCGTCGTTCCTGCCCTCCGGCAGCGTCTCGTGGCTCTACTACGCGGACCGGCTGATGGAATTCCCGGCGGGGCTCCTGGGTGCGGCGCTCGGTACGATCCTCTTGCCGAGCCTCTCGAAGTGCCACGCCGACGAGCGGCATGACGAGTTTTCCGCCCTGCTCGACTGGGGATTGCGCCTCACGTTGATGCTCACCCTGCCCGCGGCGCTGGCCCTGGCGATGCTGGCCGTGCCGCTCCTGGCAACGCTGTTCCAGCACGGCGCATTCACGGCCGAAGACGTGCTGCAGACGCGCTCGGCCCTGGTCGCCTACAGCATCGGCCTCGCCGGGCTGATCCTCGTGAAAGTCCTCGCACCGGGCTTCTACGCGCGCCAGGACATCAGGACGCCTGTCAAGATTGCCCTGATCACGCTCGCGGCCACCCAGGCCATGAACCTCGCGTTCATCGGCTGGCTGCGTCATGCCGGGCTCGCGTTGTCGATCGGCCTCGCGTCCTGCCTCAACGCGACCCTGCTCTATCGCGGCTTGCGCCTGCGGCAGGTGTATCGGCCGGCCCCGGGCTGGCGGGCGTTCGGTGCCAAGCTCATGCTCGCGCTCGCGGTGCTGGCGGTCGTGCTCTGGTTTGCCGTCGGCACGGAAGCGGATTGGATGTCGATGCCCTTCGGCGAGCGCATGTTAAGGCTTGCCGGCACCGTGATCGCCGGCGGCGGCGCCTACGTCGGCACGTTGGTCCTGCTCGGCTTCCGCCCCGGCGATTTCCGGCGCAGGAGCGCCTGAACAAAAAAAATCGGGCCGTCCTCGACAGGACGGCCCGACTCATGCGCTAAGGACCGCCGCTTTCGCGGCGACCCCCGTGCTTACATCAACGTGACTTCCACGCGGCGCGCATCGTCGCTGCTGCCCGCGTTCATTTCCTCGGGCTTCTTGAGCTCGATGCGGTCCTCCGCGATGCCGGCTGCCTTCAGTGCATCGCGTACTGCGAAGGCGCGCTGCTTGGCCAGTTCGGCGTTCTTTGCGGGATCGCCGGTCGAATCATGAAAGCCGCTGATCGACAGTTTGCTGGCCGCGTTGCCCTTGGCCACGCTGGCAACCGCGTTGAGCGACGCCACGGCGGCAGCCGACAGGTCGGTCTTGCCCACATCGAAGGTCACGATGGCCTTGGTGGCCACGATCGCCGGAACGGCCGCAACGACCGGGGCAGGCGTGACAACCGCCACCGGGGCCGGGGCCTTGCTGCCACCAGCCACGATCGGCACGATCAGCAACGCAACGATGTTGATGATCTTGATGAGCGGGTTCACCGCCGGGCCGGCCGTATCCTTGTACGGATCGCCCACGGTGTCGCCGGTCACCGCCGCCTTGTGCGCGTCGGATCCCTTGCCGCCGAAGTTGCCTTCCTCGATGTACTTCTTGGCGTTGTCCCAGGCACCGCCGCCGGTCGTCATCGAAATGGCGACGAAGAGGCCGGTAACGATGGTGCCCATGAGCACGCCGCCCAGTGCGCGCACGCCGGCGCCCGGGCCCATCAGGATGTTGATGACCACCGCGGTGACGATCGGCACCAGCACGGGCAGCAACGACGGGATCATCATTTCTTTGATTGCGGCCTTGGTCAGCATGTCGACACAGGTACCGTATTCCGGCTTGGCCGTGCCTTCCATGATCCCCTTGATCTCGCGGAACTGGCGGCGAACTTCGACAACGATGGCGCCGGCTGCGCGACCAACGGCTTCCATGCCCATGGCACCGAACAGATAGGGCACCATGCCGCCGATGAACAGGCCGACGATGACCGCCGGATCGGACAGGTCGAACAGGAACTTGGTTGTCGCATCCGCGGCTTCCAGGCCGTGCGTGAAGTCGGCGAACAACACCAGCGCGGCGAGGCCGGCGGAGCCGATGGCATAACCCTTGGTCACGGCTTTGGTCGTGTTGCCGACCGCGTCCAGCGGGTCGGTGATGTTGCGCACGGAGTCGGGCAATTCGGCCATTTCGGCGATGCCGCCGGCGTTGTCCGTGATCGGACCGTAGGCGTCGAGCGCGACGATGATGCCGGCCATGGACAGCATGGACGTGGCCGCAATCGCGATGCCGTACAGACCGCCGAGGCTATACGACGCCCAGATGGCCGCGCACACGGACAACACGGGCAGTGCGGTCGCCTTCATCGAAACACCCAGGCCGGCGATGATGTTGGTGCCGTGGCCGGTGGTCGAGGCCTGCGCGATGTGACGCACGGGGCTGTATTCGGTCGCCGTGTAGTACTCGGTGATCACGACCATCAGGCCCGTCAGGACGAGGCCGATGATCGAGGCGCCGTAGAGGCTCATCGCGGTCACCACCTTGCCGTTTTCCAGCGTCAGGCCACTGCCGATGATGTAGTTGGTGATCGGATAGAACGCGATCAGCGCCAGCACGCCGGCGGCGATCAGGCCCTTGTACAGCGCGGTCATGATCTTCTGGCCGGGCGTGTGCTTGACGAAGAACACGCCGATGATCGAGGCGATGATCGAGAAGCCGCCGAGCACCAGCGGATAGGTCACCGCGACTTCGGCCTGGCTCTTGAACAGCAGCGCGCCGAGCAGCATCGTCGCCACCATCGTCACGGCGTAGGTCTCGAACAGGTCGGCAGCCATGCCGGCACAGTCGCCGACGTTGTCACCGACGTTGTCGGCGATCACGGCCGGGTTGCGCGGATCGTCCTCGGGAATGCCGGCTTCGACCTTGCCCACCAGGTCGGCGCCGACGTCGGCACCCTTGGTGAAGATGCCACCGCCGAGACGGGCGAAGATGGAGATCAGCGAGGAGCCGAAGCCCAGGCCGACCAGCGGATGCAGGATGTGATCCATGCTGGCATCGCCCATCGAACTTTTCAGGAAGGCGAAGTAGCCTGCCACGCCCAGGAGGCCAAGACCGACCACGAGCATGCCTGTGATGGCGCCGCCCTTGAAGGCAACGTTGAGCGCCTCGTTGAGGCCGGCACGTGCCGCTTCGGCGGTACGCACGTTGGCGCGCACGGACACGTTCATGCCGATGAAACCGGCGGCACCGGACAGCACCGCACCGATCACAAAACCGATGGCAGTGGAGATGTTGAGGAAAACGCCAATCAGGACGGCCAGCACGATACCGACCATACCGATCGTCGTGTACTGCCGTCTCAGGTAGGCCTGCGCACCCTCCTGTACAGCTGCGGAAATCTGCCGCATCCGGTCGTTGCCGGTTGGCTGCCCCATGATCCACTGCGCCGTAATCCAGCCGTAGACGATTGCCGCCGCGGCGCAGATCAAAGCGAACATCACTCCCATCGACATGTTGTTCCCTCCCTAGAAAATTTCAGCTACACCAAACCCCGTCAGGGCCAAAAAAACAAAGGGCGCGCCGCTCTGGCACGCCCTTCGATTCCTCTCAAACCTTGAATTCTCCCGGCAGCTTCTTCGGTACCGGCGCGTTCTTCAGCGTCACGTACTTCGGCAGTCCGTCCTGGTAGGGCGGATAGTCCTCGCCCTTCATCAGCGGTGCCAGATAGGCTCGGCACTTTTCGGTGATGCCGAAGCCGTCCGGCGTGATGAAGTTCTTGGGCATCATCTTCTCGACGTTCGCCACCTTCGAGAGGGACGCCATGCCGACCTTCCACTTGTAGGGCTTGTCGGAAATGCGATCGATGGTCGGCATCACCGAGTTATGCCCCTTGAGCGCGTATTCGACCGCAGCCTTGCCCATGGCGTAGGCCTGGTCGACGTCGCTCTTGGACGCGATGTGGCGCGCGGCGCGCTGCAGGTAGTCGGCGACGCCCCAGTGGAACTTGTGGCCGAGCGCCTCCTTGACCATGTTCGCGACCACGGGTGCCGCGCCGCCCAGTTGTGCGTGGCCGAAAGCGTCGCGCGTGCCCTGCTCGGCCAGAAACTTGCCGTCGGGCCAGTGGCAGCCTTCGGAAACGACCACGGTGCAGTAGCCGAATTTCTTGACCAGGGTTTCCACCTTGGCCAGGAACTTCTTCTGGTCGAACAACACTTCCGGGAACAGTACGACGATCGGCAGTTCGGTGCCCTTGGTCGACGCCATCGCACCGGCTGCGGCAATCCAGCCCGCGTGGCGGCCCATGACTTCGAGCACGAAGACCTTGGTCGACGTCTTGGCCATCGAACGCACGTCGTATGTGGCCTCGAGCGTCGACACGGCGATGTACTTCGCAACCGAACCGAAACCCGGGCAGTTGTCCGTGATCGGCAGATCGTTGTCGACCGTCTTCGGCACATGGATGGCCTGCAGCGGATAGCCGGTTGCCTGGCTCAATTGCGAAACCTTCAAGCAGGTATCGGCCGAATCGCCGCCGCCGTTGTAGAAGAAGTAGCCAATGTTGTGGGCCTTGAACACCTCGATCAGGCGATCGTATTCGCGCTTGTTCGCTTCCAGGCTCTTCAGCTTGTAGCGGCACGAGCCGAAAGCGCCGGACGGCGTGTGGCGCAAGGCCGCGATGGCCGCCGCCGACTCCTTGGTGGTGTCGATCAGATCCTCGGTCAATGCGCCGATGATGCCGTTGCGGCCGGCGTAGACCTTGCCGATCTTGTCCTTGTGCTTGCGCGCCGTCTCGATGACGCCGCAAGCCGAAGCGTTGATCACCGCGGTGACGCCGCCCGACTGCGCGTAGAACGCATTCATCTTCTTTGCTGCCATCCTGCTTTTCTCCCTGTTACTTCAGCGCCGCAAAGGCGGCGTCGCGAACTGCCTCGACCTTGCCCAGGCCGTTGATCTTGCGGTACTTGGGCGCGCCGGCCTGACCGTTCGATGCCCACTTGCCGTAGTAGTCGACCAGGGCCGAAGTCTGCTTGTGGTAGACGTCGAGCCGCTTGAGGACCGTCTCTTCCTTGTCGTCGTCGCGCTGGATCAGCGGTTCGCCGGTGACATCGTCCTTGCCCTCGACCTTCGGCGGATTGAACTTGATGTGGTAGGTACGGCCCGACGCCACGTGCACACGGCGGCCGCTCATGCGCGTGATGATTTCGCTGTCCGGCACGTCGATCTCGAGCACGTAGTCGATCGGCACGCCTGCTTCCTTCATGGCTTCCGCCTGCGGGATGGTGCGCGGAAATCCGTCGAACATGTAGCCGGACTTGCAATCGGCCTCTTTCAGCCGATCCTTGACCAGACCGATGATGATGTCGTCGCGGACCAGGCCGCCGGCATCCATGATCTTCTTCGCTTCCAGACCCAGCGGCGTGCCGGCCTTGACGGCTGCGCGCAGCATGTCCCCCGTCGAAATCTGCGGAATGCCGAACTTTTCCTTGATGAAATTGGCTTGGGTGCCCTTGCCAGCGCCGGGGGGCCCCAAAAGTATCAGTCGCATGTTGTCTCCCTAAGTGCGAGCTAATTCTAATTGAACGATTATATTATTTTATAGACGCCCACTCCAGCTGCGCAGAACATAAACCTATTCGAGGCGCCGGTTTAATGGACTTGCGAATGACGGGATTGTGTGCGCTTATCTTGCGCCGGCGGCGAAAATGGCCCGTACGCGCTGCAAATCCTCGGTCGTATCGACGCCCGGCTGGGGCGGATGGTCGTGGACCGCGACCTGAATCTCGAAGCCATGCCAGAGCACCCGCAGCTGCTCCAGCGCCTCGATGCCCTCGATCGGCGACGGCGCCAACCGGCCGTACTGGCGCAGGAAGGCGCAGGAGTAGCCGTAGATGCCGATATGGCGCAGCGCGCCCAGATCCGCCGGCAGCACCTCGCGGTTCGCGGTGAACGCGTCGCGCGCCCAGGGGATGGGCGCCCGCGAGAAGTACAGGGCCCGGCCGGCGGCGTCGCAGACGACCTTGACCACGTTCGAATTGAAGAAATCGGTCGCTGAAGTCAGTGGATGCGCGGCCGTGGACATGCACGGCGTACCACCGGGGCTGACTTTCAGCGCGACGGCCACGGCATCGATCAGCGCCGGCTCGATCAGCGGCTCGTCGCCCTGCACGTTCACGACGATGTCGTCATCTGGCCAGCCGAGCGCGTCGACGACCTCGGCGATGCGGTCGGTGCCGCTGGCGTGATCGGCGCTCGTCATGACCGCGCGCTGGCCGTGCGCAACGACTGCAGCGCGCACGCGTTCGTCGTCGGTGGCGATGCAGACGTCGGTCGCGGAACTCCTCAGCGCCGCCTCGGCGACGCGCACCACCATCGGCTTGCCGGCGATGTCGGCCAGCGGCTTGCCGGGCAGGCGCGTCGAAGCGTAGCGCGCCGGAATGACGACGTGGAAACCCACGCTGGTCTACTCTTCGTCAGCCGGCAGCTGCCGCGCTTCGTCCTCGAGCATGATCGGGATGTCGTCCTTGATTGGATAGGCGAGCCGGCAGGGCTTGCACACCAGCTCCGCCCTGTCCTTGCGGTGGTCGAGCGGGCCCTTGCACAGCGGGCAGACGAGGATTTCAAGCAGGCGGGCGTCCATCGATTCTCTCCAGGATGAATTGCGCGAGGTCGGGCGTCACGGTCGCGGTCACCGGCAGCACCCAGACGGGCAACGATGCGAGTGCCCCGAATTTTACCGCGTCCTTTTCGGTGGTCAGGATGGCGTCGCCGTCATAGGCAAGATCCGCCGCGACATAGGCGTGATGGTCGGGAAACGGATGCGCGACGAACTCGAGGCCGAGCGCGGCGAGATGATCGAAGAAGCGCTGCGGCTCGCCGATGCCCGCCACCGCGTGCAGGCGCTTGCCGGCGAAGTCGCACGGCGTACCGTCGGGCCTGACTTTCAGCGGCTCGAAGCGGTCGCCGGTGAGCGTCATGCGGAAACCGGCCGCGCCATTCCAGCCGTTCGCGACCACGGCGTCGACCGTGCGCAGGCGCGACGCCGGCTCGCGCAGCGGCCCGGCCGGCAGCGGCCAGCCGTTCATGAAGCCGCGCCGGTCGACGACTGCGATCTCGACGTCGCGCGCCAGCCGGTAGTGCTGCAGGCCGTCGTCACAGATGACGATGTCACATTCGGGATGCGCCGCCAGCAGCGCCTGCCCGGCTGCAACGCGGTCGCGGCCGACGAAGACCGGACAACGCGCGCGGCGCGCGATCAGAAGCGGCTCATCGCCGACTTCGCACGGCGTACCATCGGGGCTGACTTTGCGCACGCCCTCGAACTCGCCGCCGTAGCCGCGGCTGATGACTCCGGGATGGCGCCCGCGCCTGCCCAGTTGGTCGACCAGCCAGAGTGTCAGCGGCGTCTTGCCCGAACCTCCGGCCGTGATGTTGCCGACCACGACCACGGGCACGGCAAGACGCACCTGCGCGAAGATGCCGAAGCGATAGAGGATGCGGCGCAGCGCCGCGATCAGGAAGAACAGCAGACCGAAGGGCAGCAGCAGCCAGGACAGCGGACCGCGTCGCCGCCAGGCCCGTTCAACGCTGTGCTTGCTGGGTGGCAAAGGAGATGTGGGAAAGCCCGGACTGCTGCGCCGCCTGCATGACGTCGATCACGCTCTGATGCGTCGCCTTGGCGTCGGCATTGATGATGACGACCGGCTCCTTGCCGTCGCCGGCCGCGCGCCTGAGCGCAACGCTGATGGCATCGACCTCGCGGCTGCCCACGGGCACCTTGTTCACCATGACCTCGCCGCCGGAGGTGACGACGACGTTGATCTCGTTGGGCTGTTCCTTCTGCGCCTGGGCATCGGCGGTGGGCAGATTGATCTCGAGGCCGGCGAACTTCGAGTAGGTGGTCGTGATCATCAGGAAGATCAGGATCACCAGCAGCACGTCGATCATCGGGATCAGGTTGATCTCCGGTTCCTCGCGGGCGTGGCCCTTCTGGAAATTCACGCTCTTTCTCCGTGCACCAGTTCGACCAGCTTCACCGCCTGCTGTTCCATCTCGACCACGAAGCCGTCGACCTTGGCGCGATAGTGGCGATAGAAGATCATGGCCGGAATGGCGATGATGAGGCCGAAGCCGGTGTTGTACAGCGCCACCGAAATACCGTGGGCGAGCTGGGCGGGATTGTTGCCCGTGCCCGTGGCCGAACCGAAGATCTCGATCATGCCCACGACGGTGCCGAACAGGCCCATGAGCGGGCTGATCGAGGCGATGGTGCCCAGCGTGTTGAGGAAACGCTCGAGATCGTGCGCCGCGCTGCGGCCCGCCTCTTCAATCGCCTCCTTCATCACTTCGCGCGAATTCTTGACGTTCTTCATGCCGGCGGCGAACACGCGGCCCAGGTGCGAGTGCGCGTTGAGCTTCTTCAGCGTTTCGTCGCTGACGCCATGCTGGCGGAAATCGGTCACGACGGCGGCAAGCAGCCCGGACGGCACGATCTTGGCACGGCGCAACGCGGCCGCGCGCTCGATGATCAGCGCGACGGCAATCACGGAGGTCAGCAACAGGAAGTAGATCGGCCAGCCGGCAGCCTGAATGATTGAAAACACGGGCACTCCCGGAAACGCAAAGGAAGGGCGCACTTTAGCGTCCGTGCGCGGATTGGGCAAGGCGTCGTCCAAAGGCGCCGGGATGGCCGCCGGAACCCCGCTGCTAGAATCGGCCGCATGATCGAAACCGACGATGGCGCCAGTCTGGCGCAGGCGTGGCTGGCACGCCTGAGCGCCGCCGGCCCGGGCGTCCGGATGCTGCAGCGCGGCGGGCCGGGCACCATCGCGGCGCTGGGCGCGCTTGCCGCCGAAGCGCTGGCCAACGAGCGCAGCCTGCTCCTGGTGACTGCGGACGATCGCCTGCTTTCCGACATCTCCAATGCCATCGACATCAACCTGCGGCCGCTTTGCCTGGTGCTGCCGGCGGCTGACCACGTGCGTCCGATCGCGCTGCGCGCCACGTTGTCGCTCCTGAAGAGCCGCCTTGCGCGCGCCGGCGACGACGCCGAGGGACCGGCCTGGCTCGCCCAGCGCCAACGCCTGGCGAAGCACGCCGACCTCTGGCGACAGTGCGTGGACTGGAACGGCCGCAACGTGGATCACGAAGCGTGGCCCGCGGAACTCGAGCGCCTGTTCCCGGTGCGCATCCTGCCGATGTCCCTCGCCGTTCGCCTCGCCGTGCCCTCCGACTGGGTGCTGGTCGCGGAACCCGAACAGCTGCCCGACGACTGCCGCGGCCCCTGGTCCGGCGCCCAGCGCACCGCGCACCTGATCGCCCCCGCGCAGGGCGGCGGCCTCGCCTCCGTGGACCCGGCGCGGCGCGAACGCGCCGAGCTGGAAGTGCTGACGCAGGAACTCGCTGAACTCGAACTCGAACTCGCGACCGCGCAGGCCGAGATCGCCGAATTCACGCGCCGCTACCAGACGCTGATCGGCACGCGCATGAGCGCGCTCGACGAACTCAGGGCCGAACTGGCGACACGACGCGCGCAGGCCCGCGCGGACGACGCCGAGGCGGCGCGCGCGGCGCAAAGCGCCTGGGCGCGCGCCGAGCAGAGCCGGCGCGAAAGCACGCGCTTCGAGCAGCTGGTGCGCGAAACGGCGCGCCCCTTCGCGCCCAGCGGCAGCATCAAGAAGCTGTTCCGCAAGCTCGCCCAGAAGATCCATCCCGACCGTGCGCGCGACGAGCACGACCGCGCATGGCGCACACAGCTGATGACCGAGGCCAATCGGGCCTATCAGGCCGGCGACGAAGCCGCGCTGCTCGAAGTGCTGGCGCTCTGGCAGGAAGGCGCGCGCCACGGTCCGGGGCGCGATGGTGGCATTGCGGGCGATGAGGCCGGTTCGCTGTCGGGGCAACTCGCGCGCCTGCGGCGTCGCATCACGGAGATCGAGACCGAACTCAATCGCCTGTTCGGGTCGCGGCTCTACGAACTCTTCACGGCCACCAACATCGCCCGGCGCGCGAAGCGTGATCTGCTGCAGGAAATGGCCGACCGGCTCGACGCCGACATCGCCCTCGTGCAGGCGCAGCTGGCTTAGTTCAGCGGCCCGCCGCGCTCGATCCGTTCGAGGAAGGCGAGCGCCTGCGCGTGGCCCAGGCTCGCGGCGGATGCCAGCCACTCCAGCGCGCGCTTCGAATCCGTGACACCCTCGCCCCGGTAATAGGCGCTGCCCAGTTCGTATTGCGCGTCCGCCTCGCCCAGACGCGCCGCCTGTTCGAGCCAGTTCATGCCCGTGGCGACATCACGGCCCGCGCCCTGGCCGTGCAACAGGCAGTAGCCGAGGCTGTACATGGCGTAGGCATCCTCATGCTGTCCCACCGCCTGCTCGTACCAGCGCACGGCTTCGCGCGCATTGCGCTCCACGCCCCAGCCGTAGAAGTACATGTCGCCGAGCGCGACCTTGGCGTCGAACAACGACGCGGCCTTGCGATACCAGCGCACTGCCTGCGCGAGATCCGCAGGCCCGCCGACGCCGTAGCGCAGACATTCGGCCAGCATCAGGGCCGCCTGGCGGTGGCCGAGTTCCGCGGCCTTGCGATAGCAGGCGACAGCGCGCGCCGGGTCGCCCGCGGGCCGGCGCATGGCGCGCTCGCCTTCGGCGAACCAGTGGCGTTCCAGTTCGCCCAGCGCCGAAGTCCAGCCGTCCTCGGCGGCCGCGCGCAGCAGCACTTCGGCCCGCGTCGGGTCGGCCGCCACGCCGATGCCGTGCAGCAGGCAGCGGCCGTACTCGGCCTGGCCGTGCACGTCGCCGGCCTCGCTGGCGATGCGATAGTGATCGGCGGCGGCGGCAAGGTCCACCGCGCCGCCCTCGCCGTGTTCGTGGCATTCGCCGAGCCAGACCTGCGCATGCGCTTCCCCCAGCGTGACAGCACGGCGGTACCACGAGCGCGCAAGTTCCTTGTTCTCCGACACGCCGTCGCCCCAGCGATGGCAGTGGGCGACCTTGACGCAGGCGCGCGCGTGTCCCCGGTGCGCGGCGGCGCGCCACCAGCGCAGCGCCTCGCCGAGATCCTGGCCTGCGGCCGACCGACCGGCGGCATGCGCCTCGCCCAGTTCGAAGCAGGCTTCGGCGCTGCCCGCCTCGGCGGCCTTCTCGTACCAGGCCAAGCCCGCGCGCGCGTTGGCAGCCACCCCCAGCCCGAACGTATGGCACTGGCCGAGCAGGAACATGGCACCGACGATGCCGTTGGCGGCAGCGGCCTGGAACCATTCCACCGCCTCGCGCCGGTCCTGCGCGGCGCCCTCGCCCGCGTACAGGCACAGCCCCAGCGAGAACATCGCCGTCGCCGTGCCCTGGAGCGCGGCCTGGCGCCACAACCGGACCGCCTCCGCCTTGTCCCCGACAACGCCGCGACCGAAGAAGCGGCAGCGCGCCAGCAGGTCGGCCGCGCGCGCCTGGCCCTTGGCCGCCGCACTGGCGAAGAGGCTTGCGGCTTCGGCCCGATCCTGGGGCAGCCCGTGCCCATGGTAGAGGAGCCAGCCCAGCACCGCCTCGCCGGCGGCGCAGCCGGCCTCGGCGCTGCGGGCCGACCAACGCTGCGCCTCGGCATAGGAGCGCGGCGTGCCGTCGCCCACGGCGCAGCGCCAGGCAAGTTCCGCCTGCGCCGAGGCGTTGCCGCCCTCGGCCATGCGTTGCAGCTCCGCCAGATCGACCTGATGCCAGAAATCCGCCGCCGGCCCGAGCAGTTCCAGGCCCTGCTCGGCCCCGCGCTCGATCAGGCTGCTTTCGAGCACCTCCCGGAACATGCCCAGCACCGCTGCAGGACGCAACGGTGCGAGGGTGGTCGAAGCGGGAACGATGGCGGTCATGGCGAAGGATGAATCTAGGCCCGAGAGGCCCATTTCGTTTTCCACAAAAACTGTGGAAAACCCTGTGAATCCTTCGTCAAGAAATCGTCAGAAGGGCCGCCGTTATTGGCCGCGGACCCACGGAGCGCGGAATTGCGACGACCGCGATCCTTATCTTTCAGTTACTTGCAAATTGCGGCCAGACTACAAGCGGGTTTCGGGGAGATGACAATGGCCGATCCCATGAGAGCGACGCGTAGAATCCATCTGTGCATGAAATTGCCTTTGTCATAGGAAATACCGCGCCGTGCTGCCCGACATCCTGACCGTCGCCGAACTCAACCGCCTCGCGCGCGCCGCGCTCGAACGCGACTTCCCGTTGCTGTGGGTGGCCGGCGAGATATCGAACCTTACCCGGGCGCCCTCCGGTCATTGCTATTTCACGCTCAAGGATGCCGATGCGCAGGTGCGCTGCACGCTGTTCCGATCGCGCGCCCAATCGGTGCCATGGAAGCTGGAGAACGGCCAGCAGGTCGAAGTGCGCGCGCTGGTGACCCTGTATGAGGCGCGCGGCGACTTCCAGCTCAACGTGGAAAGCGTACGCCGGGCCGGACTCGGCAAGCTCTACGAGGCCTTCCTGCGCCTCAAGGAGAAACTCGCCGCCGAGGGCCTGTTCGCCGACGAGCGCAAGCGCGCGCTGCCGCGTTTTCCCAGGCGCATCGGCGTCGTCACATCACCGCGCGCGGCAGCCTTGCGCGATGTCATCGCAGCGTTGGCCAGGCGCGCGCCGCACGTGCCGATCGTGATCTACCCGACGCTGGTGCAAGGCAGCGAGGCCGCAGGCCAGATCGTCGCCGCGCTCGACGCCGCGGCGCAGCGCGACGAATGCGATCTGCTGTTGCTGGTGCGCGGCGGAGGCAGCCTCGAGGACCTCTGGTCATTCAACGAAGAGGTCGTCGCCCGCGCGGTCGCGGCCTCGCCGATCCCGGTCGTCGCCGGCATCGGCCACGAGACCGATCTTTCCATCGCCGATCTCGCCGCCGACCACCGCGCGGCGACGCCGACTGCAGCGGCCGAAATCGCCAGCGCAGGCTGGTTCGAGGCGGCGGCGGAAACTGGGCAACTCGCAGCCACGCTGCGCAGCTCGATGCGCACGCAACTCGAACGCCGCATGCAGCGTGTCGACCTGCTCGGGCGGCGCCTCGTGCACCCGGCCGAGCGCCTCGCGCGCAGCCGGCAGCGGCTGGCGCATCTCGCCACCCGTCTTGCGGCCGCCGGCGAGCGCGTCGCCGTGCGGCAGCGGCAGCGCATCGAGGCGCTGCGCCTGCGCCTCGCTCGCGCGCAGCCGAACCTGGAACAGCGTCGCACACATCTCGCCCGGCTCGGCGCCAGCCTCGCCGCGCTCAACCCGCGGGCGGCACTCGCGCGCGGCTACGCGCTGGTGCGGGCGCCCGACGGACAACTGGTGCGCAGCCACAGGCAACTGGCCGGCGGCATGGCGCTCGACCTGCATTTTGCCGAGGGCGGCGCGACGGCCCTTGTCAGCAAAATAATTCCTGACTAGAATGCTCAACATTAAGACCCTATCCACTTGTCAATCACCGGAGAGAAAAAGATGGAACACACCCTGCCCCCCCTGCCGTATGCGATGGACGCGCTGGCGCCCCACATGTCGAAGGAAACCTTCGAGTACCACTACGCCAAGCACCATCAGGCGTACGTCACCAACCTCAACAACCTGATCAAGGGCACGCCGTTCGAGAACAAGTCGCTTGAGGAGATCGTCAAGACCGCGCCCACCGGCGGCCTCTACAACAATGCCGCCCAGGTGTCGAACCACACCTTCTTCTGGAACTGCATGAAAGTCAGTGGCGGTGGTACGCCAAGCGGCGCGCTCGCCGCGGCCATCGACAAGAAGTGGGGCTCGTTCGACGAGTTCAAGAAGGTGTTCCAGGCCTCGGCGGTCGGCAACTTCGGCTCGGGCTGGACCTGGCTCGTCAAGAAGACGGACGGTTCGGTCGACGTGGTCAACATGGGCGCCGCCGGCACGCCGCTCACGACGACCGACAAGCCGCTGCTGTGCATCGACGTCTGGGAACACGCCTACTACATCGACTACCGCAATGCGCGACCCAAGTTCGTCGAGACCTTCCTCAGTCACCTGGTCAACTGGGATTTCGCGGCGAAGAATTTCGCCTGAGCGAGTGAAGCTGTCATCCTCGCCCGCATGAGCGCACGGCCACAAACCCGGGGCGAGGAGATCGCCAACAGCATCAGCCACGGCGTCGGGGCGCTGGCGGCGCTTGCCTCGGCGCCCGTGCTGATCGTTCACGTAGCCCCGCACGGCCACGCCGCCGCCATCGTCGGCACCGTCGTGTTCGCGGTCACGATGGTCCTGCTCTACGCCGCCTCCGCGCTCTATCACGCGCTGCCGGAGGGGCGCGCCAAGGAGATCTGCGGCACGCTCGACCACTGCGCGATCTACCTCTTCATCGCCGGCAGCTACACGCCCTTCGCGCTCGGCGTATTGAGCGGCGCCTGGGGCTGGACCCTGTTCGGCGTCGTCTGGGGCCTGGCGTCGCTGGGCATCACGCTCAAGATCTTCAACCGGCTCTCGCATCCGATCGTGTCGACCGCGCTCTATCTGGCGATGGGCTGGCTCGTCGTGGTCGCAGCGCCGCTGTTCGCCCGAATCGCCACCTCCGGGCTATGGTGGCTGCTGGCCGGCGGACTCGCCTACACCGCGGGCGTCGCCTTCTTTCTCGCGGACAACCGCCTGCGCTTTGGCCATTTCGTCTGGCATTTGTTCGTGCTCGCCGGCAGCGCTTTCCACTTCGTCGCGGTGATGGGCTACGCGACGTGACGCTGCGACGGATTGTCGCAGCCGTCCCGCGCTTCCGTTGAGTTATCCTGCACTGCCGTGTCTTCCGCTCGCTCCTACCTCGTCGACGTCGCGATCATCCTCGCCCTTGCGCTCGTCGCCCTCGCCGGCTACAAGTTCTCGCCGCTCCTGATCCCGAAGGCGGACCTCACGCTGATGCCCGTTGCCGGCTGCGATCTGCACCGGCAGGCCTGCATGGCGGAGGTGCCGGGCGGCGGCCGCATCGGGCTCGAAATCGCGCCGCACCCGATACCCGTGGTGCAGCCGATGCACATCACGATGACGCTGGCCAACCTGCCCGCAGACAAGGTCGAAGTCGATTTCGCCGGTGAGACGATGAACATGGGGTTCAACCGTGTCGAGTTGAAGCCCGAGGCCGAAGGCCGCTACGTCGGCGAGGCGACGATCCCCGTCTGCGTCACCGGCCGCATGACCTGGAAGGCAACCGTGCTGGTCGAGGGAGCGCAACGTCGCATCGCCGTGCCCTTCCTGTTCGACGCGCCGATCTCGGAGAACTGAATGTCACAGCGCGCCCTGCTTGCCATCGTCGTCCTGCTTGCGCTCGCCATCGCCGGCGTGCTCTTCTGGCAGCCGTCGCCGCCGGCCGCCCCCGCCGGTCCCGCCGGCGGCGACTTCGTCCTGCAATCGGCCGACGGCCCCGTCGACACGGTGACGATGCGCGGCAACGTGGTGCTCGTCTATTTTGGCTACACCTATTGCCCGGACATCTGCCCGACTTCGCTCACCGTGACGGGACAGGCGCTGGCGAAGCTTTCGCCCGAGGAACTGGCGCGCGTGCGGACCATTTTCGTTTCAGTCGACCCCGAACGCGACACGCCCGAGCGTCTCAAGAGCTACACGGCCTTTTTCCACCCGAGCATCATCGGCGTCACCGGCAGCGCCGACGCCGTCGCCGCCGCGGCGAAGCTGTATGGCGCCGTGTACGCGCGCCAGAACGTCGGCGGCGGTGCCGGCTACGTCGTCGACCACAGCGCGTGGACCTACGTCGTCGCGCCGGATGGACGCCTGGTCGGCCGGATTCCGCACGGCGCTACCGTCGACCAGACCCTGGCCGAGATCCGCAAGCATCTTCCCCAACCTGTCCCCATGAAAGGAGCAACATGATGAGCCCCATCCGCTTCGCGTTAGCAACCCTCGCCGCTACCTTCTCGCTAGGCGCCTTCGCTGCCGGCGCCGCCGACGGCATCACGGTGGTCGACCCCTACGTGCGCCTGGCGCCGCCCAACGCGCAGGCCACCGGCGCCTTCATGGTGCTGAAGAACGGCGGCGACAAGGACGTGAAAGTCATCAAGGCCGAGAACAGTGCCTCGAAGATCACCGAACTGCACAACCACGTCAATGACAATGGCGTGATGAAGATGCGCCAGGTCCCGGCCATCGACATCAAGGCCAAGGGCGAAGCGGTGCTGCAACCCGGCGGCCTGCACGTGATGCTGATCGACCTCAAGGCACCGTTGAAGGAAGGCGACAAGGTCGCCATCACGCTCGGCTTCGACGACGGTTCGACGAAGCAGGTCGAAGCGCCCGTGCGGCCGATCATGCCGGCACCGATGCCGGCCATGGACCACGAGCACATGCACAAGTAAGATCTTCCGGCGCGGTGCCAGGCGCCGCGCCTGCAAGACGCTAGGACTTCGCTGGCCGCTTGGAAAGCTTTCTCTGCAAGGTGCGCCGGTGCATCTTCAGGGCGCGCGCGGTCGCGGAGATGTTGCCTTCGTGCTCGCGCAAGATGCGCTGGATGTGTTCCCACTCCAGCCTGTCCACCGACAGCGGCTCGATTTCGGGCAGTTCGGCTGTCTCCGGTCGTTCCGCGGCATCGAATGCCGCGACGATCGCATCCACTTCGACGGGCTTGGCCAGGTACTGCACGGCACCGAGCTTGATCGCATCGACCGCCGTGGCAATGCTGGCGTAGCCGGTAAGGACGACTATCCGGCAGTCAGGGTTGATGTCGAGCAGCGGCTCGATCAGCGCCAGACCCGACGTGCCACCTAGGCTCAGGTCGAGCACCACGCGATCCGGCGACCGGCGGCCCGCTGCCGCCAGCGCACCGGTGGCATCCAGTGCGCCGTCCGCATCCAGGCCGCGCCGACGCAGCGCGCGCGTGAGCACGCCATTGAAGGTCTCATCGTCGTCGATCACCAGTACGTAGTCCATATTCCCTCAGTTTGCCGA
Organism: Rhodocyclaceae bacterium; assembly: GCA_035505955.1. Lineage (GTDB taxonomy): Bacteria > Pseudomonadota > Gammaproteobacteria > Burkholderiales > Rhodocyclaceae > Fen-999. The sequence goes on from DATJQH010000115.1 coordinate 25,785, forward strand.
AGTCGCCGGCAGCCGCACGCGGGCGAACCCGCCCCCGTCGTTGCCGAGGCTCAGGTCGCCACGCAGCCGCGTGATCGCGGCATGTGCAAGGAACAGGCCGACCCCGCTGCCACGCTCGTGTGCGGGAAACGGCGCCCTGCCGGCCTGCTGCAGGACCTGCGGCGAAAACCCGGGACCGTCGTCGCACACTTCGATGGTCAGCCCCGCCTCGTCGCCCTGCGCCGTCACGCGCACATGCGTGCCCGCGTCGGCCGCGTTGTTGAAGAGATTGAGCAGCCCCTGTTCGAGCGTTGCGTCCGCCACGAAAGTCAGCCCCCGTGGCACGCCGTGCAAGTGCAGTTCAGCCGCGGCGCGCGGCCGCATTCCGCGCCAGCGCGCAAAGACATCGTTCAGCCACGACGCGGCCGGCACCGCAGCCGCGCTGTCGAGACGCTGGGCGCCCGCGCGCTCGGCCAGCCCGCTGATGATCTCCTTGCAGGCCGCGACCTGCCGGTGCAGAACGGCCAGATCGGCGCGCGCGGCCTCCGGCACCGTCGCGTCACGCTCCAGTTCGCCCGCGATCACGGCCATGGTCGCGAGCGGCGTCGACAACTCGTGGGCGGCGCCTGCGGCCAGCGCGCCCAGCGCGACCACGCGTTCGTCGCGCAGCGCCTTCTCGCGCGCCTCGGCGAGCTCGGCGTCGCGGGCGCGGATCGCTGTCGTCATGCGCAGCACGATCCACGACAGCATTGCTGCCGAGAGCACGAAGGTGACCCACATGCCGGCAAGGTGCAGGCGTGCCGCCCGGCCGGCATCGGCAATCGGCAGCGGCAGATAGAAGATGTTGAGCAGCGAGTAGGCGCCGATCGCGAGCAGGGCGACAGCCACGACGCGGCGCGCCGGCAGTGCCAGCGCCGCCACCGCCACGGGCGGCAGGAGCAGCGAGATCAGCGGATTGGCGGCGCCACCGGAAAGGAACATCAGCACGGCGAGCGCGACGATATCGGTGATCAGCTGCGCAAGCAGGCCGGAATCGCCCACGATTCCGCCGCTCGCCAGGCGCAGCGTCGCCACGACGTTGGCCAGCGCCTGCAACGCGACCACGACCAGCATCGGCACGCGCGGCAGCGGCACGTCGAGCGCAAGCGGCACACAGACGATGGCCGCGACTTCGCCCGCGATCAGCCACCAGCGCAATGCAACGAGCCGCCGGACGACGGCGGCGGCGTTGGCATCGGTTATGGGCAACTGTGAAGACATCGGCGGCCATTATCCACGATCATGCCGGCCGCCATATCGGACCGCGCGTTCGCTGCGGCATTTTGCCGCAGACCGAAAGTCGCACCGTTTAGAATCCCGCCATGCTGCCCCTGCACTGGATCCCCGCGCCGCCCATGGCGCCCGAGACGCGGCCGATGCGCCAGCCAGGCTCGCTCACCGCGCGCCTGGCGCGCTCCGGCAGAGTCACGGTCGACGTGCGCACCAGCGGCTGGCAAGCCGCGCGCGCCGACGAGGCGCAGGCGCTCGGCCTGGCACATGCCGGCATGCGCGTCTTCGTGCGCGAGGTCGTCGTGCGCCGCGACGGCAAGCCCGCGGTGCTCGCGCGCAGCGTGACGACGATCGCCGGCGTCGGCGGCCCGTGGAAGGGCTTGCGCCGGCTCGGCCGGCGGCCGCTGGCGACACTGGTGTGGACCGATCCGCGCATCCGGCGCGGCCCCTTCGAATTCACGCGCCTGCCACTCGGCAGCCGTCCGCTCGCACGGCGCTCAACGTTCTGGCGCGGCGGCGTGCCGCTGATCGTGATGGAGGCCTTCGTCGGCCTGCCCTGGCCGCGCGTGGCCTGGCTCAAGCGCCTGCGCCGCTGGACCGTCCATCAATCCGCGTAATTCAGCGCGCGACGGGCTTCCAGATCACGACCGAGTAGCCGAGCGGTGTGACGAAGGCCTTGGCGTAGCGCCCGCCGAGGTCGACGCTGCGGCCACCGCCGGGCAGCGCGCTGATCGCAAGCTCCGTCAATTGATCGTCGCTCAGTTGCGTCGCGCCTTCCGAATGCCAGAGCTTGATGGCGCCGCATTCGTCGCGGTCGACAAGCAGCCTGGGGTCGGTCCTGGCGTCGATGATCTCGATCACGACACCGTGTTCGAGCTGCATCGCACGCGCCATGCCCGCCGCGATGCGCTGCGGCGGCCCGCCTTCGGGCGTCGCACTTGCGGCCAGCAGCAGGGCTTCGTCCTCGGAAACCTGCGTCGTGCCCTCCGCGTGCCAGACGACATAGTGACCGTCGGGCCCGAGCTGGATCAGCAGGTTGTTGTCGGCAGCCGATGCGCTCGCAACTGCGAACGCCATGCCGATGCCGGCGAACAGGTTTCTCGTTGGGCGCATATTCGCTTTCTTGCGGCGCCGGCTTGTGCTCAAATCCCCTCCTCACGGCGGGGCCGCGCCAAGCGGCAGCCACGGACAGAATGAAGATAGCAGTTAGCGAACTCGTTGTCAGGTTCATGGAGCGGCTCGGTGTCGGCTACGTGTTCGGCATGCCGGGCGCGCACATCCTGCCGGTCTACGACGCGCTCCGCGGCTCCACAGGCGTGCGCACCGTGCTTGCCAAACACGAGCAGGGCGCCGCGTTCATGGCCGGCGGCTACGCGCGCGTCACCGGCGGCATCGGCGCCTGCATCACCACCGCCGGACCGGGCGCGACCAACCTCGTCACCGGCATCGCCAATGCCTACGCCGATCGCCAGCCGCTGCTCGCCATCACCGGCGAAACGTCGACCTGGATCTTCGGCAAGGGCGGTCTGCAGGAAAGCTCCGGCGAAGGCGGCAGCATCGACCAGAGTGAACTCTTCCGCGCCATCACGCGCTACCACCGCGTGGTCGAGCGCACCGACTACCTGCCGCAGGTGCTGAACCAGGCCGCGCGCACACTGCTGGCCAACAATCCCGGCCCGGTGCTGCTTTCCTTCCCCTACAACATCCAGAAGGAAAGCGTCGACGACGAAATCCTCGACGACATCAACTTCGACCCGGCCGGTCCCGCCGCCTGCAGCCGCTCGGCGCCCGCGCAGACGCTCGCCGACCTGGTCGCCGGGTCGCACTATCCGGTGATCGTGGCCGGCCACGGCTGCATCGCCGCCGGCGCGCAGCAGCCGCTGGCGCTGGTCAGCGAAACGCTCGGCATTCCGGTGGCGACGACCCTCAAGGGCAAGGGTGCGATCGGCGAATCGTCGCCGCTGGCGCTCGGTTGCCTCGGCGTCACCTCGGATGGCCGCGCCCACCGTTACATCGTCGACCACGCCGATCTCCTGATCCTGCTCGGCGCCGGCTTCAACGAGCGTACGAGCTATCTCTGGAACGAGAGCCTCCTCGCTGGCAAGAAGATCATCCAGGTCGACACCGACCCCGACCAGTTGGAAAAGGTCTTCCGCGCCGACCTGGCCCTGCGCTGCGACGTCGCCGACGTGCTCGGCGAGATCCTCGCCATCGCGCGCCGCGACCGACTGGCGCGCAAGGCCCTCGACAAGCTCGCCGAAGCTGCGCCGCCATCGACCGCGCCGCGCTTCCGGCCCATCGAGCGCCTGCTGGCCGAAGTGACGGCGCGCTACGCCAGGGACGCGATCATCTTCGACGACAACATCATCTTCGCCCAGAGCTACCTGCGCGCCTCGCCGGGACTGCGCTACTTCCCGAACTCCGGCGTCTCGGCCATCGGCCATGCGCTGCCGGCCGCGATCGGCGCCCGTTTCGCGCGCGCGGCGCCGACCTTCGCGATACTGGGCGATGGCGGCTTCCAGATGTGCTGCATGGAACTGATGACCGCGGTGAACTACGGCATCCCGGTCAATGTCGTCGTCATCAACAACGGCGCCATGGGGCTGATCCGCAAGAACCAGTTCCAGCTCTACGGCGGCCGCTACATCGATTGCGACTTCCGCAATCCCGACTACGCGCTGCTGGCGCAATCCTTCGGCATCCGCCACTGGCGCGTCGACAGCGAAGCCGACGTCGACGGGTTGTTCGCGGCAGCCGATCTCACCGGCGCGATCAACCTGATCGAGCTGATGTGGGACAAGCATGCCTTCCCCAGCTATCTCTCCGACCGCTGACGCAGACATCGCCGCACCGGGAGACCATTCGCATCACGATTTCGTGGTCGTCGTGCCGGTGGCCGATTGCCCGCAGCATCTTGCGGCCTTCGTCGACAGCCTGCTGAGCCTCTGCCGCGCCTACGGCTACGGCGGCGTGGAGGGCGGCCGCTGGCGCAAGGTGCAACTGCTGATCGCCGAGGACTCCGCCGATCCGGCGCAGGTCGCCGGCAACCGTGCGCTCGCCGAGCGGGCGACGCAGGCAGGCCTGGCGACGCTCCACTTCGGCCCCGACGAACAGGCGGCGCTGCTCGCGACGCTGACCGACGATGAGTGCGCGCAACTCGCGCCCATGCTCGGCGACTGCTCGCCCGCCTATCGCGGCCACAAGGGCCAGGGCGCGACGCGCAACCTCGCCTATCTTCATCTCGCCCGGAGTCGAGACGCAACGCGGCTATTGATCTGGTCCGTCGACAGCGACCAGGAATTCTCGGTGAAGATCGCAACGGCCGACGGCGACGTGGTCGCGCCCGCCATCAGCTACTTCCATCGCCTCGACGAGATCTTCGCGCGCACCGACGCGCAGGTTCTCACGGGCAAGGTGGTTGGCGACCCGCCGGTCTCGCCCGCGGTGATGGCCGGCAACTTCCTCGCCGACGTGATCGCCTTCCTCGATGCGACCGCCGACGGCGATCCGCGGTCGCCCTGCCGTCATCACGAGCGCGCGGCGCCCCGCGAAGGCGAGGCCGCGTATCACGACATGGCCGACCTGTTCGGCTTTCGTGGTGCCGCCGAGGCCTGGCGCTATCCGTGCCCGCTCGCGGGCTGGCATACCGAAGGCGACTGCTTCGCCGACTTCGCGGCGCGCCTTTCCGGCTTCTTCCACGGCGAGCATCCGACGCGCGTCTCGCGCTACGTGCCCGACGACCTGTGGCGCACGATGCAGCCGGCGCGCACCGTCTACGCCGGCAATTACGTGTTTCGCGCCGAGTCGCTGGCGCGGGCAGGCATCGCCTTCGCGCCGCTGCGGTTGCGCATGTCCGGACCGACGCTGGGCCGGCTGCTGAAGGCGCAACTCGGTGCGCGCTTCGTCTCGGCCAACCTGCCGATGCTGCACAAGCGCACGGTCGAGGGCACGAGCCAGGCCGAGTTCCGCCCCGGCGTCTGCGAACGCGATGCCGTGGTCGATCTCGCCGACGAATTCGAGCGCCAGTTCTTCGGCGACGTCATGCTGTTCACCATGGAGCGCCTGACGGCGCAGGGCTATCCCGCACGGCGCACCACGGAGGCTGACTTTCAGAGCGCGCTCGACGCGACCCGCGCCGACCTGCTCGCCCGCTACGGCCGGCGTCGCGTAGACATCGCCTGCAAGCTCGTTCTCCTGCACCAACGCCTGGACGACCCCACCGTCTGGTGGAGCCGCGTCGGCCACGCGGATGCGCTCGAACGCTTTCGCCGCTTCGCCGACAACATCGAGCGCAACTTCGGCGCCGACGCGCCGGTGCACGCGCGCATCGCCTCGGCCGAGGTCTGGCAACAGCGACGCGCCGATCTCGCGCAGGCGCTGGAGCGCTATCCGGAAGATGCCCGCGCCTGGGCCGACGCGGTGTCGCGCCATGCTTGAGCCGCTGCGCCACAGGCTGCACCACCGGCAGCGACCGCAGCGCTATGCACACCTGGCGCTGCTGACGGCGCACGACCGCCTGAGCCGGACGGACGCACTGGCACTGCAGCGCAGCGACCTCGCGCGCATCGTCGCCTTCGCGCGCGAGCATGTGCCCTGGTATCGCGGGCGCTTCGCCGCCATCGACGACTTCGCCGCGCTGCCCATCCTTACCAAGGCCGACGTCACCGAACACCTCGACGAACTGCTGGCCGACAACGCGGACCGCAGGACGGCGCACATCGGCCACACCGGCGGCTCGACCGGCAAGCCGCTCGCCTTCTGGTACGACGAGGCGAAGCACGAGCTGATGCGCGCCGGCATGATGCGGAGCTACATGGGCTCGGGCTGGCGGCCGGGGCAGAAGATCCTCAACTTCTGGGGCGCGCGCCAGGACACCGTGGCGGGCGGCGTGTTCGGCGCCACGCTCGGCACAACATGGTCCGACTTCATCGCGGCCGAGCGCACGATCCCGGCGCACGGCTACACGGAGGCGCAGCTGCGCGCGTGGGCGCACTTCATCGGCCGCTACCGACCGACGCTGCTGCAGGGCTATGCCTCCATCCTGGCCGAGCTCGCACGCCGCGTGATCGAAGAGCGCATCGCCATGCCGGACTCGCTCATCGGCGTCTACTCGACCGCCGAGGTGCTCACCGACGAGCAGCGCGAACTGATGCGGCGTGCCTTCGCGTGCCCGGTGTTCAACCAGTACGGCAGCCGCGAGGTGCCCAATATCGCCTGCGAATGCCGGCACGGCAACATGCACGTGTTCACGGACATGGTCCATCTGGAATCGACGGCCGACGAGCGCCTGCTGGTCACTTCGCTGACCAACCGCCTGATGCCGATGATCCGCTACGAGATCGGCGACTCCGGGCAGCTCGTCGACGGCGACTGTGACTGCGGCTGGCCCTATCCGCTGATGGCGATGGGCATGTGCCGGCAGAACGACCTGATCCGCACGCCGTCGGGCAGGACCATACATCCCTCGTACTTCAACGGGCTGCTCTACGGCATGACGCAGATCCGCCAGTACCAGTGGCGGCAGGCCGCGCCTGATCGGATGGAACTCAGCGTCGTTGCCGAGCCGGTGCTGACCGACGAGTCAACACATCAACTGCGAACAAGGATCCGGGCCGAGGTCGATGCCGGACTGGCGCTGGATGTCCGGCACGTCGGCGAGATCGCGCGCACGCAATCCGGTAAGCACCGCTTCGTGATCGGCCTGCCGCGCTGAAGCGCGGCGGCTTGCCCAAATCCGCCCGGGTTCCCTACACGAGGGCGACTTCGGAGACGCTGACGGTGACGCGCAAGTCCGCGTTGTAGCAGACCAGCTTGCGCAGGCGCCGACTCGCCGCGGCGACGAGGAAGCGATTTTCAGGCGTCGCGCCGGTGCGGCGCACCTTCGCCACCAGTTTCTGGAACGTGCTGCGTTCCAGACACACGATACGACCAACGAATCTGTCGGGATTCTCCATTGAGACTTCCTCCGTTTTTTCTTGTCGCGCCAAGCGCTGGTACTGATCCTCCATGCGATGACATGCGGCTGCAATAGCACGAACGGACTAACACCGGCGTCATATGTCGGACCAAAGACATAGCGCGGATTTTTGTGCGACGCGCCATATCGGCATCCCGTGAGACTTCATGGAAAGTGCCGCCCTTCGGGCGTCCAACCAATCAGGCGGCGCAAGTCTGGCGAGCCTGCTGTCGCAGGCGCGTTGTCAGCCCCGGTGGTACGCCGTGCTCCGCCCCGGGGAACTTCCGCCTCCCGCGGCATTCCTAATTGCAAATGTCGACGCGCGACCCAGCGCGCACCAGGGCGGACCTTGCCGGAGGATGCCCATGGACATGATCGCTTCGACGTCATCGGCGGTAGCGCTTGGCGCCACCCTGTTTTGGTCGGTTGTAGCGGCCGCCGCAAGCCCGGAGCCGTTCCCCGAGTCGCAGATGGATCTCAAGCCCGCTCCGGCGCGATTGTCGGACGTCCGCCATACGGGCGCCTACGCCGCCGGCAGCGCCCTGAGCTTCACTGCCGCGCTCAAGCCGCTTGACCCCAGGCGCGACAAGACCATCCAGCTCGACACCGGCAACGCGATCATCGAAGTCGCTCCTGGCATCCAGTACAGCGCATGGACGTTCGGCAATCAGGTGCCGGGGCCCGTCATCCGCGCGCGCGTCGGCGACCGCATTCATTTCAGCATGACGAACCGGAGCGACGAAGTGGCACCGGGCTCGATCTCTTTCCAGACACCGATGATGCACTCGATGGACTTCCACGCAGCCATGGTCTCGCCGCAGGACAAGTACCGCTCCATCGCGCCCGGCCAGACGATCTCCTTCGACTTCACGCCCAACTATCCGGGCGTGTTCATGTACCACTGCGGCACGCCGATGATCCTCGAACACATTGCCTCGGGCATGTACGGCGCCATGGTGGTCGAGCCGCGCGGGGGCTACCCGACAAAAGTTGACCGCGAGTACGTGGTCATCCAGAGCGAGTTCTACATGCGCCCGGATCCCGAGAAGCACACGGTAAACGGGGAGCCGGTATACGTACTCGACACCGAACACGTCCGCAACAAACAGCCGACGTACACTGTGTTCAACGGCCGTTACAACGGCATGGTCGAACATCCCCTGGTCGCCAAACCCGGCGAACGTGTCAGGCTGTTCGTGCTCAACGTCGGCCCGAGCAACACCTCGAGCTTCCACGTCGTCGGCACGATCTTCGACCGTGTCTGGCTCGATGGCAACCCCAGGAACGAATTGCGCGGCATGCAGACCGTACTGCTCGGTTCCAGCGGTGCGGCGATCGTCGAATTCCGCGTGCCGGAGCGCGGCAAGTACATCATGGTGGATCACCACTTCGCCAATGCCTCGCAAGGCGCCATCGGCCTCATCGATGCGGCGAGCGGCACGCCAGACGTCGACTTCGAGCACCACAACATTCCTGCCACGGCCGCACCCACCGAGCCTGAAGCAGCCCAAGGCAAACTTGCCTTCGAAGGCAAGTGCATTGCATGCCACACCGTCGGCGAGGGCGTCAAGGTAGGCCCCGACCTGCTCGGCGTCACGCACCGGCGCAGCGACGAGTGGATCGGGAAGTGGTTGAAGTCGCCGGACACCATGCTGAAGAGTGACGACACGGCGAAGGACATGCTCGAAAAGTTCAAGCTGCCCATGCCCGACCAGGGGCTGTCGGATGTCGAGATCGTCCAGCTGATGCGCTATTTCCACTGGTTCGACCAGCCGGGCATGTTGCAGGGCGACCACAAGCATTGAATGATGCTGCGGCCATCCCTTCTGCTGTTTGTCGTGGCCGCGCTTGGCGTGACGGCACGCACCGCTGGCGCATGCGGACACTGCGTGGAGGACCACGTCGCCGCCGTGTACGACTATGGCATGCAACAGCAGGCAGGTCGCGCCGGCCTCGAAATCGCCTATCTCGGGATCGAGGGGTCGCGCGCGGAATCGCCTCGCGCAGCGGCGCTGGTAGGCGACGCCCTGCGCGGTTCGCGACTTATCGCGGCGGGCACCGTGCGGACATCCTTTGCCCCGCCGGCCGCGGCATTCGCATGGAGCGGCGGTGACCCGGCACTGCGAGCGATCCTGGAGTCGATTCGCGCCACCCTCGCCGACAACGGGCTGCACCTTGAGCTGCTGCGGGTCTGGAACGCCGAACGAGGACTGCACTGAAGGTGCGTCGAGAATAGTCCATTCGTCCTAATCGTCTAGGCGCAGAAATACCCCCGACACATAATGGACGTCTCTGACGACGAGGTGCCGTATGAACTCGCTTGGTCCGTACGTCTGGCTGTTCGTGGCGCTGGCAGTAATCGGCGCGCTGGTGGCAACCTATGTCGACGGCAAACGCCACTCGCGCCTGGTCCAGGTTCCCCAGCTGCCGCCGTTCGTCGGCCGCAAACCGCTGACCACCGCCGAGCGCAAGCTTTACTTCACGCTCCAGCAGGCGATGCCCGAATGCATCGTCCTGGCGAAAGTGGCCCTGTCTTCGCTGGTCGACGTTTCCGAATCGCCCGACCGCCTGGGCTGGCTGAGCCGCATCTCGCGCAAGAGCGTTGACTTCGTGCTTTGCCTGCCCGACGACTTCACCGTCGTGGCCGTCATCGAACTCGACCGCGGCACCGGCGAGCAGGGGCCCGGCCGCCGGCTGATCTCCACCAAGGAAAGGGCGCTCAGCGCCGCCGGGCACCCCATGCTGCGCTTCAAGGCCAACGCCATGCCGACGGCGGACAAGATCCGAACGCTGATCGCGGGCGAAGCACGCGCCTGAACGGCCACGCTTGATCTGCTGGTGCCGGGAGAGGGACTCGAACCCTCACACCTTGCGGCGGCGGATTTTGAGTCCGCTGCGTCTACCGATTCCGCCATCCCGGCCGGGTGAGCGAAGCCGCGTAGAATGCGCGCCTTCGCGGGGAAGGCGCGCATTATCCGCGAAACTTCCCTTCGCCACAACCGATGCTCACCCTCGACGATTTCGACTATGTCCTGCCGCCCGAGCGGATTGCGCAAGCGCCGCTCGCGGAGCGCTCGGCGAGCCGGCTGCTGGTGATGCGCGGTCCGGCGCTCGAGGATCGTGGCATCCGCGACCTGCCTGCCCTGCTCTCGTCCGGCGATCTGCTGGTGATGAACGACACGCGGGTCATCCATGCCCGGCTGTTCGGGCAGAAGGATACGGGCGGCCACGTCGAAATACTGGTCGAGCGCATCGCGGCAGATGGCGAGGTGATCGCGCAACTGCGCGCCAGCAAGCCGCCGAAGCCCGGCTCGCACCTGCGCCTCGAGGACAGGTTCGACATCGAAGTGCTGGGCCGCATGGGCGAGTTCTGGCGGCTGGCCTTTCCCGGCGACGCCATCGAGCTGATCGAGCGCCACGGCCGCCTGCCGCTGCCGCCCTATATCGAACATGCCGCGACGACGGCCGACGAGGAACGCTACCAGACGATCTTCGCGCGCGAGAAGGGTTCCGTCGCCGCGCCCACGGCCGGCCTGCATTTCGACCCGGCGCTGCTGGCCGCATTGACTGAACGCGGCGTAGAAACCGCCCGCGTCACGCTGCACGTGGGCGCCGGCACCTTCCAGCCCGTGCGCGTGCACAACCTCGCCGAGCACCGCATGCACAGGGAACGCTACACCGTGCCGCAGGCGACGGTCGACGCGATCGCGGCCTGCCGCGGTCGCGGCGGGCGCGTGGTCGCGGTGGGAACGACGACCCTGCGCACGTTGGAGACCGCCGCGCTGGACGGCGAGCTGAAGGCCGGCTCGGGCGAGAGCGAACTCTTCGTCACGCCGGGTTTCGAATTCCGCGTGGTCGACGTGCTGCTCACCAACTTCCATCTGCCGAAGTCGACGCTGCTGATGCTGGTCTCGGCCTTTGGCGGCCTCGCGGAAATCCGCGCCGCCTATCGGCACGCCATCGAGCACAACTACCGTTTCTTCAGCTATGGCGACGCCATGCTGATCCATCGCCCATGAACTTCGAACTCCTCGCCACCGATGGCGCCGCGCGGCGCGGCACACTCACCCTCGCCCACGGCGTCGTCGAAACGCCTGTTTTCATGCCGGTGGGCACCTACGGCTCGGTCAAGGCGATGGCGCCCAATGAGCTCGTGAACATCGGCGCGCAGATCGTGCTCGGGAACACATTCCACCTCTGGCTGCGGCCGGGGCTGGATGTGATCCGCGCGCACGGCGGGCTGCACCGCTTCATGGGCTGGGACAGGCCCATCCTCACCGATTCGGGCGGCTTCCAGGTGTTCAGCCTCGGCGAACTGCGCAAGATCACCGAGGAAGGCGTGAAGTTCGCGTCACCCGTCAACGGCGACAAGCTCTTCATGCGCCCCGAGGATTCGATGCAGATCCAGCACGTGCTGAACTCGGACGTGGTAATGATCTTCGACGAATGCACGCCCTACCCCGCCGACCTGCGCCAGGCCGGCGATTCGATGCGGCTCAGCTTGCGCTGGGCGCGCCGTTCGCGCGACGAGCATGATCGACTCGAAAACCGGAATGCCCTGTTCGGCATCGTCCAGGGCGGCATGCATGAGCACCTGCGCGACGAGTCACTGGCCGGACTTGATGCGATCGGTTTCGATGGCATGGCCATCGGCGGCCTTTCGGTCGGAGAGCCGAAGGAGGACTTCGCGCGCGTCCTCGCCCATACGGCGCCGCGCCTGCCGGCAGGCAAGCCGCGCTACCTCATGGGCGTGGGCACACCCGAGGACATCGTCTTCGCCGTCGGCCAGGGCATCGACATGTTCGACTGCGTGCTGCCGACGCGCAACGCCCGCAACGGCCATTTGTTCACGCGCTACGGCGACGTGCGCATCAAGAATGCCTGCTACAGGAACGACACCCGGCCGCTCGACGAGACCTGCGGCTGCTACTGCTGCCGCAACTTCAGCCGCGCCTACCTGCACCATCTGCACAGGATCGGCGAGATCCTGGGTGCGCGGCTCAACACCATCCACAACCTGTTCTACTACCAGACATTGATGACGGAATTGCGGGCGGCCGTCGTCGAAAAGCGCCTCTCCGCCCATACCGTGGAATTCCACGGGAACCGGGCCCGCGGCCCGGTATAATCCCCGCCTGCTTTTTCTCCCTTCTGGAGTACGTCATGCTGATTTCCAACGCTTTCGCCCAAGCCGCCGCCGGCGCTCCCCAGGACGCGACCAGCACCCTGATGGGCCTGATGCCGATCATCCTGATGTTCGTCGTGCTGTGGTTCCTGATGATCCGGCCGCAGATGAAGAAGTCCAAGGAACACCAGAAGATGATCACCGAACTGCAAAAGGGCGACGAGGTCGTCACGCAGGGCGGCATCGTCGGGCGCGTGACCAAGCTCGGCGAGAACTACATCACCGTCGAAGTCGCCGAGGGCAAGAATGGCGCCGTCGAAGTCACGGTGCAAAAGCAGGCCATCGGTGCGCTGCTGCCCAAGGGCACGCTGAAGACGCTGTAATGAACCGCTTCCCGCTCTGGAAGAACGCGATCATCGTCATCGCGGTGATCTTCGGCCTGCTCTACACGCTGCCGAACTTCTTCGGCGAAGTTCCCGCCGTGCAGGTCTCCAGCGTCAAGGCGACCATCAAGGTCGACACGGCGCTCCTGTCGCGTATCGAAGGCGTGCTGAAGACCGCCGGCATCGGCTACACGGGGCTGTTCAGCGACCCGAACAGCGTCCGCGTGCGCTTTGCCGACACCGACACGCAGTTGAAGGCCAAGGACGCGATCGAGAAGTCGCTCAATCCCGACCCCGACGACACGTCGTACAGCGTCGCGCTGAACCTGCTCTCGGCTTCGCCGGCCTGGCTCACCAGCCTGCACGCGCTGCCGATGTACCTCGGCCTCGACCTGCGCGGCGGCGTGTACTTCCTGCTGCAGGTGGACATGAAGGGCGCCATCACCAAGCGCCTCGATGCCACGGCGGCCGACCTGCGTTCGCTCCTGCGCGACAAGAACATCCGCCACGGCGGCATCAGCCGCGACCGCATGACCATCGTCGTCAAGTTCCGCGACGCGACGACGCGCGACCAGGCCAAGGCCGCCATCGCCGACACCCAGGGCGACCTGGCGCTCGCCGAGGCGCAGGATGGCACCGACTTCGACCTGGTGGCGACGCTGAAACCCACCGCCGAGAAGCGCATTCAGGAATTCGCGATCAAGCAGAACATCACGACGCTGCACAACCGGATCAACGAACTTGGCGTCTCCGAGCCGGTCATCCAGCAGCAGGGCGCCGACCGCATCGTCGTGCAGCTGCCCGGCGTGCAGGACACGGCCAAGGCCAAGGACATCCTCGGGCGCACGGCCAGCCTCGAAGTGCGCATGGTCGACGACGAGAACTCGGCGAGCCCCAGCGTGATGGAGCAGGCGGCCAAGGGCCAGCCGCCGATCGGCGACGAATACTACGTCGAGCGCGGTGGCCGGCCGCTGCTGGTGAAGAAGCAGGTGGTGCTGACCGGCGACCGCCTGACGGACGCGCAACCCGGCTTCGACAACCAGACCCACGAGCCGGCCGTACACCTGACCCTCGACGCCGCCGGCGCGCGCATCTTCAAGGACATCACGCGCGACAACGTCGGCAAGCGCATGGCCATCCTGCTCATCGAGAAGGGCAAGGGCGAGGTCGTGACGGCACCGGTGATCCGCACCGAGATCGGCGGCGGCCGCGTGCAGATTTCCGGCCGCATGACGACCACCGAGGCGGCCGACGTCGCCCTGCTGCTGCGCGCCGGTGCGCTGGCGGCGCCGATGGAGATCATCGAGGAACGCACCATCGGCCCGAGCCTTGGCGCCGAGAACATCAGCAAGGGCTTCCACTCGACGATGTGGGGCTTCGTCGCCATCGCCGTGTTCATGACACTGTACTACCTGCTGTTCGGCTTCGTCTCGGTCATGGCGCTGTCGGCCAACCTGCTGTTTCTGGTCGCCCTGCTCTCGCTCCTGCAGGCGACGCTGACGCTGCCCGGCATCGCGGCCATCGCACTGACGCTGGGCATGGCCATCGACGCCAACGTGCTGATCAACGAACGGGTACGCGAGGAACTGCGCGGCGGCAGCACGCCGCAGGCGGCCATCACGGCCGGCTACGAGCGCGCCTGGGCGACCATCGTCGACTCGAACGTGACGACGCTGATCGTCGGCATCATGCTGCTTCTGTTCGGCTCCGGCCCTGTGCGCGGCTTCGCCGTGGTGCACTGCCTGGGCATCATGACCTCCATCTTCAGCGCCGTGGTGGTGTCGCGCGGCATCATCAACATGGTCTACGGCAAGCGCAAGAAACTGGCTTCGCTCTCGATCGGACAAGTCTGGAAGCCGGGCATCGGCATCAACTCCAGCGGACAGGAGAACTGAGCCATGGAATTCTTCCGCATCCGCCGTGATATCCCCTTCATGCGCCACGCGCTGGTGTTCAACGTCATTTCGCTGATCACCTTCATCGCCGCGGTGTTCTTTCTCGCCACCAAGGGCCTGCACCTGTCGATCGAGTTCACCGGCGGCACGCTGCTGGAGGTGAGTTATACGCAGGCGCCCGACCTCGACAAGATGCGCAAGCAGCTCGAGGCCGACGGCTTCGTCGACGCCCAGGTGCAGAACTTCGGCACCTCGCTCGACGCGCTGATCCGCGTGCCGCTGGCGAAGGACGCCGAGACCTCCAAGGTCGGCGAGCGCGTCATGGAATCGCTCGACAAAGTCAGCCCCGGTGACACGCCGACATTGAAGCGCATCGAGTTCGTTGGCCCGCAGGTCGGCAAGGAACTGGCCTCCGACGGTGCCACCGCCCTGCTGCTGGTCGTGATCGGCATCGTCATTTACCTCGCGATCCGCTTCGAGTGGCGCTTCTCGATCTCGGCGATCATCGCCAACCTGCACGACGTCGTGATCATCCTCGGCTTCTTCGCCTTCTTCCAGTGGGAATTCTCGCTGCCGGTGCTGGCCGCCGTGCTCGCCGTGCTCGGCTATTCGGTGAACGAATCGGTGGTGGTCTTCGACCGCGTGCGCGAAACCTTCAAGAAGAAGCGCGGCCTGACCACGCCCGAGGTGCTCAACCACGCCATCACCAGCACGATCTCGCGCACCATCATCACCCACGGCTGCACGCAGATGATGGTGACGTCCATGCTGATCTTCGGCGGCGCGGCGCTGCACTACTTCGCGCTCGCGCTGACCATCGGCATCTGCTTCGGCATCTACTCGTCGGTGCTGGTCGCGAGCCCGCTCGTGATGTGGATGGGCGTTTCGCGCGAGCAGTTCATCACGGCGAAGAAGGAAAAGCCCGCCGGCATGACGGACGACGGCGCCTGCGTATGACGCGCGTGCAGGTCTGGGATCTGCCGCTGCGGGCCTTCCACTGGCTGCTGGCGGCCGCCGTCGCGACGGCCTTCGTCTCGGCAAAGGTCGCGGGCAACGCCATGCTCTGGCACGGCCGCGCCGGCGTCGCCGCGGTCGGCCTGATCGCCTTCCGCATCGTCTGGGGCTTCGTCGGCTCGACCAACGCGCGCTTCGCGAGTTTCGTCCGCGGACCGGACTCGATCCGCGCCTACCTGCGCGGCGAATGGCAGGGCGTGGGCCACAATCCGCTCGGCGCGCTGTCGGTGCTGGCGCTGCTGACGCTGATCGCCGCACAGGCGACCACGGGCCTCTTCGCCAACGACGACATCTCCTACCACGGCTACCTGTACCCACTCGTCGGCGCGGATCTCTCTTCGCGCCTCACGGGCATTCACAAGCTCTTCGAGCCGCTGCTGATCGTGCTGGTCGGCTTGCACCTGATCGCCATCGGCTACTACATGCGCATCAAGAAGAAGAACCTGCTGAAGCCGATGCTCACCGGCTGGACCGACGCGCCCCAGGCGCACGCGCCGTCGAGCGGCGGCGGTTTCGTTGCCTTTGCAGTTGCCGTGCTCGTCGCAGTTGCGGTCGCCTACGCCGCCTCCGGCGCCCTGCTGCCGCCGCCTGCCGCCATCGCCACACCGGCGTTCTAGCGTCGCGGCCGCTCAGCGGCACGAGATGGACTCGGCCTGGATCATGTCCGCGAGTTTGCAGGCAAGCCGGCTGCCCCTTGCGCACCAATCCCCGAGGCCGCCGCGCGCATTCGACATGCGCCAGCAGCCGTCCGAATCCCCGCCGCAACAATCCTTCACGCCCGCCGCGCCGACGTAGTACAGGTCCCAGAGCGCCGCTTCCGGGATCGCCGGCGCCTTCCCCGCCTGAGGCCGTTCCCCGACTGTCGGATCCTTTTCCTGCGGCCGTCTTTCAGGCACCGGCTGCCGTGTCACCACCCCGTCGGCGACCGCCGCGGGCGCCTTGCGCTCGAGCACGAATGCGATCCCGCTGGGCTGATCCGGACTCACGTCGCTGAACTTCGTCGGGTGCTTCGGCCGCGGCCCGTCGCCGGATGCGAGGAAGAGTTCGAGCCTGATGCGGTCGCCCTCCATCCTCTCGACCAGGCCCGGGATCCGGCCGTCGGCGAACGCGAAGTCCATCCACGCCGGCTTGTGGCTGGCGTCGATGCGATAGCGACCGACCAGCGACTTCGCCTGCCTCCCCCCGGCCGGCGCCGAATCCGCATGTGCCAAGAAGGCATCGCTTCCCTTCAGAACCAGCGAGCCGTCGCGACGCAGCACCAGCACCGGCGCGCCCTTGTTCGCTTTCTTCCTACCGCGCTCGTCCCATGGCGTCATGGTCCAGTTGCCCACAACAGCGTCGGCAAGCGCTAGCTGGGCCGCCATGGCTGCCCCTGCCACGAAGCCGCATGCGGCCACGCACAGCGTCGCAACTGCCGGAAGGAACAAGAGACGGCATGCACGACTTGCGGGCGTCATGAGCCGGCATCATGCCACTGTCGTGGCCGGCGCCGCAAGGGAAAGTACCGCGTGCGGCGTCCAACCAGTCGGGCTGCGCATTCGGGCATGCCGACTGCTGTCGGCCCAAACTCAGCCCCGGTGGTACGCCAAGCGGGGACGGCAAACGACCGTGAGCGGCACTTCAATGATCGGACGGTTACGTCCCCTCATTGCTCATTTCGCCCGTTGGGCGCGGAAAACGATGCGGCGACGTGATGGCCAGAGCACCTCGCTCCGTAATTCCAGTGAAACATGATTGCCATATTGTTCTGGATCTTACGCGATGGAGAACAACCAATGAACACGGCGGCAGAAGCGACCCTTACCCCCGCGGCATCGAAGCCCAGCTTGGACCGCAAATCCAGTGCCACCACTCAGTTTGCCTTCCTGGCTCTCCTCACCGTGGGGCTCGGCTACACCGGAATCAGCGTCTTCTCGGACATCTCCGAGAGCGGGACCACGGTCACGTCCTTGCTGCCCTACCTGCTCCTGGGCACCGCGCTGCTGATAGCGCTGGGCTTTGAGTTTGTCAACGGCTTTCACGACACGGCCAATGCAGTCGCGACGGTCATCTACACGCACTCGCTGCCACCGCACCTTGCAGTCGTCTGGTCGGGCGTGTTCAATTTCATCGGCGTGCTGGTTTCGAGCGGCGCCGTGGCCTTCGGCATTATTTCGCTGCTACCGGTCGAGTTGATCCTGCAAGTCGGATCGGGCGCGGGCTTCGCGATGGTGTTCGCACTGCTGATCGCGGCCATCCTCTGGAACCTGGGCACTTGGTGGCTGGGCCTGCCGGCGTCGTCGTCCCATACCATGATCGGTTCGATCATCGGCGTGGGCATCGCCAATGCCCTTATGCACGGCCGCGACGGTACGACCGGCGTCGATTGGGCGCAGGCCACCAAGGTCGGCTATTCGTTGCTGCTGTCGCCGCTGGTCGGCTTCGGTTGTGCGGCGCTCCTGCTGCTGGCCTTGCGCGCGCTGGTCAAGAACGCCGACCTCTACAAGGAGCCCAAGGGCCAGAAGGCGCCGCCCTGGTGGGTGCGCGGCATCCTCATCCTCACCTGCACTGGCGTGTCGTTCGCGCATGGCTCCAATGACGGCCAGAAGGGCATGGGCCTCATCATGCTGATTCTGGTTGGTACCGTGCCGATCTCCTACGCGCTCAACCGCTCCATGCCTGTCGACCAAGTAGCTCAGTTCGCGGCTGTGGCACAAGTGACGCAGGAGTCCCTCGCGAAGACGGCGCCGATGGCGCCTCCGGCGGAGCTGCGGCAGGTTTTGTCCGATTACATCCGGACGAAGGAACTCAAGCCCGAGGTGGTGCCGGCATTGGCCGCTCTATCGGGCGACATCGCCAAGCAGGTCAAGGAACACAGTTCACTGGCGAAGGTGCCTGCGCAGGCGGTGCCGAACGTGCGCAACGACATGTACCTGGCCTCCGAAGCCATCCGCTTCCTGGACAAGAGCGACAAGGTCAGCTTCGACGCCGACACCAAGTCCAATCTTAAGGCGCTCAAGGGCCAGCTCGACGCGGCGACCAAGTTCATTCCGCTCTGGGTCAAGGTAGCGGTGGCGATCGCCCTCGGCTTGGGCACCATGATCGGCTGGAAGCGCATCGTCGTCACCGTCGGAGAGAAGATCGGCAAGTCGCACCTCACCTACGCCCAAGGCGCGTCTGCAGAACTGGTGGCGATGACCACCATCGGCGCCGCGGACATGTTCGGCCTTCCGGTGTCGACGACCCACGTGCTATCGTCGGGCGTGGCCGGCACCATGGCCGCCAACCGCTCGGGCCTGCAGATGTCGACCATTCGCAAC
This sequence comes from Rhodocyclaceae bacterium, assembly GCA_035505955.1. Taxonomy (GTDB): domain Bacteria; phylum Pseudomonadota; class Gammaproteobacteria; order Burkholderiales; family Rhodocyclaceae; genus Fen-999. Next base: position 44,705 of record DATJQH010000115.1, read on the forward strand.
CTGGCCATGGCTTGGGTGCTGACCCTGCCGGCCGCCATCGTGCTCTCCGGCTCGCTCTACTGGCTGTTCTCCCACATGTTCTGATGCCGCCGATGACTGCCAGACCGACGTCCATCGACCAGGAGGAGTTGCTCGCGCGCCTGCATCTCGACCTCATCGACGGCTACGATGAAGAACTGGAGATGGAGTTCGAGGATTCCCGCGAGGAGCCGGGCACCCTCGAAGAGCGGCGGGCGAGCCGCCATCACTACTTCAGGGAACTGTTCCGCCTGCAAGGCGAACTGGTCAAGCTGCAGGACTGGGTGGCCACCACCGGCCAGAAGGCGGTGATCCTCTTCGAAGGACGCGACGCCGCCGGCAAGGGCGGCGTCATCAAGCGCGTCGTCCAGCGCCTCAACCCGCGCGTCTGCCGCACCGTGGCGCTGCCGGCGCCCAGCGACCGCGAGAAGACCCAGTGGTATTTCCAGCGCTACGTCGCCCACCTGCCGGCGGCCGGCGAAATCGTCCTCTTCGACCGCAGCTGGTACAACCGGGCCGGCGTCGAGCGGGTCATGGGCTTCTGCTCGGATACCGAATACGAGGAGTTCTTCCGCACGGTGCCGGAGTTCGAGCGCATGCTGGTGCGCTCGGGCATCCGGCTGATCAAGTACTGGTTTTCGATCAGCGACGAGGAACAGCAGTTGCGCTTCCTGGCGCGCATCCACGATCCGCTCAAGCAGTGGAAGCTCTCGCCCATGGACATGGAGTCGCGCCGGCGCTGGGAGGACTACACGCGCGCCAAGGAAGTCATGTTCGAGCGCACCCACATTCCGGAAGCGCCCTGGTGGGTGGTGCAGGCGGTGGATAAGAAGAAGGCGCGGCTCAACTGCATCGATCACCTGCTGAGCCAGTTCCCCTACGAGGAAGTGCAGCGGCCGCCCGTGCACCTGCCCGAGCGCCAGCACAGCGACGGTTACCAGCGCAATCCCCTGAGCGTGGAGATGTTCGTCCCCGAGGTCTATTGAGAGATGGTCCCGCGACCGCTTCCGCTGGGATGACGCCAGCCTGTGGCCGATAGCCTGCCCGAGACTATTGGCCGCCACTTCCACCCGGAACTGGTCTGCGCTACACCTGTTATCAGCTACTACCTCGACAACGAGGCGACGCGCCGCGCCAATCGCCTGTTCACGCGGCTGACCGCCGTCACCGTGTTGAGCATCATCGGCACGGTGACGGCCGGCTTCTTCGGCATGACCCTGTTCGAATTCAACGGCAGCGTGGCGCTCGAAGATCGCTGCTTACATCTGGCGATCGGTGCCGCAGTCCTTTCCGCACTGCTTGCCGTGTCGGTGATCCATTCCCGATTGCATTCCGAGACGGTGGATATCCTGGCCAATGGCCGCAAGCCGATGCACAGGCACCCGGGAGCGAAATTCCGTCGCCGTCGCCGGAGTGAAGACTGGGTTCCGGACTCGGCGCTCTGAGGCTGTCGACGACATTGGCGCAATAGCCCGGCTCGCCTACCGCTTTGGGCAAGCAACGGCCGTAGGCACCGGGCAACGCAATGGCGGCTCCTGGCCGCAATCTGCCTATCACGATGTGCCCCAAGCCGCCGTTCGCCCGAACCGCGCGCCGCTATTTGTGGATGACTTTGAGCACAAGCACGACGCTGGCCAGGGCCAGCGTCACGCCGTTGGCGATGACGATGGGCCAGGAATCCAGATACAGCCCGTAGATCAGCCAGAGGCCGACGCCGACGGTAAACAGGCTGTACATGGGCAGCGAGACGCCCGACAGGTCGCGCGTCCTCCATGACTGCAGCGCCTGCGGGATGAAGGCGACGGTGGTCAGCGTGGCCGCGCCGTACCCGATGATCTCCTGGATCGCCGATGCCATGCGCTAGCTATCCTTCCTCTGCAGCATCGACTTGAGATCGGCAAACGGGTTGTGGGTGGCCACGTTGCCCTTGGCGGTCGCCATCGTTGGGCCGGCCGCGGCCTCCAGCTGGCGCTGGTGTTCGTTGTCGTGGCAGTAGAGGCACAGCAGTTCCCAGTTGCTGCCGTCCGGCGGGTTGTTGTCGTGGTTGTGGTCCCGATGGTGGACAGTGAGCTCGCGCAGATTGGCGCGCGTGAATGTCCGCCCGCAGCGGCCGCAGACCCAGGGATAGATTTTCAGCGCTCGCTCGCGGTAATCCTGTTCGCGCAGTTCGGCCTGCCGCCGCGCCTCGACGACGACGGCATCGAGTCGGGCGTGATCGGGTTTCTTCGGAGCAGGCATGGCGACGATAGGCTAAACGGATGGCTCGCCTGCAATCTTAGCCGCAATTGCATCCCGTGCCGCGAGGATTACGATAGAGCCCCCTGCCCGTCTTCAAAGCCCCAACGACTCATGCTCGAATTGAAGAACATCGATCTTTCGACCGACCCGGCCGCGGCAAGCTACGTCAAGACGGAAATCGTGACCGTGACATTCGCCCGCCAGGAAGGCGAACTGCTCAGCCTGGAAGGCCCGAATCGTTACGCGGTCGGCGACGCGCTCATCACGGGCCTGACGGGCAGCCGCTGGAGCGTGTCGCGCGAGCGCTTCGGCCTCAAGTACGACGCCGTGCCGCCCACCCGTACCGGCGACGACGGCAGTTACCAGGCAAAACCGATACCGGTGCTGGCGAAGCAGATAGCCGAGGCATTCACCGCGGCCCGCTCGGCGGGCGGCGACGTCCTGCGCGGGAATGCAGGCGACTGGCTGCTGCAATATGCGCCGGGAGACTTCGGCATCGCCGACCAATCCCGATTCGCGCAGGTGTACAGGAAGGTGGGCTGAGACGCGCTACCGCAGGTGAGCACCGAAAGTCAGCCCCCGTGGTACGCCGTGCAGTGGCACCGCGTGCTAGCTTGGACTCCCGACGCCCGCCAGCGAGCCGTGCCTCGGCGGCCGATGCTTGGACTCAGCTCGCTCAAGGGCGTCCCGCACAGTGGCGAGCTGAGATGGTCGGGCGCCTGCTTTCTCCATTTCCGCCAACGCCGATCGCAGGAGCGGCAGCGCCTCGGTGCGCCGGCCCATCTCGAGCAGCGCGCGGCCCCGCTGCGCCTGTAGCTGAATCTCCCACGGAATTTCGACGACACCTGCGGTGGCCAAGGCTTTGCGTTGGAGTCGATCGAGGACTTGCAGAGCCTCTCGCCCGCGACCCTGGCCCAGCAGCGCGTCAGCCAGGTAGAAGCTCGTCATTTGAACTTGAGGATCGGATTCGCCTTGCAGGGCGATCAGGCCACCAAGGGCGTCCTGCAGTTCCGCAATCGCGGCGCTGAAATCGCCAGCCATCAACTCCACGTTGCCAAGATTGGCCTGCGCCAAACGCGCATCCTGACTGTCCTGGCCAAGCGCAATTCGCATGATCCGCAGCGAGTCCCGGGCGGGCGCAAGTGCGTCACGCCACCGGTCCTGATCGACGAGTGTACTGGCCAGACATTCCTCGGCGAATCCGACCAGGAAATGGTCGCGTCCAAGACGCCGGGTGAAGGTGTCCACCACTTCGCGCTGTACGCGCTCGGCCTGCGTTGCTTCGTGTCTGCCCTGCAATGCGGACGCGTAGCTCAGTCTGGCAGAACCCCAGTTCTTCGCGCCGACCCGATCGATCGTGTACTCGGGTGCCATGAGCGGTCGAACAGCCGTCTCTGAAGAGACGTAATCCTGCTGGAAGAAGTAAGCGTCCGCGAGGTGGAGGCGCGACTTGAACAACAGATCATCGTCGCTCGCGGCTATCCGCCGTTGCAAACTTTCAGCTGCGAGAGCCTCGCTGACTGCCTCATCGATCTTGCCGTCGTCGTAATCCAGTGCACCCTTTGCGAGGTGCGATTGCAGTTCGAGCGCCGGCCGTTCCGGTACCGGCAACTCGCCGGCTTGACTGTCTGCCTGCGCGAGAACGGATCGCGCCTCCGGCCGGTGGCCGGTCATCGTCAGCACTTCGACGAGATCGTAGCCGGCACGCGGCCCCAGGGCGTCACCGGGATCGCCGGCCAGGCGGATGGCTTCTTCGAACTGATGACGAGCGTTGTCATAGTCGCTGAGTCCGAGAAAGGCGCGGCCGAGCGCATGATGCATTGCGCCGCGGGTCGAGTCGTCGATGGCCGTTCGAGCTTCAAGACCCGCTGCGGCCCGCACGAGGAGATCCTTGACCTTGACGTCGCTCACTGCGTGGGGTGCTCCGGGGTTCGCCGCGCCGATGACATCCCGCTCCAGGAACCGGCTGATTTCGATAGCGCGGCTCGTTTCGCGGCGCGCTTCCCGTGCAGCCTGGTCGAGCCTGTAGGCGAGCGCGATCGCCGCCGCAAGCCCGAGCGCAAGGATTGAAAAGGAGGCGAGAACCCACGGTCGTCGCGCCCGCGCCCGGTCGACCAGTTGCTGGAGGCGCTCCGATTCCTGCTGCCGTGCCTCTTCGAGCCGCGTAGCCTCCCGCCGCCGCGCGAGGTCGCGCAAGTTGCCGGCCAGTTCGGCGACGCTGGCGAAGCGGCGCGCCGGGTCGCCATCGATGGCCTGACCGATGTCGCGAACCAGCAGCGGATCGTCGATCTCCCGTTGCCAGCCGGCGTCCGGGCGGCGCGTGAGATCGCCGACGACCAACTGATACAGGATGACGCCCAGAGAGAATATGTCGCTGCGAACAGTGGCCGAATCGCCCTGCCAGATCTCTGGCGCCATGTACATGAAGGTCCCGCGAGTCGGGTCGGTGTTGGCACTGCCGGCCACCGTCACGCTGAGTTGGGTGGCCTGGAGTGCTTCGAGCAGTTCCGCGCGGTCCAGCCGGCTGCTGCCGAAGTCGACTACCCGCGTGTACCACGTTCCGTCATCGGCGCGATCAATCAGGATGTTCTGGGGCTTGATGTCGGCGTGGATGAGCGGGATCGAGTGCAGGTCCGCAATGGTCCTGGCGATGCCGATGAAGAGTTTCAGTCGCGCGTCGAGGTCCAATCCGGCCAGCCGGTCGGGTGCCTTGGACCATTGCAACAGGTTGTCGCCGCCGTATTCCAGTTCGACGAAATAGGGGATCTCCTCGAATCCGGCTCCCAGCACCTTCACGAGGTCGCGCCGATCGCCGAGTGCCTTGCCGACGACTGTTGCCAGTCTTGCCTCGTGCTTGAGATGTCGCAGATCGTCGCGATCGGCGGCGAACTTGTACACCCTGCGTTCGGCGGACCGTTGGCTGTGCGCCGTCCAGACTTCGATACCCTCCGAACTGGCGAGCAGTTCGTCCAATTCGAAATCCGGCCGCCTCGGAACCGGCTTTCCCGGTTCGAGCGCCAGCGTTGCATCGCTTTGCCCGCCGACAACTTCCCGCGTCGGCACGCCGTCGAACCGGTAACCGGACCCATGAACGGTCTTGATCGCCTCGCCTTCCGGGCCAAGCGCATTACGCAGGCGATCGACCGCCGCCGTTAGTACATGAGGACTGACGTCGAAGTTGTTGTAGCCCCAGACGCGATCGAGCAATTCGTCACGGGACACGACCTTGCCGGCGTTGCCAAGCAGCACCGACAACAGCTTGCGCTGTTTTGGTGCAAGCCGAACCTGCAAGTGGTTGACGGTGAGTTGCGGCCGCGCTTCGTCAAAGACGGCGGCGCCGAACTTGTACCGATAGAGCTTGCGCATTGGATTTGTTGTTATTGCATGACACCGGAACGCCGGGGCAGATCGTATATGCGTCCGGTCAATTCGGCAATTGGTTCGAACGGACTAGCCGTGAGGTTTTCGTGAGGTCGTTTCAAAGCGCTCCCGCTACGTTTGCGTCAGGTTACTTGGCGCAGTCAACTCTTTGGGAGGATGTTGCAATGCATTCAGGGCGTGCAATCAGCATAAGCAGTCGATTTGTAGCATTTGTTGCAGCAGTGGTTCTTGTGAGTGGATGCGGTGGCGGAGGCGGTGGTGGGGGCGGCGGAACGCCCGGCGGCGGTGCGCAGACCTACAGCATTGGTGGAACCACGTCCGGATTGGCTTCCGGTACCAGCGTAGTCCTGCAGAACAACAGCGGCGACGACCTGACTGTTTCGGGCAATGGCAGCTTCGGCTTCGCGACCAAACTCGCCAACAACGCCAGCTACAACGTCACGGTCAAGACTCAGCCCACGGGCCAGACCTGCACTGTTAATAGCGGCGCGGGCAATGTGAGCGGCGCCGATGTCACCATAGTCACCGTGAGTTGCGGCGGCGGCAGTTCGCTGACCTCCATTGCCGACGGTACCCAGGCGACGGCCCAGGCTTTGTCACAAGTGGTGAACGATAATGTCGCCACCGTCATTGCTGCACATGCGTCGATGAGCGTACCAATTGGGGCATCGATCGTCGGGCTGCCGACGGGTTCGACGATCAACCAAACGCTGAACTGCGCTGACATGAGTACGGCGGCGGGGGGATCGGGAACGATTTCCATCCAAATCGTCAGTGATGACACGACGCATCGTCCGTCGACTGCGACTCTCAGCTACAACAACTGTGTACTGTCTATTCCAGGCGAAACTACTACCTTCAACGGTACGGCCGCCATGACATACACATGGGTGTCGGCAACGAACTACTCCTTTAGCTTGGTGTTCAATGTCACCTACTCGTCCACCGGTACCACTTCTTCGTCTGGAACGGTCAATGGTAGCGAGACCTGTACCTATAATGGCGGCACAGCTTCGTGCTCGGTCAACATTGGCAATTCAACGGTATCGAACATCTCGATGTCGACGAGCGGCACGACGACGACGATCACCACTGCAACGGTCAATACTGACGGGACCACGGTCGTCGACAACCTGACGATCACGTATAGCGGCTGGGTGTGGCTTCCGGGCCAGGGGCATGCGACCAGCGGTACCGCGACCGTCACGGACAGCAATGGCAATCACGCGACAATCGTCGCTAGCGCAAGTGGCTATGACGTAACCATCGTCATCAACGGTACGACTTACCACTACACGATCACATTTGGCTGATGATTGTGTGACTTTGCGGCGCCGCAAACTCGGGGCGCCGCACGGTTCTCTCGGTTACGGCTTGCCTCCGCCTATGCCACATCGCTCGTCAGCCAGCCACCTGCCGTCAGGTGCGCTTGCGTATTTGCTTGGATTGGCAATTGGTCAACCAGCGATCGCGCAGGATGCCTCGGTCTACGTCGGCGCACTTAACGCCCACTACGTCGCGACGGAGAGAGCGCCTGGTTCGTCTTGGGTGCTCAATCAGGATTCGGGGCAATTGCGCGGCTTCGCTGTAGAGGCTACGACAAAGTTCGACGCATTGGATGCCGGGCTGCGATTGGAGCGCTTGCGCGGCGATCTGGACTATGACGGCTTTACGCAATGGTATGTCCCGTTGCAAACGACGACGGAGTTGCAAGTCACGCGGTGGCGACTGAAGTTTGGCTATGACATGCCGCTTGCGGCCGAGACGTTCCGGGTGCGTATCGGGCTTGCGATCGGCCAACAGGAAATCTACCGCGACATCCAGGCCGCCCCGTTGACGGGGCCCTTGACGGAGACGATGACCAGTCGAGGCATAGGCGCAGAACTCGGCCTGCGATGGGCGCCAGTCGCTGCGCAAGGCGCTTGGACGATTTGCGCGGATGTGGGAACCGAGAGGCCGTGGCGCCAAGCTCTCGACGTGGATACTCATGGGGCGTACGACAGATTCACGCTGAAGCCCGCGGCAAAGGACTGGCGTTCGGCTGGGCTGGGCATACGCATTCAGCCAGGCGCCCGATGGCAGATTGAACTCGGCCGAACTTGGCAACGGTTTCAATTTGGCACTGCACCGGCGACCTTGGTCACTCGCAATGGACAGTTAGCCGCCATTGGTAGCTATCCGGGCAGCGACCAATCTATCGACGCTTGGTCACTAGCGATCAGATATGTGTTGGGCCCATGAACAGAGCGTTTCACCTGGACTCATGACGAGCAACTTAGGAGCATCCACGAGTTCCGTTGACCGATTTAGACCTGAGAGTGCTCTCTATCAGAGTCTGCTATGCAACCAGAGAGTATTTGCAAACAAGGAGCGTAATGATGAGGACATTCTTTATCTTGTCAATGTTAGTTGGTCTCGTGGGGTGCGCCACGGCAAGTCTGGCTGACGGCACTGCGAGGGCGATTGGCCTGTCCCCGAGTGACACGGTAACAATTAGTGACGAATCTGGAAATAGTGTCATGGGTTATAAATACTATACGGCCACAATAAAGAATGGGGATGTATACAACTGCTCGATATTTAGCAACATCATGTCCAATCCGCCGGTGTGCAAGAAGAGGGCCAAGTAGCACTGATGACGTGCCTGATTTCTTCCGAATAGCTTCGTTTAGCCATTTTGCGGCACTCGCTGCAGAGCGAGAATTACCTCCGTCGGCGCTTGCGCCGGCGGAGGCGGTTGGCAGGCTTCGACGCTAACTGGCGTTGACGCACCGGGCCACCGGATCAAGGATACGGGCGGCGAAGCAATCGAAACATTCCGCACTGAGCGGCGGAAGCAGT
>DATJQH010000116.1:0-8511 GCA_035505955.1 Rhodocyclaceae bacterium
GGCGATCCTGCAGCGCCTGTCAGGCTGTTCGCACCGCGTTCTGACCGCGGTTTCCGTCGCCGACGAGCATGCGGTCGAACATGTGCTGTCAGTGAGCGAAGTACGTTTCCGCCCGCTGCTCGAGGACGAAATCCATCGCTACGTGATGAGCGGCGAACCCATGGACAAGGCTGGCGCCTACGGCATCCAGGGCCGCGCCGCCATGTTCGTCGAGGAAATCCGCGGTTCGCACTCCGGCATCGTCGGCCTGCCGCTATGCGAGACGTCCATGTTGCTGCGGCATTTCGGCTACCCGATATGAACGAGGAATTCCTGATCAACTTCACGCCGCAGGAGACACGCGTCGCGTTGCTGCAGCAGGGCATCGTCCAGGAACTGCACATCGAGCGCACCAACGGCCGCGGTATCGTCGGCAACGTCTATCTCGGCCGCGTCGTGCGCGTGCTGCCAGGCATGCAATCGGCGTTCGTCGACATCGGCCTCGAGCGCACGGCCTTCCTGCACGTCGCCGACATCTGGAGCGAGAAGGGAGGCAACGGCCATAACGGCCACGACGGCACGCGACCGATCGAGCGCATCCTGAGCGAGGGGCAGTCGCTGGTCGTCCAGGTGCTGAAGGACCCGATCGGCACCAAGGGCGCCCGCCTGTCCACGCAGGTTTCCATCGCCGGGCGGCTGCTCGTGTACCTGCCGCAGGAGAAGCACATCGGCGTTTCGCAGCGCATCGAGGACGAGGCCTCGCGCGAGCAGTTGCGCAATCGCATCCACGCGCTCGTGCCGGCCGACGAAGCGGGCGGCTTCATTGCCCGCACCATGGCGGAGGACGCGAGCGAGGCGGAACTCGCGAACGACATCGCCTACCTGCGCCGGCTGTGGGCCGAGATCCAGAACCGCCGCGAGGGCGGGCTGGCGCCGGTGATGCTGCACCACGACCTCACGCTCGCCCAGCGCGTGCTGCGCGACCTGGTCACGCGCGAGACGACGCGTATCCTGATCGACTCGCGCGAGAATTTCCAGAAACTGCAGTCCTTCGCGCGCGAATACATGCCGCAGCTGGCGCCGCTGCTGGTGCACTACACCGGCGAGCGCCCGCTGTTCGAATTGAATGCCGTCGAGGACGAGATCCAGCGGGCGCTGGCGCGCCGCGTCGACCTCAAATCCGGCGGCTACCTGATCATGGACCAGACCGAGGCGATGACGACGATCGACGTCAACACCGGCGGCTTCGTCGGCGTGCGCAACTTCGACGACACGATCTTCAAGACCAACCTCGAGGCGGCGCAGACCATCGCGCGCCAGTTGCGGCTGCGCAACCTCGGCGGCATCATCATCGTCGACTTCATCGACATGGAATCGGCCGACCACCGCAACGCGGTCATCGGTGAATTCAACAAGGCGCTGGCGCGCGACCATACCCGCGTCACGGTCAATGGCTTCACGGCGCTCGGCCTCGTCGAGATGACGCGCAAGCGCACGCGCGAGTCGCTCGCGCATGTCCTGTGCGAACCTTGCCCGACGTGCGGCGGGCGCGGCGAGATCAAGACCGCCCGCACCGTGGCCTACGAAATCCTGCGCGAACTGCTGCGCGAGGCGCGGCAATTCGATGCCCGCGAGTTCCGCTTGCTGGCGTCACCCGGCGTTGTCGACTTGTTTCTCGACGAGGAATCCCAGGCAATCGCCATGCTGTCCGATTTCATCGGCAAGCCGATTTCGCTGCACGCCGAATCGAGCTACAGCCAGGAACAGTTCGACATCGTCCTGCTCTAAGCTTGCTGCGCCGCCGCGTGCGGTCTGGTGCCCGCCGGCGTAAGTTCGCCCTTCCCCCAACCAAGAAGAGAGACAGACCATGAGCCAACAGGAATTCGACAGTCTCGTGCCCGCGCAGCGGTTCTCGCGCCGCGGCTTCATCGTCACTTCGATCGGCGCCGGTTTCGCACTCGCGACGCAGCCGATCATGGCTCAGACGGCCATTCACACCGATGCCGAAGGTTTGACCGCGGGCGCCATCGAAGTGCCTACCTTCGACGGCCAGCTGCCGGCCTATCGCGCCATGCCGGCCGGCGGCAAGAACCTGCCGACGGTCCTGGTGGTGCACGAGATATTCGGCGTGCATGAATACATCAAGGACATCTGCCGGCGGCTGGCGAAGGCTGGCTACCTCGCGATCGCGGCCGAGATGTACGCGCGCCATGGCGATGTCTCGAAGATGACCAACATCCACGAGATTCTCGACGGCCCGGTTGCGGCCGCCAAGGACACCGAGCACATGGGCGACCTCGACGCCTGCGCCGCGTGGGCCGCGAAGAACGGCGGCGATCCGAACCGGCTGGCGATCACGGGCTTTTGCCGCGGCGGGCGCACGACCTGGCTCTACGCCGCGCACAACCCGAAGCTGAAGGCGGCCGTGGCCTGGTACGGCACGCTCGAAGGCGCGCCTACCGCGAACCAGCCGAAGTGGCCGCTCGACCTCGCGGTCGACCTCAAGGCGCCGGTGCTGGGGCTCTATGGCGGCAAGGACCAGGGCATTTCCATGGACGACATCGAAACGATGAGCGCCGAGCTGAAGAAGGCCGGCAGCAAATCAGAAATCCACGTCTACCCGGACGCCGGCCACGCCTTCCACGCCGACTACCGGCCGACCTACCGCAAGGAAGCGGCCGAAGACGGCTGGAAGCGCATGCTGGCCTGGTTCAAGGCCAACGGCGTCTAGTCGAGGTAGCTGCGCGCCTCCTCGAAGCGCGGCGCGAACCAGCCATCCACGAGGCTGTCGGTGCGCACCTTGGCTTCGCCTCGGCTGCTCGGCGCGTGGATGAAGCGTCCGTCGCCGACGTAGATGCCGACGTGCGAGTGCGGCCGATGCAGCGTGTTGAAGAAGACGAGGTCGCCAGGCTTCAATTCGTCCTTCGCGACCTGGCGGCCCCTCTTCGCCATGTCGGCGGCGGAGCCGGCAAGGCGCACACCCACGGCCTTGTCGTACACGTAGCTCACCATGCCGCTGCAGTCGAAGCCGGCGTCGGGATTGCGACCGCCGAAGCGATAGTTCGTTTCGAGGAGGCTCAGCGCGAACATCACCACGTCTTCGCCCCTGCCCGCACGGCGCACCACGGAGACTGACTTTTCGGTGTCGGTCACCGGCACGGAACCGCAAGCCGCCAGGGCCGCGACTGCCAGCAGGAGGAACAATCGGCCCGCAATCATCGTCTCATCCTAGTCGGCTAGACTGTTCGCCGTCGGTTCGAACAAAGGAGCAATCTCCATGCAATTGAGCGACTCCCGCCTGCTGCGCGACCAGGCCTTCGTCAACGGCGCCTGGCTGGGCGCGGTCGCCACCTTTCCGATCGCCGATCCCGCCACCGGCGAAGTGCTGGCGCGCGTACCGGACCTCGGTGCGGCCGAAACGCGGCGCGCCATCGAGGCCGCCAACACGGCCTGGCCGGCCTGGCGCGGCCTGACCGCGAAACAGCGCGGCGCCATCCTGCGCAAATGGTTCGACCTCGTCCTCGCCAATGCCGACGATCTCGCACTGCTCATGACGCGCGAGCAGGGCAAGCCGCTCGCCGAAGCGAAAGGCGAAATCGTCTACGGCGCCAGCTTCATCGAGTGGTTCGCCGAGGAAGGTAAGCGCATTTACGGCGACGTCATACCGTCGCCCGCGGCCGACAGGCGGCTCGTGGTACTCAAGCAGCCGGTCGGCGTCTGCGCCGCCATCACGCCCTGGAACTTTCCGAATGCGATGATCACGCGCAAGGTGGCGCCGGCGTTGGCCGCGGGCTGCACGGTGGTCGTCAAGCCGGCCGAACAGACGCCGCTTTCGGCGCTCGCGCTGGCCGAACTCGCGCAGCGCGCGGGATTTCCGCCGGGAGTGTTCAACGTCGTCACCGGGTCGGAGCGTGCCGCGCCGATCATCGGCGCCGAGCTGACGTCGAACCCAACCGTGCGCAAACTCTCCTTCACGGGCTCGACGGAAGTCGGGCGGCTGCTGATGGCGCAGTGCGCGCCGACCGTGAAGAAGCTGTCGCTGGAACTTGGCGGCAACGCGCCCTTCATCGTCTTCGACGACGCCGACCTCGACGCCGCGATCGAGGGCGCGATGATGTCGAAGTATCGCAACGCCGGCCAGACCTGCGTCTGCGCGAACCGCCTGCTGGTGCAGGACGGCATCTACGACGCCTTCGCCGCGCGCCTGGCGGCGAGGGTCGCCGCACTCAAGGTCGGCGCCGGCACCGAGGCCGGCGTGACGCAGGGCCCACTGATCGATGCCGCCGGTTTGGCCAAGGTCGAGGCCATGGTGGCGGACGCGCTGGCCAAGGGTGCGCGCGTCCTGACCGGCGGCAAGCGCCACGAACGCGGCGGCACGTTCTACCAGCCCACGGTGCTCGCCGACGTCGACGCCACCATGCGTTGCGCGCGCGAAGAAATCTTCGGCCCGGTGGCGCCACTGTTCCGCTTCAGGGACGAAGCCGAAGCAGTGGCGCTCGCCAATGCCACCGAATACGGACTCGCCGCCTACTTCTACGCCCGCGATCTTGCCCGGGTCTGGCGCGTGGCCGAGGCGCTCGAATACGGCATGGTCGGCATCAACACAGGCCTGATCTCGAACGAGGTGGCACCCTTCGGCGGCGTCAAGCACTCGGGCATCGGCCGCGAAGGCTCGCGTTACGGCATCGAGGACTATCTGGAGATCAAGTACCTCTGCCTGGCCGTCTAGCGCGACAGCAGGTGCTTGCCGCGACGCCAGACCTGCCAGAGCACGATGCCGCGCTGCGCCCAGCGCCAGAGCAGGCGCGGCCGCGCCACGGCCAGCGCGACGCCGGCCGCCACCGGCAGCGCCGGATGTCGCCGCAGCCATTGGACGCCGGCGTGCACGCGATCGCCCGCAACGAGGGCCGGCCTAAGTTCGTCGAGGTGCGCGCGCCAGCGCCCGCGCAGTCCGTCGCTGCGCAGTTGCAGGCGCTGCTTCTTCAACGCGAGGTCGAGCGGGTTCATCGCTGCGCACCGGGTTCGGCGTCATCGGCGACTGCCGCGCGGTCCTTCGCCAGTTCGGCCAGGCTGGCGGCGAACAGGTGCGAGGAGGCGCGCGCATGGTGCCGCGCGATCGACAGGCAGACGAGTCCGCCGCCCAGGAACAGCGCGCTGAAGATGCCAAGCGCCAGCAGCCGGTTGTTGTCCCAGAGCAGCACGGTGAGGAACACAGCGAGGAAGACTGCGCCGGCGGCAAGCAGCAGCAGAGCGGCCGCGCCGAAGGCGACCAGGCCGAGGAGGCGCGCCTTCTCCTCCTGCAACTCGACCGCGAACAACTCCAGCCGCGTCTGCAGCAGTTCAATGCCGGTCGCGGCCAATCCCCGCAGCGAAGCCAACAGGCCGCCGCGCGGCGACGAGTCCGGCATGAATCAGCGACGACCGATCAGGAGCCCAACGACCAGACCGACGCCCGCGGCGATGCCGACCGAGCGCCACGGATTGTCGTGAACGTAATCATCGGCCGCCCGCCCCGCCTGCTTTGCCTTGTCGGCCACCACGCCCTGCGCATCGGCGAGGCTCGCGCGCGCCTTTTCCAGATGATCGTGGATCTTGCCGCGCATTTCGGTCACCTTTTCGCCGGCCTGGCTGGCCGTGGCGCGCAGCAACTCTTCGGCATCCGCCACAACGACCTTCATGTCCGCGATCAATCTGTCCCTGTTAACTGCTTTCGCTTCGTTCATGATTCTTCCTTTCGTTCTTGTGATTCCGCACTCTCAGGCTAGCGCCTTTGGCGGTCCGACGCAATGCCGTCGTCACAAAGACCAGTCGTAGTCCACCGTCAGCGGCGCATGGTCGCTGAAGCGCTGATCCTTGAACACCATCGCCCGCTTCGCCGCCGCGGCAATGCCCGGCGTCGCCAGGTGATAGTCGATACGCCAGCCGACGTTCTTTGCCCAGGCCTGACCGCGGTTCGACCACCAGGTGTAGGAATCGCCGGTGGTGTCCGGGTAGAGGCGACGATAGACATCGACCCAGCCCTGTTCGTCGAAGACGCGCGACAGCCAGGCGCGTTCTTCGGGAAGGAAACCGGAGTTCTTCTGGTTCGACTTCCAGTTCTTGAGGTCAATCTCGCGGTGAGCGATGTTCCAGTCGCCACAGATGACGATCTCGCGCCCTTCCGCGCGCAGCGCCGCCAAGTGTGGATAAAAGATTTCCATGAAGCGAAACTTGGCGGCCTGCCGTTCGGGCGAACTCGAGCCCGAGGGCACGTAGAGCGAGATCACCGAGAGTTTGGGCCAATCGGCGCGCACGTAGCGGCCTTCGGCATCGAACTCGGCGTTGCCGATGCCCACGGCGACGCGCTCCGGCGGGTGCCGCGCGTAGAGCCCGACGCCGCTGTAGCCCTTCTTGTCGGCATGGTGGAACCAGCCGCGGGCGCCGACGGGCGCGCGCATGGCTTCCGTCAGGTCGCCGTCCTGCGCCTTCAGTTCCTGGACGCAGACGATGTCGGCGGCGGTGCCGGCCATCCACTCGAACACGCCCTTCGTCGCGGCCGAGCGAATACCGTTGAGGTTGAGCGTGGTTATGCGTAGCATGCGCAGCATTGGAAGGCAGATGGACCCATGGATTTTAGTCGCGATTTCATTGCCTTCGCCTGCGAGCGCGGCGTGCTGCGCTTCGGCGAATTCAAGACCAAGGCCGGGCGCCAGTCGCCGTATTTCTTCAACGCGGGGCTCTTCAACGACGGCGCCTCGCTGGCGACGCTTGCCAATTTCTACGCGCGCGCAATCCTCGCCTCGGGCATCCAGTTCGACGTGCTGTTCGGGCCGGCCTACAAGGGCATCCCGCTCGCTGCGACCACGGCGGTGGCGCTTGCGGGCCTCGGCCGCAACACACCTTTCGCGTACAACCGCAAGGAAGCCAAGGATCACGGCGAGGGCGGCTCGCTGGTCGGCGCACCGCTCGCGGGAAGTGTGCTCGTCATCGACGACGTCATTTCGGCGGGCACGTCGGTGCGCGAGTCCGTGGAACTGATTCGTGCCGCCGGCGCGACGCCGGCCGGCGTCGTGATTGCGCTCGATCGCCAGGAGCGCGGCCAGGGCGAGCTTTCCGCGGTGCAGGAGGTGGAGAAGCTGTATCGTATGCCGGTCGTGGCCGTGGCAAGCCTTCTCGATCTAATCGATTTTCTGCGCGGGCATGCGGAACTGGAGCAGGTGCTGCCCGCCGTCAATCGTTACCGGGAGCAATATGGTGTCGCTTAGAGTCTTCGTGTCGATCGCGCTGGCCGTCGCAGCCGTTCCCGCCGGCGCCAGGACCTTTTGCTGCACCGACGATCGCGGCCACCGCGTGTGCGGCGAGCCCCTGCCCGTCGAATGCCAGAAGCGCGCGTACAACGAGTTGAATTCGCAGGGCGTGCTGTCGAAGCGATACGAAGCCCCGCTCACGCCCGAACAGCGCGCGCAACGCGACGCCGAACTCGCGCGCAAGAAGGCCGAAGAGCAGGCCGCGGCGGAGCAGGCACGCCGCGATCGCGTGCTGCTCGGCCGCTACAACAGCGTCGCGGACATCGATGCGCGCCGCGCGCGCATGGTGGGCGACGCCGCGAACAACGTCGCGCTGGCGCAGGAGCGGGTCGACGCCGCGACGGCTCGCCAGCAGAAGCTGCAGCAGGAGATGGGGGCCTATCGGGACAAGAAGGTTCCGGATGGTTTGACTGCGACCATGCGCGCTACCGAAGCACAGTTGGCCGCGCGCCAGGCGACGCTCGACGAGCGCAGGAGGGATCTGCAGAACATCGAGACGACGTTCACGGAGGAGCGCAAGCGCTTCCTCGAACTCACGGCGCCGAGGCCGGAGACGCGCTAGCCCGAGAGCTTTTGCCGCAGGAGGTCACTGACCTGCTGCGGATTGGCCTTGCCGCGCGAGGCCTTCATAACCTGGCCCACCAGCGCGTTGAACGCCTTCTCCTTGCCAGCCCGGAATTCCTCCACCGACTTCGGGTTCTCTGCGAGCACCTGGTCGATGATCGGCTCGATTGCCGAGGCGTCGGAGACCTGCTTCAATCCCTTGGCGGCAATGATTTCGTCAGCGCTGTTACCCTGCTCCATCCATAAATCCGCAAACACGTCTTTCGCGATCTTGTGCGAGATGGTGTTGTCGGCGATACGCTGTACCAACTGGGCCAACTTCTCCGGAGTAACCTGACAGGCGACGATCGGCATGTCAGTCTCGTTGAGCTTCGCCGCGAGCTCGCCAGTGATCCAGTTCGCGGCAGACTTGGCGGTCCCAGGGCCGGCAGTGGCGAGGACTTGTTCGAAGTACCAGGCGGTACCGCGAGTCGCGGTCAGGGCTGCGGCGTCGTAGGCCGAGAGCCCATAGTCTGTTTCAAAGCGCGTCTTCATCGCGCCCGGCAGTTCCGGCATGCCGGCCTTGACCTCGTCGATCCAGGCCGGCGCGATTGCCAGCGGCAACAGGTCCGGATCCGGGAAGTAACGGTAGTCCTGCGCGTCTTCCTTCGAGCGCATGGCGCGCGTTTCCCCCGTGTCCGGA
>DATJQH010000117.1:0-15666 GCA_035505955.1 Rhodocyclaceae bacterium
GGCTATCCCTGGGCCAACTATCCGTACGACTACTGGAACCTTTGGGTCAACCACACCGGGTCGAGCCAGGATCGCGGCGAATTGAACCTGGACCAGATCGCCGCCAACTACGATGTGATCATGTTCAAGCACTGCTTCCCCGTCAGCAGCGTCGTTGCCGACGACGGCAACCCGAGCGTGTCCTCGTCCACCCAGACCCTCGCCAACTACAAGCTCCAGTACGCGGCGCTGAAGGCCCGCATGGCGCAGTTCCCGACCAAGAAGTTCGTCGTGTGGACCGGCGCGGCGCTCAGGCAGGCGGACACGAACGCCGCCAACGCCCAGCGGGCGCAGGACTTCTTCAACTGGGTGAAGAACACCTGGGACCAGCCCGGCGACAACATCTTCGTGTGGGACTTCTACGCCCTCGAAACTGAAGGCACGCTGTACCTGAAGGATGCTTACGCGTCGTCCGGGGACTCGCATCCGAACGCGACCTTTTCGACCACCGTCGCGCCTTACGTCAGCCAGCGCATCATCGACGTGATCGAGGGCAGGGGCGACACCGGCAGCATCACCGGGCACTGAGCGCCAGGTCGGCGCGCGTCACCAGGAAGACCTTGCCCTCGCCGCTGGGCGCGTCTATCCACGTCAGCGGCAGGTCGGGGAATGCGGCATCGACGATGTCGGCGTTGTGCCCGACTTCGACGAACAACGACCCGTTGTCCGTGAGATGGTCCGTCGCACCGGAGAGAAGCCGGCGCACGATATCGAGTCCGTCTTCGCCTGCGGCCAGGGCCAGTGCCGGCTCGTGGCGGTATTCGGGCGGCAGCGCCCGCATCGATTCGGCCGTGACGTAAGGCGGGTTGCAGACGATCAGGTCGTAACGGCGGCCGGCGAGGGCGTCGAGGAGGTCCGACTGGATCGGATGCACGCGATCCTGCAGGTGGTAGGCGTCGATGTTGCGCCGGGCGACCGCCAGCGCATCCGCGGAGAGGTCGACCGCATCGATGGTCGCATCGGGAAAGGCATGCGCCATGAGGATGGCGAGGCAACCGGATCCGGTGCACAGGTCGAGCGCGCTTTCGACGCTATCGGGGTCCGTCAGCCACGGTGCCATGCGGTCCGCCAGGAGTTCTGCAAAATAGGAGCGCGGCACGATCACGCGCTCATCGACGTAGAAGCGGAAGTTGCCCAGCCAGGCCTCGTTCGTCAGATAGGCCGCCGGGAGCCGGCGCACGATGCGCTGCTCGAGGATGTTGAGCACGGCCTGGCGTTCGCTGCGCGTCAGCCGGGCATCGAGGAAGGGTTCGAGCCGGTCGAGCGGCAGGTGGAGGGTGTGCAGGATCAGCCAGACAGCCTCGTCGTAGGCGTTCTCGGTGCCGTGGCCGAAGCAGAGGCCCGCGTCGCGGAACCGGCTCACGGCCCAGCGCAGCCAGTCGCGCAGCGTTTCCAGTTCGTCGATCGGCCCCATCAGGCCACCAGCAGGCGCGCGATCGCGGCGCGGTAGATTTCCGCGAGCGGTCCCAGGTCGGCGATGGCGACATGTTCGTCGACCTTGTGGATGCTCGCGTTGACGGGGCCGAACTCGACGACTTCGGCGCAGATTTCGGTCATGAAGCGGCCGTCGGACGTGCCGCCGGTCGTGGATAGCGTCGGCGTGCAGCCGGTGACCGGGCGGATGGCGTCGTTCATCACGTCGACCAGCCGGCCGCGCGGCGTCAGGAACGGCAGTGCGCCGATCGTCCAGTGGATCTCGTATTCGAGGTCCGCGCGGTCGAGCATTTCGTGCACGCGCGCCTGCAAGCGGTCGACGGTACTCGCCGTCGAGAAGCGGAAGTTGAAGTGCACCTCGAGCGTGCCGGGCACGACATTGCCGGCGCCGGTGCCGGCGTGGATGTTCGAGACCTGGAAGCTCGTCGGCGGGAAGTACTCGTTGCCTTCATCCCAGCGCGTGGCGGCGAATTCCGCGAGCACCGGCGCGGCCAGGTGTATCGGGTTTCTGACCTTCTCGGGATAGGCGACGTGGCCTTGCAGGCCCTGGACGACCAGCCGCGCGGAAAGCGAGCCGCGCCGGCCGTTCTTGATCGTGTCGCCCAGGCGATCCGCGCACGTCGGTTCGCCGACGATGCAGAATTCGATCGTCTCGCCGCGTGCCCGCAGCGCCTCGACTACACGCACGGTGCCGTCGACCGCATCGCCTTCTTCATCCGAGGTCAGCAGCAGCGCGATCGAACCCGGATGTTGCGGATTCCCGGCGACGAAGCGCTCGACCGCCACGACGAATGCCGCCACGGAGGACTTCATGTCCGCGGCGCCGCGCCCGTAGAGCCGGCCGTCGCGTTCGCTCGGCACGAACGGGTCGGACGCCCATTGTTCGAGCGGTCCGGGTGGCACGACGTCGACGTGCCCCGCAAAGCAGACCAGCGGCGCTGTCCTGCCGCGACGCAGCCAGAGGTTGGTGATGCCGTTGCTGTCGATGCGCTCGGCGGTGAATCCGAGCGGCGCCAGGCGGGCGACAATCAGGTCGAGGCAGGCGGTACCGGAGGGTGTCACCGAGGGCAGGGCGATCAACTGGCGCGCCAGCGCCAGGGTCGGTTCCGCCGCCATCAGGCGTCCATGTTGAGCGTGAACTCGGCAAACGACGCGCCGCCGGTAACTTCGTCCGGAGGCGGCGTGGTCGCCGTCACGAAGGGCACCTTGTTCGCCTTGGCCGGCGCCTTGATCTGCGCGTTGTTGATCAGCCAGGACAGGTTCGTGGGCGAGTCGGCATTCGCGAGCGCCTCATCGAGCGTGATGATGTTGTCGCGGTAGAGCCGATGCAGGTCCTGCTCGAAGGTCTGCGAGCCCGGGGCCATGCTTTGCTCCATGGCTTCCTTGATGCCGTTGATTTCGCCCTTCTCGATCAGCTCGGCGACGTGGCGCGTATTGAGCAGGATTTCGACCGCCGGCATGCGCACGCCATCGGGCTTGCGCACGAGCCGCTGCGAGATGATCGTCCGCAGCGTGGCCGACAGGTCGAGGTAAAGCGAGGTGCGGTTCTCGAGCGGGAAGAAGTTGATGATGCGGTTCAACGCGTGGTAGGCGTTGTTGGCGTGAAGCGTCGCGAGGCAAAGGTGGCCGGTTTGTGCGTAGGCGATGGCGGCGCTCATGGTTTCCTTGTCGCGGATCTCGCCGATCAGGATGCAGTCCGGCGCCTGGCGCATGGCGTTGCGCAGCGCGCCTTCCCATGACAGCGTGTCGAGGCCGACCTCGCGCTGGTTCACGATCGATTTCTTGTGCTTGAAGAGGAATTCGATCGGGTCCTCGACCGTCAGGATGTGTCCGGTCTGCGTGGAGTTGCGGTGATCGAGCATGGCGGCGATGGTCGTCGACTTGCCCGAGCCCGTGGCGCCGACCACCAGCACCAGGCCGCGCTTTTCCGTGATGATTTCGGAGAGGATCGACGGCAGCGAAAGCTCGTCGAGGCTCGGGATGGAACTGGTGATGAAGCGCACGACGATGCCGATGGAACCGCGCTGCCAGAACAGGTTGATCCGGAAGTTGCCGACTTCCGACTTGCCGATGGACAGGTTGAGCTCGCGCGTGGCCTCGAAGATCTTGATCTGCTCCGGCGTGAGCATCTCGTAGGCCATGCGCTGGATCGTCGCCGGGTCCATGACCTGCTGGTTGATGGGAATGCAGTTGCCGTGGATCTTGATGTTGATGGGCGTGCCGGCCGAGACGAAGATGTCGGAGGCGTTCTTGTCGGCCATCAACTGGAACAGCTTGTCGAGGATCATGGCATTCCCCTTGGCGGCGAAGCAGGGTTTAGTCGCGCAGCAGCTCGTTGATCGAGGTCTTGGAGCGGGTCTTGGCATCCACGCGCTTGACGATCACCGCGCAGGCCAGGCTGTATTTGCCGTCCGCCGAGGGCAGGTTGCCCGCCACGACGACAGAACCTTCCGGCACGCGGCCGTAGGTGATCTCGCCAGTGGTGCGGTCGTAGATCTTGGTGCTCTGGCTGATGAATACGCCCATCGAGATCACGCAGTTGTCCTCGACGATCACGCCCTCCACGATCTCCGAACGTGCGCCGACGAAGCAGTTGTCGCCGACGATGGTCGGGTTGGCCTGGATCGGCTCCAGCACGCCGCCGATGCCGACGCCGCCCGAGAGGTGCACGTTCCTGCCGATCTGCGAGCAGGAGCCGACCGTGGCCCAGGTGTCCACCATCGTGCCATCGCCGACGTAGGCGCCGATGTTGACGTAGCTTGGCATCAGCACGACGTTCTTGCCGATGTAGCTGCCGCGCCGGGCGATGGCGCCGGGCACGACGCGGAAACCGCCCTGGCGGAAGCTCTGGTCGTCGTAGCGGCGGAACTTGGTGTCGACCTTGTCGTAGAAGCGGAAGACGCCGCTGTCCATGACGCGGTTGTCCTCGAGCCGGAAGGAGAGCAGGACCGCCTTCTTGACCCACTGGTTCGTGACCCACTGGCCGTCGAGTTTCTCGGCGACGCGCACCTTGCCCTGGTCGAGGTCGTTGATGACGTGCTCGACGGCCTCGCAAAGTTGCGCCGGCGCGGCGCCCGGGTTGAGCGCGGCGCGGTTTTCCCATGCCTGGTCGATGATGCGTTGCAGGTCTTGCATGATGCGTTCCCTTATGGTCGAAGTGCGTGATGCGGCGTCAGAGCGTCTGGCAGAAATCGGCGATGCGGCGGGCGGCTTCCACGCATTCCTCCGTATCCGCGACCAGCGCGATGCGCACGAAGCCCGCACCCGGATTGATGCCGCCCGAAGCGCGGGCGAGGAAGCTGCCGGGCAGTACCGTGACATTGTAGCCGGCGTGCAGGCCACGCGCGAACTCGGTGTCGGAGATGCCGTAGCGCGCAACCGAGGCCCAGTGGTAGAAGCCGGCCGCCGGCATCTGCGTGTCGAGGCAGTCGGCCAGGATGGGCGTGACCTTGTCGAACTTCTGCCGGTACTGGCGCCGGTTCTCGTGCACGTGCGCCTCGTCGCGCCAGGCGACGGTCGAGGCGACCTGGACCGGGCCGCTCATGGCGCAGCCATGATAGGTGCGGTAGAGCCAGAAGTCGCGGATGATCCTGGCGTCGCCGGCGACGAAGCCCGAGCGCAGGCCGGGCACATTGGAACGCTTCGAGAGACTCGAAAACACGACCAGGTTGTGGTAGTTGTCGCGTCCCAGTTTGCGCGCCGCTTCCAGTGCGCCGAGCGGCGGGGCGGCTTCGTCGAAATAGATCTCCGAATAGCACTCGTCGGACGCGATCACGAAGCCGTGGCGGTCGGCAAGCTCGAACAGCTGCCGCCACTGCGCGAGCGTCATCACGTTGCCGGTCGGGTTGCCCGGCGAGCAGACATAGATGAGCTGCGTGCGCCGCCAGGTGTCCTCCGGCACGGCATCGAAGTCCATGGCGAAGCCGCCGGCTGGGAGCTGGTTGATGAAGGACGGCGCCAGGCCGGCCAGGTAGGCCGCGCCTTCGTAGATCTGGTAGAACGGGTTCGGGCACAACACCACGCCGTCGGCCCGGGCCGGATCGGCGACGCACTGGGCAAAGGCGAACAGCGCCTCGCGCGAGCCGTTGACCGGCAGCACCTGCGTTGCCGCATCCGGTGCGGGAATGCCGTAGCGGCGGCCGAGCCAGTCGGCGATGGCCTGGCGCAGGTCGTCGGCGCCGTTGGTGGTGGGATAATTCGCCAGCCCCGCCAGGTTGGCCGCCAGGGTTTCCTTGATGAAATCGGGTGTGCCGTGCTGCGGCTCGCCGATCGACAGCTTGATTTCCTTGAAAGTCAGTGCTGGTGGTACGCCGTGGAAGAGTTGACGAAGCTTTTCGAACGGGTAGGGCTGGAGCTTGGCGAGATTCGGATTCACGGAAACGGCTGCGGCGAGGGATGAACGAAACAAGCGGGAATTATAGGCCAGGGCAGGGCGCCGCCGTGGCGGCTTTGTTTGCCGGCGCCGTGGTCTGGGGCCTGATCTGGTACCCCTATCGATTGCTTGCCGCTGCCGGCATTTCCGGCGCGCTGGCGACCGTGCTGACGTACCTCATTGCGCTCGTCCTGGGCTTCGCCTTCCTGCGCCGCCGGCTCGCCGGCGTGCGCGTCGACGGCTGGCTGGTCGCCATCGCGCTCTCGTCCGCCGGCTGCAACCTCGGCTACGTGCTGGGCATGCTCCACGGCGAAGTGATGCGCGTGCTGCTGCTGTTCTACCTCGCGCCGCTGTGGACCGTGCTGCTGGCGCGGCTGCTCCTGCACGAGCGGCTCACGCGCGCCGGCGTGGCGCTGGTCACACTGGCCCTGGCGGGTGCGGCGACGATGCTCTGGCGGCCGGACCTCGGCGCGCCCTGGCCGACCGCCGCCGGCGAGTGGATCGGCCTCGCCTCGGGCTTCCTGTTCGCGCTCGCCAACGTGCTGATCCGCCGTGCCCATCACTACGACATCGAGCTCAAGTCGATGGCCGTCTTCGTCGGCGTGGTCGTCGTCGGGGGAACCTACGTCGGGTTCGCCGAGCCGCTGGCCTGGCCCGACCTGGCCGCCGGCACCTGGCTGCTCGTGGTTGCGATCGGCACCGTGCTGCTGGTCATCAACGTCGTCGTGCAGTACGGCCTCACGCGCATCGCCGCCGGCCGCGCCATCGTCATCCTGCTCTCGGAACTCGCTGTCGCGGCGCTGGCGGCGTGGTGGCTGGCGGGCGAGTCGATGGGGCCGCGCGACTGGCTCGGCGGCGCGCTGATCGTCGCCGCCAGCCTCGTCTCGGCGAGGCTCGAAACCTAGCCGCGCGTGTTCGACTGCGGCGGGAAGTCGTGCAGTTCGATGGCCGGCGCCGGCTTCCAGCCCTTCTTGCGGTGTTCGGCGACGACGTTGGTGAAGATGCCACCGCGCACAAAGAAGCGCGCGGTGAGGCGCATGAAGCGCGGCTTCGTCACTTTCGCCAGGTCGTCGAGGATGCGGTTGGTCACGTCCTCGTGGAAGTGGCCTTCGTCGCGGAAGCTCCAGACGTAGAGCTTGAGGCTCTTGAGTTCCACGCACAGCTTGTCCGGCACGTAGTCGAGCGTCAGCACCGCGAAGTCCGGCTGGCCGGTCTTCGGGCACAGGCAGGTGAATTCCGGGATCTCCATGTGGATCCGGTAGTCGCGCTGCGGCGCCGGGTTGGCGAAGGTTTCGAGTTTCTTGGTCGGGCGCGTGGTCATGGCGATCCAGTGTGCGAAAGCAGCTGCGGATTATAGGTGCCAGGTGCCGCGCGCGTGCCGGCATGTGTGCCAAATGGCCCGTGATCGGCGATACTCCGGGGCGCACGATCCTATCTTCCGCCACTCATGAAAACCATCCTCCTCGTCAATCCGGCCTTCAAGGGCAGCCTGCATTCCAACATCAAGGTGCTGGCGCTGCCGCCGCTCAACCTCGCGATGATCGCGCGCTACACGCCCGGGCATTACGATGTGAAGATCGTCGACGAGGCCGTGGCGGACCTGGACTTCGATGCGCCGGCAGATCTCGTCGGCATCACCTGCATGACGCCGCTGGCGCCGCGCGCCTACGAGATCGCGGCCGAGTTCCGCAGGCGCGGCGTGCCGGTGGTGATGGGCGGCATCCACGCCTCCTACATGACCGACGAAGCCCTGCGCTACGCCGATGCCGTGGTCGTCGGCGAGGGCGAGAACATCTGGCCCAAAGTGCTGGAGGATTTCGAGCAGGGACGGATGCAGAAGGTCTATCGCAGCGCCGAACTGCCCGACCTCGAGAACCTGCTGGCGCCGCGCCGCGACCTCCTCACCGGCAAGTACTTCGTCGAGACCGTGCAGACCGGGCGCGGCTGCCCGATCAACTGCAACTTCTGCTCGGTCACCGCCTTCAACGGCTCGCGCTACCGCGTGCGCAACATCGACAGCGTGATCGACGAGATCAAGTCCATCAAGTCGAAGCGCATCTTCATCGTCGACGACAACATCGTCGGTTCCGGCCCGCGCTTCATCCGGCGCGCGAAGGACCTGTTCGACCGCCTGCAGGAATGCGACAAGGAGTGGGGCGGGCAGACCTGCCTCAACATCGTCGAGCACGACGACGTGCTGAAATCGGCCCAGAAGAGCGGCTGCAAGGCCTTCCTGATCGGCTTCGAGTCGCTCGACCCGATCGCCATCGACTCCATGCACAAGTCGGTGAACCTGCGTCCCAACACGCGCAACTTCAGCGACGCCATCAAGAAGATCCACGATCACGGCATCGCCATCGTCGGCTGCTTCATCTTCGGTTCGGACGGGCAGGACCCGGACGCCTTCCGCCGCACCATCGACTTCGTGCTCGAGAACGAAATCGACGCCGTGCAACTGACGCTGGAAACGCCGCTGCCCGGCACGGCGTTCTACAAGCAGATGGTGGCCGAGAACCGCCTGCTGCTGACGGACTATCCGAACGACTGGCGGCACTACACGATCTTCGAGCCGGTATTCAAGATGAACAGCATGTCGCCGCACCAGGCGTACCAAGGCTTGCTGGAAGCCTATGCCGAAGTGTCCTCTTTCGGCTCGTCGTTCAGGCGCGCGCTGCGGACCTTCCGCAACACGCGCAGCCTGTTCAGCACCGGCATTTCGTTCTCCTGGAACTACCAGGCCTACAAGACCATCCGCAACACGCCGACGCCACTGGTGGCACGGGGCTGAGTCCCGCGCGGCGCACCACGAGGGCTGACTTTCGCCGATGTCGTTCGCATGAGTTCGCCGTCAATGACGACACTCGCCGCCCGGATTAACCCTTGGCCTATAATGCGCCGTCCCCGCCGTCCGTGAGCGCGGGGAATTCCATAACTCCCTGATTTATAAGCCTGCCGTGCGCCTGATCAAGCTCAAGCTTTCCGGTTTCAAGTCCTTTGTCGAGCCGACGACGGTCCTTTTCCCCAACCAGTTGTCGGGCGTGGTCGGGCCGAACGGCTGCGGCAAGTCGAACATCATCGATGCGGTGCGCTGGGTGCTGGGCGAATCGAAGGCTTCGGAGCTGCGCGGCGAGTCGATCCAGGACGTGATCTTCAAGGGCTCCGGCGGGCGCAAGGAAGTCGGCCGCGCCAGCGTCGAATTGTTCTTCGACAACGCCGAAGGCCGTGCCGCCGGCCAGTGGTCGCAGTACGCGGAAATTACCGTCAAGCGCGTGCTCGACCGCGAGGGCAATTCGAGCTACTACATCAACAACCTGCACGTGCGCCGGCGCGACGTGATCGACCTTTTCCTCGGCACCGGCCTCGGGCCGCGCGCCTACGCGATCATCGGCCAGGGCATGATCTCGCGCATCGTGGAAGCGAGGCCGGAGGACCTGCGCCTCTTCCTCGAAGAGGCCGCGGGCGTGACCAAGTACAAGGAACGGCGCCGCGAGACGGAGAATCGCCTCGAGGACGCGCGCGAGAACCTGGCCCGCGTCGACGACATCCGCAACGAACTGGACGGGCAGATCGGCCGGCTCGAAGCGCAGGCGGAAGTGGCGCGCCAGTATCGCGAACTGCACGGCCAGCTGAGCCGCCGCCAGAATCTGCTCTGGCTCAAGAAGCGCAACGACGCCCGGAACGACGCCGAGCGCCATGGGCGCGAAGTCGAGAAGGCGATCAACCGCGTCGAAGCCGAGACCGCGCAACTGCGCGAGATCGAAGCCAAGGTGGAAGCGGCGCGCGAGGCGCACTTCGCCGCCTCCGACTCACTGCACGCGGCGCAGGCCGAGATGTACTCGGCCAACGCCGAAGTGAAGCGCCTCGAATCCGAGATCAACCACCTGCGCGATTCGCGCACGCGGCTGGAAGCGCGCCTCGCCCAGCTCGAAGTCGAGCGCAACCACTGGACCGGCGAGCAGAAGCGCGTCGAGAGCGAGGAATTCCGCTGGAAATCGCTGCTGGAGAATTCCGCCGAGCGCATGGCGACGGCGAAGACGAAGCACGAGGATGCCGCCGCGCGTTTGCCGGATGCCGAGGCTGCCGTCGAGGCTTCGGGCCAGGCCGTGACCGATGCGCGCCGGGCGCTCAACGAAGCCGAACAGGGCGCACGCCTGGCCGAAGCCGACCGGGGCCATGCGCTGCGCGCCATCGAGAACTTTGCCGCACGCCGCCAGCGCCTCGAGCAGGAAAAGGCCGCGCTGCTGCCGGCCGATGTCGCGCAGCTTGCGGCCGCGAAGGAAGCCGAAGCGCGCGCCGGCGACGAACTTACGAGCCACCAGACGCGCGTCACGGAACTGCAGGCGCTGCTGCCGACGCTCGAAGCTGCGCTGCGCACTGCGCGCGAAAAGCTCGCGGGTGCGCACCGGCAGGCCACCGAAACGCGCGCACGCCACGACGCCCTGCACCAGTTGCAAAGCCGCGTGCAGCAGACCGGCGAGATCGGCGACTGGCTCAAGGCGCGCGGGCTCGCCGATGCGCAGCCGCTCTGGCGTGGCATCCAGGTCGATGCCGGCTGGGAAACGGCCGTCGAGGCCGTGCTGCGCGAACGCCTGGGTGCGCTTTCCGGCAGCCACGCCACGGCGCGCGACGCGCTTGGCGTACCACCGCCACTGACTTTCGCACTCGCCTTCAGCGACGGCGCGGCGACGGTGGCTCCGGCTGCCGATTCGCTGCGCGCCAAGGTGCGCTGCACCGACAACCGCTGGGCGGCTGTCCTCGACGACTGGCTGGCGGGCATCCATTGCGCCGACAACCTCGACGACAAGATCGCCGCCGGCGGCGTCTGGGTGAATCGCAAGGGCCACCTGCTGACGCCGCACGGCCTCACGCTTTACGTGCCGGACGCCAAGACGCACGGCGTCATCGAGCGCCAGCGCGAGATCGAGCAGCTCGCAGCGCTGATCGGCGAACATGCGGCGAGCGAGGAATCCGCACGCGCGGCGCAAGGCGAGGCCGAGCGGCTGCTCACCGAAAGCCAGTCCGCGCAGCACGCCGCGCGGCGGGCCGTGGACGAGGTGCAGCAGCGCGCGCATGCCGCGCACGTCGAGGCGCTGAAGCTGACGCAGCTGCAGGCCCGTTATGAGGAACGCGCGGCGCAGATTGCAACCGACCTGGCGGACATCCTGCGCGGCGAGGAGACCGAGCGCGCCGAACTCGCGCGGGCCGAAGGCGAAGCGACGCGCTGCCGCGGCGAACTCGAAGCCGCGCGCGGGCGGCTCGAACAGGCGCAGGAAGCGCAGCGGCAGAAGGACACCGCGCTGCGCGAGGCGCGCGCGCAGGAACACCAGCTGGCGCGCGAGGCCCAGGAAGCCGGTTTCTCCGAGCGCGAATGCCGCTCGAAGCTCGAAGACAACGCACGCGCTGCCGAAACCGCGCGCGTCCAGCTCGAGCGCGTGACGACCGACACCGGGGTCGCGACCACGGAGCTGGCCGGCATCAGTGCCGCCGTGCTCGAAGAGCAACTGCAGACGGCGCTGACGGCGCGCAGCGGCCGCGAAGGCCTGCTGGGCGAACGACGCAACCTGCTGGAAACCGCCGCGGGCGACCTGCGCGGGCTGGAAGAGCAGCGCATGAAGCTGGAGCAGGGCCTGCAGCCGGCGCGCGACAAGATCAACGACTGGAAGCTCAAGCAGCAGGCCGCGGAACTCAACGCCGAGCAGTTCGTGCAGCGCCTGGTCGAAGCGGGCATCACTGCGCCCGAGCACGAGGCCGACCTTGCGGCCGAGCTGGTGCCGGCGCTGAAGGAAGCGATCCTGGCGGGCGACATCGCGCGCCTGACGGCCGAGATCGAGGCCTTGGGACCGGTGAACCTGGCCGCGCTGGAGGAACTCAACGTCGCGCGCGAGCGCAAGGGCTTCCTGGACGCGCAGTCGACCGACCTCGCCACCGCGATCAACACGCTCGAAGACGCCATCCGCCGCATCGACCGCGAGACGCGCGAGCAGCTGCAGGAAACCTACGACACCGTCAATCGGCACTTCGGCGAGCTTTTCCCGCAGCTCTTCGGCGGCGGCGAGGCCAGGCTGCTGCTCACCGGCGAGGAGATCCTCGATGCCGGCATCCAGATCATGGCGCAGCCGCCCGGCAAGAAGAACACGACCATCCACCTGCTCTCCGGCGGCGAGAAGGCGCTGACGGCCATCGCGCTGGTGTTCGCGATGTTCCAGCTCAATCCGGCGCCGTTCTGCATGCTCGACGAAGTGGATGCGCCGCTCGACGACAGCAATACCGAGCGCTTCTGCGGCATGGTCAAGCGCATGTCGCCGCACACCCAGTTCGTCTTCATCACCCACAACAAGATCGCCATGGAAATGGCGCAGCACCTGATCGGCGTTACCATGCAGGAGCAGGGCGTCTCGCGCGTGGTGGAAGTCGACATGGAAGAGGCCTTGCGCATGACCGAAAGGGAAGCCGCATGAACGAACTTCAGGTTGCGCTGATCGCGATCGGCGCGGCGGGCGTTGCCGGAGTGTGGGGCTACAACAAGTGGCAGGAGCGCCGCCAGGGCAGGATCGCCGAGTCGGTCTTCCGGCGCGGCGGCCAGCGCGACGTGCTGCTCGGCGAGGCGGCGGGCGGCGGTGAAGTCGAGGCGCGGCCGGAATCGACGGAGCGCCACGAGCCGGAATTCGACGCCGCGGCGGATGAACGCGGCGCGATGATCGAGGCGCCGCTGCCCGAATCGCTCGCCGACGAAATCGCCGACTGCGTGGTGCGCATCGATTTCGCCGAGCCGGTGCCGGCGCCGGGCCTGTGGGCCTCGCAATCGCGCTGGGCCGGCGGCATCGGCAAGCCGATGTCCTGGCTGGCGCTGGACGAGAACTCCGGACATTGGCGGCAGCTGTCGGCACACGACGCGGGTCGCTACAAGTCCGTCTGCGCGGCCCTGCAGCTCGCCGACCGGCAAGGTGCGGTGTCGGATGGGGACGTGTCCGCGTTTCTCGATGGCGTCTGGGAACTGGCCCGGCAGTGTTCGGGCAAGTGCGCGATACCGAAGCATGACGACGTCCTGATGACGGCGCGCAGCCTCGACGAATTCTGCGCCAGCGTGGACCTGCAACTCGGCGTCAACATCGTCGGCGCCAACGAACCGCTGGCCGGCCACCAGTTGCGCCAGCTCGCCGAAGAGGCGGGGCTCCGGCTGCTCGGCGACGGCGCCTTCCACGCGCAGGATGGTACCGGCCTGACGCGCTTCACGCTCGCCAACATCGGCGCCGAACTCTTCGATCCGGCCTCGCTGGATTCGCTGGCCACGCATGGCGTCACGCTGTCGATGGACGTGCCGCGCGTGCCGGACGGCCCGGCTGCATTCGATGCCCTGATTGCGCTGGCGCGGCCGCTGACGGATGCGCTGGGCGGCATCCTGGTCGACAGCCAGGGCAACCCGCTCACGACCGAGATGATTGCAGGCATCCGTTCGAAGATCGCCGAGATCCAGGGCAAGATGGCGCATCGGGAGATCGTCGCGGGCACTCAGCGGGCACTGCGGCTGTTCTCCTGATGGCGGTTCCGCGCGAAGCCGCCGAGCGCGCGCAATTCCTTCGTGGCGAACTCGAACGCCACAACTACGCCTATTACGTACTCGACAAGCCGACGATTCCCGACGCGGAATACGACCGGCTCTTCCGGGAGTTGCAGGACATCGAAGCCGCGCATCCCGAACTCCTGACTGCGGATTCGCCGACGCAGCGCGTGGGCGGCCAGGCGCTCGACGCATTCGCCGCCGTGCGCCACAAGGTGCCGATGCTTTCGATCCGTACCGAGACCGACACGGGTCCGGGCGGTGCGGAAGCCTTCGACGCCCGCGTGCGCCGCGCGCTGGCGCTGCCGGAGGGCGCGCCGCCGGTCGAGTACGCGGCCGAGCTCAAATTCGACGGCCTCGCCATCAACCTGCGCTACGAGCACGGCGTGCTCGTGCAGGCGGCCACGCGCGGCGACGGCGAGACCGGCGAGGACGTGACGCAGAACATTCGCACGGTGCGGAAGATTCCGCTGCATCTGCAGGGAACCGCGCCGGCGGTGCTGGAAGTGCGCGGCGAAGTCTTCATGAGCCGGCCCGACTTCGAGCGCTACAACGAGCGCCAGCGGGCGGCCGGCCGGCCGACGCTGGTGAATCCGCGCAACGGCGCCGCGGGCAGCGTGCGCCAGCTCGACCCGAAGATGGCCGCCGAGCGGCCGCTCTCGTTCTTCGCCTACGGACTTGGCGAGACGGTCGGCTGGCGTGTGCCCGCCACGCACAGCGCGACCTTGGACGCCCTGTCCGCGATGGGCCTGCCGATCTGCGAGCACCGCGCGGTGGCGCAAGGTGCGCGTGAACTCATTGCCTTCCACGATGCGATCCTCACCCGGCGCGACGCGCTGCCCTTCGACATCGACGGCGTCGTCTACAAGGTCAACGCACTGGCGCTGCAGGCGGAACTGGGCTTCGTGAGCCGCGAGCCGCGCTGGGCCGTAGCGCACAAGTATCCGCCGCAGGAGGCGCTGACGACCGTCGAGGCGATCGAAGTGCAGGTCGGCCGCACGGGCGCCATCACGCCGGTGGCTCGGCTGGCGCCGGTCTTCGTCGGTGGCGTGACCGTCACCAACGCGACCCTGCACAACGAGGACGAGGTGCGGCGCAAGGACGTGCGCATCGGCGACACGGTGATCGTGCGCCGCGCCGGTGACGTGATCCCCGAAGTGGTGGGTGTGCTGCCCGAGCGGCGACCGATCATGGCGCCGGAATTCGTGATGCCGAAGCGCTGCCCGGTCTGCGACTCGGCCATCGAGAAGCCCGAGGACGAGGCGATCGCGCGCTGCACCGGCGGCCTGTACTGCCCGGCGCAACGCAAGCAGGCGCTGTTGCATTTCGCCGGCCGGCGCGCCATGGACATCGAAGGCCTGGGCGAGAAGCTGGTCGAGCAACTGGTCGACGGCGGGCTCGTGAAGACGCCCGTCGATATCTATTCTCTGGACCTGGAACGACTGGCCGGCCTCGACCGCATGGGCGAGAAGTCCGCCAACAGCCTCCTGAAGGCGATTGAAAACAGCAAAGAAACCACGCTGGCGCGGCTGGTCTTCGCGCTCGGCATCCGCAATGTCGGCGAGAGCACGGCCAGGGATCTGGCGCGCCATTTCGGTTCGCTCGAGGCGCTGATGGCGGCCGACGAGGCGCGGCTGCAGCAGGTGCCGGACGTCGGCCCGGTCGTGGCGGCCTCGATTGCGCATTTCTTCGCCGAGCCGCACAACCTTGAGGTCATCGACGGCCTCGCGAAAGTCAGTGTTCGTGGTACGCCAAGCGAGCCCGTGGCGCTGGACTCGGCGATCACTGGCAAGACTTTCGTGCTCACGGGTACACTGCCTAACCTGGCGCGCGACGAGGCGAAGGCGCTGATCGAGGCGAAGGGCGGCAAGGTCGCGGGTTCGGTATCGAAGAAGACGGATTTCGTCGTCGCCGGAGCCGAGGCCGGGTCGAAGCTCGATCGTGCGCGCGAATTGGGCATCATAATTCTGGATGAACAACAACTGAGGGAGTTGCTGGAGTCATGAGCAAGGTTACCAAAGCAGTCTTTCCGGTCGCGGGCATGGGCACGCGCTTCCTGCCGGCCACGAAGGCCAGCCCGAAGGAGATGATGCCGATCGTCGACAAGCCGTTGATCCAGTACGCGGTCGAGGAGGCGGTGGCGGCCGGAATCACGGACATGATTTTCGTTACGGGCCGTTCCAAGCGCGCCATCGAGGACCACTTCGACAAGGCCTACGAACTGGAAACCGAACTCGAGACGCGCGGCAAGACGCAGATGCTC
>DATJQH010000118.1:0-5655 GCA_035505955.1 Rhodocyclaceae bacterium
CTCGCCGACCTGCTTGGCGGCCACCCGGCCGTCGCGGCCGATGAAGTAGGTCGTCGGCAGGCCGGTGACGCCGTAGCGCCGGGCGATCTTCGCGTCCTCGTCCAGCAGTGCCGGGTAGCCGATGCCGAGCTTGGCGATGAACGCGGTGACCGTGGCGCGATCCTGGCCGGCGTTGACCGCCAGCACCTCCAGGCCGCGGGGTTTTTCGCGCTGGTAGACCGGCTCGATGTCTTTCATCTCGCCCTCGCAGTAGCGGCACCAGTCGGCCCAGAAACGGATCACCACCGGCTTGCCGGCATAGTCCGCCGGGAAGCGGACGTGAGTGCCGTTGAGGCGTACGGCGTCGAATGCCGGCGGCATGTCGCCGGGGCCGAGCTTCGGCGGCGGCTGGGCGGAGCAGGCGGCGAGCGTCAGGACGGCTGCTGGCACAAGGGCTTTCATCGAGGGCGGGCGGTCATTCTCCTTCGGGTCATGATAGCCGAAGCGTGCGTCCCGGTGCGACATTAGGCCGCAGGCTGCGGCGGTCGGGCGCCGCTAACATCCCACTTCCGTCCGCTAACGAAGCGTGGTCAAGTGCCGTCTGCCGATCTCGATCTGCTTTCCTGCCTGTTCGCCGAAGCGCATGCCGATCTGGCGACTTTCGTCAGCCGGCGCATTGGCGCCCAGGATGCGGCCGATGTGCTGCAGGATACCTGGCTCAAGCTACGCGAGACCGGCGACACCAGCGCCTGGCGAGAGCCGCGCGCGGTGTTGTTCACGACGGCCGGCAACTTGGCGGTGGACCACTGGAGGCAGCAGCAGCGGCTGGCGCAGCGCTTCGCCGATGGCGAACTTCCCGACATCGTATGTCCGCTCCCGGGGCCGGACTCGGTGATCGAGCACCGGCGCCAGGCCGAGCGGCTTGCCGAGGCGCTTGACGAACTGCCGGCGGAATGCCGGCGGGCGTTCCTGCTGAACCGGCTCGACGGCTTGACCCATCGCGAGATCGCCGATCGGTTGGGCATCTGCACGAAGACCGTCCAGCGCCATGTCGAGCGCGCATTGGGGCACTGCCTGCTGCGCCTCGCAGGCTAATTCCGTATTTCGTTCTGTCCAGCTTTGCACCGGCGGCGCGTCGTAGGATGAGATATCCTGCCCCGCGACCACCACCATGTCCAACCCGAAACTCGCCCCCACCGAACAGGAAGCCGTGCGCCGGTGCGTCGCGCGCCATTCCGGAGAATGGTCCAGCGCCGACGAGGCGCGACTGGCGGAATGGCTAGCGGCGTCCGAAGCAAATCGACAGGCCTACGAGCGCGTTTCGCGCACATGGCTTGTCGCCGGTGCGGTGCCGACCGCCAGTACTCTCGTGCATCGTCCCGCGTTCGCCAAGGCGCGTGCTGCCTGGGCCGCCGTCGCGACGGTGTTGCTCGGGACGTTGATTGTCTGGCAGGCGGATCGCTGGTGGAACGGCGTTCCGCAAACCACGTCCTCCGGGACTGGGCAGTTCGCAACGATGGCACTGGCAGACGGTTCGGAGGTTCAGCTGGATGCCGACAGCAAGGTTGTTGTTCGCGTCGGCCTTCGGCGACGCAGCGCGGAAGTGTTGCGGGGAGCGGCGCTGTTCACGATTGCGCACGATGATGCCCGCCCTTTCGAGGTGACAGCCGGCCAGGGCCGCATTGTCGATCTCGGTACCCGCTTCGACGTGGACTTTCGCGGCAGCAGCGTGCGCGTCCAGGTGTTCGATGGGCGTATCGCCTTGCACACCGCCCGCGGAGAAGTTGAAATCCCTGCCGGGCAGGGGGCGGGCTACGATGCCGTCGGCGCATTGTCGCCGGTGACGGCGGTCGCGACGACTGCGCCGCTGTGGCGCGAAGGCAGGCTGGCGTTTGGCGACGAGTCGCTCGCCGAGGCATTGCAGCGCCTGGCCCGCTATCATCCGGTGCGCTTCGAGTTCGCCGATCCGACGCTGGCGGAACTGCGTGTCAGCGGCACCTTTCGGGCCGGCGACCTCGATGGCTTCCTCAGGACCCTGGAGGCCGGCTTCCCCGTACACCTGAAACGCGGCACCGACGGCCTGATCGTCGTCAGCAGGGCGCCCTCTCGAAAGTAGTAGCGAAGCTGTCCACTTTCCCTCTTCTTGAACGTCGTCGAAACATCGACCGTTCTATTAGGAGAAAGACTCCATGGCAACTCGCTTGATTCACGCGCTCCTGTTCGGCGCCGGCCTGGCGGCTGGTGTTGCGTTGGCCGACGATGTCCGCTACGACATCGATATTCCAGGCGGTTCGCTGGCTGCGTCCGTAGAGTCGCTGGCGCGTCAGTCTGGCTTGCAAGTGCTGTTCGACCGCAAGTTGCTCGAGGGCAAGCAAGCCGGCTCGCTGAAGGGGAAGCTGACTGCACGTGAGGCTTTGGAAAAGCTCCTGGCGGGCAGCGGTATCGGCGCACGCTTTACCGGCGAGAGCAGCGCGGCGCTGTACGACCGAGGGGCATCCGTGCCCGATGGCGTCATGATGAAGCCGGTCGTGGTGACGGCTCGGGCGGAAATGGAGGGCAGCACTTCCTACAAGGCCCCGGTTGCAACCATAGGCAAGGTGCCTCTTAATCCGCGCGAGATCCCGCAGTCCGTGTCCGTGCTGACCCGGCAGCAGATGGACGATCAGGACATGGTGACAATTACCGAGGCCATGAAGCAGGTCACCGGACTCAACGTCATCGCCAACGATACCCTGAGCAACCAATACCTGGTCCGCGGCTACGGGCTCGGCGTCATGTACGACGGCGTGCCCTCCTACAACGGCATGACGCCTTCGCACCAGTTCGATCTCGCCGCCTATGATCGGATCGAGGTGCTGCGCGGGCCGGCCGGCCTGATGAGAGGCTCGGGCGAACCGGGTGGCGTCGTCAACTTCGTCAAGAAACAGCCGAAGGATGTTTTCGGATTGAGTTGGGAGGCCAGCACCGGTTCATGGGACAACCGCCGTGTCGAGGGCGACCTTACCGGACCGATCAATCAGGATAAGACGCTGCGCGGGCGCCTGGTGCTCGCCGACGAGGATCGTGGCTACTTCTACGACCACACGCACGGCAAGAAGTGGCTCGCCTTGGGAGCGCTGGCGTTCGATGTCACCTCCCAGACAACGCTGTCGGTGTCCGTCACCGGTGAGGACCAGGATGTGAAGGCGCCGTGGTCGGGGCTCCCGGCGGTCCTGAACCTGACGGATCCCACCAACGGTGTCTACCCGCTACTCGACGTTCCGCGTTCCACTTTCAACGTTCCCGACTGGGGGCGAATGCTTTATCACACCGACGAGACCACGGCCGCAGTCGAGCATCGCTTCGATAACCACTGGGTTGCCAAAGCCGTCATCAATGATCGACGGCAGCGGCTCTATTACAAATACGCCTTCACTTCGACGGCGGTAAATCCGGTGAACAATCTCGTCAGCTACCGGAGCTTCCAAGGGGACTATCTCTATACGCGAGATGGGTTCGATGTCTTTGCCAATGGTCCGTTCGAACTCATGGGCCGAACCCACAATCTCCTGATCGGATACACCTCCGAGGTTTACAACAGCAACGGAAAGTCCGGTAACGGGCCTAACTTCAACAATGTCTATTTTGGCAATACAAGCACGCTGGTCGAGCCCATCATCAACTACACCTCCGGCAGCGAGAGCGAGACAGCTCAGCACGGCCTCTACGGTCAGGCCAGGCTGAGCCTGACCGATCCGCTGACCCTGGTGGTCGGCGCACGCACGACCACGTTCAAGGTCAAGACCCGCAGCATCTCGCCGTCGACCCAGACGGCCTGGGCCGACGGCGCCAAAGCCAATGACGAGATCACGCCCTACGGCGCCGTCCTCTACGACCTGACCAAGCAACTTACGCTCTACGGCAGCTATGCGGATATCTTCGTTCCGCAGACGCAAATGAAGGCGGATGGCAGCACGCTCGATCCGCGCACTGGCCGGCAGTATGAACTGGGCACCAAAGCGGAAATACTCGACGGCAAACTGGCGGCATCGCTGGCCGTATTCGACATCCGCGACAAGAACCGTGCTTATGCCGACCCGGCGTATCCGAGCTCGAACTTCTACCTCAACGCCGGCGAAATCGAAAGCAAGGGATGGGAGGTCGAGACCACCGGCAGGGCACTTCCTGGTCTCGACATTACGGCGGGATACACCTACCTGACTACGCGATACTTGTCGGACCGCACCAACCAGGGCAAGTCGTACTCGATACAGTCGCCCAGGCATCAACTCAAACTGTGGGGCAACTACCATTTCGGAGCGGACAGCTCGTTGGCAGGGGTCAGCGTCGGCCTCGGTCTCCTGGCGCAAAGCGAGACCCAAAGCACGCGCGGCTGGCGCGACCAGCTGATGGAGGGCGGCTACGCCGTCGTGAATGGTCGAATCGCATACCAGATCAACAAGACTTATTCCGTCAGCCTTCTCCTCAACAACCTGCTCGACCGCAAGTACTACGAGACGGT
Source organism: Rhodocyclaceae bacterium (assembly GCA_035505955.1). GTDB lineage: Bacteria > Pseudomonadota > Gammaproteobacteria > Burkholderiales > Rhodocyclaceae > Fen-999. Next base: position 4,481 of record DATJQH010000118.1, read on the forward strand.
CGGTACACCGAACATCTACAATTTCTATGGCGAGCCGAGGAACTTCAAGCTGACCCTTCGCGCGACCTATTGACCAACACGACAGGAGAAGCGACATGGATAGGCGCAGTGCAATTCGGAACGCATTGTTGCTGACGGTCGCACCGGCCGCTGCGGCAGAGACTGCGGACAAGCCTGAGAGGTCGGCTGACCCGGCGCCGCTGGACCACGAGTTGGAAAAATATCCCCGCTGCAGCCAGTGCAACATGGACAGGAGGAAGTTCCACCGCACCCGCCATCTGATCCACTACGACGACGGCACCGCTGAGGGTAGTTGCTCGATCCGCTGCGTCGCGGTGAGCCTGATGCAGAACCTGCGCAAAGATACACAGGCGGTGTACGCGGCTGACTTCGGTAGCGAGATGGAGCCGCGACCGCTCGTCAACGTCGAGAAGGCCACCTATATCATTGGCGGGGAGTTTCCGACGGTAATGTCCAAACGGCCCAAGACCGCTTTCGCCTCGGTCGAAGCCGCCAGGGCCGCACAGGCCGCGAAAGGCGGCGAGCTTGCCGACTACGACCAGGCGTTGGTCGCGGCCTTCGCCGACATGGTCGAGGGCCTGAAGGCGCGCCGCCAGCGGCGGGCGGAGCGGGAGGAGCGCCGGCGCCAGGAAGCGACGGTCAGTCCGACTAGCTGACCTGCTGGTCGACAAAGGAAAGACTCGAGTACAGTAGGACGAGGCGACCGGCCATGATCTGCCGGTGGAAGGATTGCTCTCATTGCGGCATCTAATCCGTGACTTGTCCATGGCTGCTTGTGACCTGATGCAGTCAGCCATTTCAGCGTGGCGGTCAGCGGCGGCCGTTGCGTCGGCGTGTACGGCGGACGGGCCTCAGTCTTCTTGCTGAAAGTCGGCGTTGGCGTGCGGCGGGCAATCGGCTTCAATATCGATCCTGGCACTGGTCATCGCCGTGATTCTGCGGCAGAAGCGCATTTCTCTCGTAATATGTCGGCTGACCATGCCTGACCACCGTACCCTCGTTGCCGACCTCTACCAGCAGCACTTCGGGGAGCTATCGCGCTTCCTGACGCAGCATGTCGGTTGTGGCGAACTGGCTGCCGATCTCGTGCACGAGCTGTTCGCGCGACTGCTCGCCAATGAGAAGGCAACCGCCGACATTCGCCACCAGCGCGG
>DATJQH010000119.1:0-30361 GCA_035505955.1 Rhodocyclaceae bacterium
ATGGAACTCGGCTGCGACGGCGTGCTGATGAATACCGCGATCGCGGGGGCGCAGAACCCGGTACAGATGGCTGGCGCGATGAAGAAGGCGGTCGAGGCAGGCCGCGAGGCCTTCCTCGCCGGCCGCATGCCGAGGAAGCTCTACTCGGCCAGCCCCAGTTCCCCAACCTCGGGCCTCATCGGCCGTTGAGTTGCCTGTGAAGCGCGCCTCGCTCGCGCTCGGCGTCGCGCTGGTGGCCTCGGCCCAGGCGCAGGAACGGCCGACGCCTTCAGCTTACGAATTCGACAAGCCCGGCGTCCTCGCCCAGCAACTGCTCTGGGGGGTGGTGCACGGCGTGCGGCTGTTGGCGCTCGCTTGCCATCGGCGCGGCGACACCGCGGCCACCGACGCCTACGTCGACTGGCTGGACGCGCAGTGGCCGCGCGTCCGCGCAGCCGAGTCAGAGTTGTCGCGCCACTATTTCCGGCGCGGGCAGGCGCCGATGGAGGCGATCGACAACGCGCTCAAGCTGAAGCCGGAACTCGCGCAGTCCGACGCCGAACTCGGCGAAGCCTGCGCGACGTTGCCTGCGGCGCTGGCCACGCCACGCTACGATCTCGAGAGCTACTACCGCGAAAAGCTGAAGCGATGAGCGAAGCCGAAAGACCGCACGGGCACATCCGCAGCTTCGTGCTGCGCCAGGGCCGCGTCTCCAACGCCCAGCAGCGCTACTACGAGACGATGATGCCCCGGGTCGGCATTCCCTATCGGCCGGAACCACTCGACCTCGCCGCGGCGTTCGAGCGCGCCGCACCTAGAGTGCTGGAGATCGGCTTCGGCATGGGCGAGACGACCGCCGCGATTGCCGCCGCGCGTCCCGAGCACGACTTCCTCGGCATCGAAGTGCACACGCCCGGCGTCGGCAGCCTGCTCAAGCTCATCGCCGAACGCGAACTCGCCAATGTGCGCGTCATCCAGCACGATGCCGTGGAAGTGGTGCGCGACATGATCGCCCCCGGCGCGCTGGCCGGCATTCACGTCTTCTTCCCCGATCCCTGGCCCAAAAAGCGCCAGCAGAAACGGCGCCTCATCCAGTCAGACTTTGTCGCGCTGCTGGCATCGCGGCTGGCGCCCGGCGGCTACCTTCACTGCGCGACGGATTGGGAAGAGTACGCGCAGCAGATGCTGGCCGTCCTCGGCGCGGAACCGCAACTCGCGAATACCGCAGCGGATTTTGCGCCGCGTCCCGGCTATCGGCCGCTGACCAAGTTCGAGCAGCGCGGCCTGCGGCTCGGTCACGGAGTCTGGGACGTTGTGTTTACGAAGCGAGAAACCGCCCGATCAGCCGGTTGAGGAAGCGCTGGCCGAGCATCGTCGGCGCGATGCGCTCACGGTCACGGCTCAACAGGCCTTCGCGCTCGGCAAGTTGCAGCGCATCCTCCAAGCCGGCGAGCGGCAATCCCGTGCGCTCTTCGAACAACGGCGCGGCGAAACCGTCGGCCAGTCGCAGGGCGTTCATCATGAACTCGCCGGCCAGGTCGCGCGTCGCGACCGGCTGCCAGTGCCGCGACTCGGGATGGGCGAGGTAGTCCTTCGGTGCGCGCGGCCGCGCCTCGCGGGCGATGCCGGCTTCGGTCGTGATCTTCGAATGCGCACCGGCGCCGATGCCGAGATAGTCGCCGAACGTCCAGTAATTGAGATTGTGCCGGCATTCCTCGCCAGCGCGGGCGAAAGCGGACGTCTCGTAGTGCCGGTAGGCGGCGCCGGCAAGCGTCGCCTCGATCATCTCCTGCATGTCGGCGGCGACGTCATCGTCGGGCAGTTGCGGCGGTGCGTGGTGGAATTCCGTGTTCGGTTCGATGGTCAGGTGGTATGCCGAGATGTGAGCCGGGCCGAAGCCGACCGCGGTTTCGATGTCGCGACGCGCCCCCTCGAGCGTCTGTCCGGGCAGGCCGTACATGAGGTCGAAGTTGACGCGCCCGAAATGCCGCAACGCCAGTTCCGCCGCGCGCCTTGCCTCGTCGGCGCTGTGGATGCGCCCGAGCGCGGCGAGTTTGGCATCGTCGAAGCTCTGCACGCCGAGCGACAGCCGTGTCACGCCCGCAGCGCGAAAGGCGGCGAACTTGGCCGCCTCGATTGCACCCGGATTGGCCTCGAGCGTCACCTCGGCATCCGCTGCCAAAGTCAGCCTGCGTGGCACGCCGTGCAGCAGGCTCGCCAGCGCCGCAGCCGACAGCAGGCTGGGCGTGCCGCCGCCGACGAAGATTGTGTGTACCGTGCGCCCGGCCGCGATCGCCGCTGCCGCGTCGAGATCGCGCAGCAATGCGTCGACGTAGGCGTCCTCGGGAATGCCGTCGCGTACCGCATGCGAGTTGAAGTCGCAGTACGGGCACTTCTTCAGGCACCAGGGGAAATGGATGTAGAGCGAAAGCGGAGGCATGAATGAAAAGGGGCCGCGCCGCGGCCCCTTGACGTGACCGATGGCCGGTGTCAGAACCGATACACAGCGCCCGCGGACACCACCGGGTACCACCGATAGCTGCGCAGGTCGTGCTCGGTATCGGACTGCTGGTTGGCCAGGTCGGCCTGGCAGGTCGGATCGGAGTTGCAGACGGCACTGGTCGAGGTCAGCTTGAACTTCGGCCGGCCCTGATAGAGCGCGCCGACATCGAGGGCGAAGCTCCAGCGACCCGCCTTGGTGAACGGGCTGCCCCAGCCGACGCCGATGTAGGGCGAGGCCTTGTTGAAGGTCAGCTGGCCGTTCAGCGTGCCGATTTCCGTTCCCGTGTAGGTGTGGCCCTGGAAAGTGTAGCTGTCGCCGCTGTTCGGCCGCGCCTTCATGTCGAGCTTGTTGTCGTTGTAGAAAATTCCCAGCGAGATGCGGAAGATGCTGTCGTCGATCGGATACAGGTCGCCGATCAGCGAGCCGGAGCGCTCCCGGAACGTGGTGTCGTAATGGACACCCTCGTGCCGGCTGCTGGAATCGAGGTCCCAGCCGTTCAGGCCGAAGCGCAGGTTGGCCGTGTCGGTCAGTCGGGTAGTGAATTCGCCACCGACCCCGAGCGTGCCGACCTTGGCCGTGAACGCCCAATCGCCTTCGGCGGCGGCGACTCCGGGCAGCAGCGCCGCCAGCAGGAACATGATCTTCTTCATAGTCGACTCCGTGTGTGACAACAGCATCAATGGTACTCGCCGGCCGGCAGGTTTCAAGTGTCGGCCCGTGCACGCAGTTTGCCGATCAGCACCGCCAGCGCCTTGCCGCGGTGGGAGATGGCGTTCTTCTTTTCCGCCGCGAGCTCGGCGGCGGTGCAGCCGAATTCGGCCAGCCAGAAATAGGGGTCGTAGCCGAAGCCATTCTGGCCGCGCGGCGTATCGACGATCTCGCCGTGCCATTCCCCTTCGGCGATCAGGGGCTGCGGATCGTCCGCATGGCGCACGAAGACCAGGATGCAGTAGTAGTGCGCGCGGCGGTTCGGCTGGCCGGCCAGGTCGGCGATCAGCTTGTCGTTGTTCCGCGCATCGGACTTCGGCTCGCCGGCGAAACGCGCCGAGAACACGCCGGGCGCGCCGCCCAAGGCGTCGACGCAGATACCCGAGTCGTCGGCCAGCGCCGGCAGGCCGGTGAGCCGGGCGGCATGGCGCGCCTTGGCGATCGCGTTTTCGACGAACGTGAAATGGGGCTCTTCGGCTTCCGGCACGTTGAATTGTGCCTGCGGCAGGACTTCGAAGTCCACGGTGGCAAGCAATGCCGCGAACTCGCGCAGCTTGCCGGGATTGTTGGAGGCGAGAACAAGTCTCTTCATGGCTAGAGTTGGTTACGGTAATGGGCACGGCGCAGGGCGGCTGGCAACTGGTGGCTGCGGGCGAGCAGATAGCGGCCAATGCCATCAAGCAGCGCCTGGTCGATTTCCTCAGGCGAGCACGTGAAGGCAGATATGCCGAAGTTCTCCAGGTTGCGGCAGACGATGTCGACGCGATCCGACTCGCAGTTGCCGGCAAAGGTCATCTGTACAGGAAAGTCGGGCGCGAGACGCAGCGTGGTGCCGGACGGGTCACGAATGCCATCGAGTTCCATGCCCTCGGCAAGCCGCAGGTCGAGAACGTGCATGTCTCGCTTGAAAGCTGCGGCCTTGTCGTTGCGGATCTTCATCGTGATCGGCGAAGGCGCAGCGAGGCGGACACGCAATGCCACGAAGTCGTACAGGGCCGACTCCGAAAGGCTGTCCTTGCGTGCCTTGACCACGGCGTCGCGCCAGTGCAGGTCCGTGAAGATCGTCTTGTCGTCGAGGCGGTAGCTTCGCGCGATGGCGGGCGCGAGCGTGTTCGTGTGACGGCAGAAGACGTCGAAATACCGCGCGACGCGATCGAGCGCCTCGTGATTGCGCCGCGCGCGGCGCTGACGTTCGAGTTCGCTGAGGGCAGTCGTGCCGGCTTTGGCATTCGCCTCGTGCGCCAGCTCGTCAAGGAGGCTTCCGGTGCCCGGCGCCGCTCCATGCATTGCTGGCGAAGACCGGGGCACCGCCATGTGGGCCGGCTCGGAAGGAGGTTCCTCGCGCACAGGTGCCGCCACGCGAGGCGGGGCGATGGGGGGCAGGGGAAGCTCAGGCAGCGGATCGTCCGCGGGGGGGCGCGACCGCGCCGGCCGCGCCTGGCGCTTCGCCTCCTCCTCCAGCCGGCGATCCAGATCCGCCACCGAAGCGTCGATGTCCTCCATCAAGGCGCGGATGTCCTCGTCGACGTCCTTCGATGCCTCGTCGCGCGGACGAAAGCGTCCCATGCTTGTCTTGTCTCCCCCGGTTACGACGCGAGTGAAAGCTGCTGCCGGGAAATGATAGAGGCTATTCCGCCGCTGGCAAGATCGAGCAGGGCATTCATCTCGGCGCGGCTGAAAGGCGCGCCCTCGGCGGTGCCCTGCACTTCGACCATTCCGCCCGCGCCCGTCATGACGACATTCATGTCCGTGTCGCAGGTCGAATCCTCGTCGTAGTCGAGGTCGAGAACGGGTACCCCTTCGAAGATGCCGACCGAGACGGCGGCCACGAAATCGCGCATGGGGCTCGCGGGCAGCTTGCCGCTGGCGACGAGCTTGCTGCAGGCGTCATGCAGCGCGACACAGGCGCCGGTGATCGAGGCGCAGCGTGTGCCACCGTCGGCCTGCAGCACGTCGCAATCAAGTGTGATCTGCCGTTCGCCGAGGGCGGCCAGGTCGGTGACGGCGCGCAGGCTGCGACCGATCAGGCGCTGGATCTCCTGCGTGCGGCCCGACTGCTTGCCCTTGGCCGCCTCACGCGCCGTGCGCGTGTGCGTCGAACGCGGCAGCATGCCGTACTCGGCCGTCACCCAGCCCTGGCCGCGGCCCTTTAGGAAGCCGGGCACGGACTCTTCGATGCTGGCGGTGCATAGTACGCGCGTGTTGCCGAACGCGACCAGCACGCTGCCTTCGGCATGCATGGTGTAGCCGCGCGTGATGGCGAGGCCGCGCAATTCGTCGGGCCGGCGGCCGCTCGGTCTCATGGGGAGTCTCCTTCTATTTGGAATACTTGTTGATGGCGTTGCGGATTTCGTCGATGGCGCGCTCGATGTCCTCGTCGGTGAGTTCGGGTTCGCGCAGGCGCGCCTTGTCGAACCCTTCCATCAGGGTCGTGTGCGCGTCGAGCGGCATGGTCTCGGTCTCCACTGCCAGCGAAGTGGTGTCGCCGCGGTAATCGTCTTCCCAGTTCACGGCGATCACCGACAGGTTGTCGGCGCCCTCGCCGCCGCGGGCTTCGGCCTGATCCATCAGCAGCGGCGTCACCGTCATCGCGCTGCCGCGCTGGTAACCGTCGAGCAGTGCCTGGTTGCCGAGCGGCGCCCAGAATCCGTCCGAGCAGATCACGATGGTGTCGCCGGCCAGCAGCGGCGTCTTGTGCGAAAAATCGATCTGCGGCGCCAGCTCGCCGCCGAGGCAGGCGTAGACGCGATTGCGCGCCGGATGCACGAGCGCCTCCTCCTCGTTGATCAGTCCGTCGTCGATCATCATCTGCACGCGCGAGTGGTCGCGCGTTCGCGTCAGGATGCCCTTGCCGCGCAACAGGTACAGGCGCGAATCGCCCACATGCGCCCAGTAGGCGACGCCGTCCTGGATCACGCAGGCGACGCAGGTGGTACGCGGCGCATCGGGCAGGTCGCGCTCGATCGCGTAGTCGAGGATGGCGTGGTGCGCGTTGGCCAGGCTGCCGGCGAGGAACTGCAGCGGATCGAGCAGGCGGGGTCGCGCTTCGCGCTGGAAGTGCTCGGTGAGGTACTGCACGGCGATCTGCGCCGCGATCTCGCCGTGCAGGTGCCCGCCCATGCCGTCGGCCAGCACCATGAGCAGTGCGTCGCGCGAGTAGCAATGGGCCACGCGGTCCTGGTTGTTGCGGCGCTGGCCGATGCGGCTTTCCTGATAGATGGTGAATTTCATTTTTTCAACAGGCTCTTCAGGTTTCGGCCCAAGCCATCGAGCCAGTTGGATTCGTGGACCACGTGGTGACGCTCGGCCAACGCGCGCTGCAGCGCGAAGACGCTGCCGGGCCGCTCGTGGTAGTCGAGCACCATGCACCAGTCGACCAGCTCGAGCAGCTGCTTCGAATACTTCTCGCCCCAGCGCTTGGTCGCCGGCTGCAGCGTGTCGCGCTCCAGCCGCTTGTCGGCGGCCAGCGGCGATGCGCCGGCGAGGCTCGAGTACATGCTGGCGCCGACGGCATAGATGTCGGTCCACGGCCCCATCTCCTCGGGCGCCTTGTATTGTTCCGGCGCCGCGAAGCCGGGCGTGTACATGGGTTTCAGCGTCGGGCCGTCGCCACGCAGGGCCTGGCGCGCAGCGCCGAAATCGAGCAGCACCGGGTTGCCGTCCGTGCGCAGGTAGATGTTGGACGGCTTGATGTCGAGGTGCAGCAGCTTTTGCGCGTGCACCTCGCGCAGGCCGTTGAGCAGGCGCGCGAACACGTTGCGCACGAAAGTCTCGCGGATCTCGCCGCGATGCTTGTTGATGTGCTCCTGCAGTGTCCGGCCGCGCTCGTACTGCATGACCATGTAGACGGTTTCGTTGGCGCGGAAGAAATTGAGCACGCGCACGACGTTCGGGTGGCTCAGGTGCGCCAGGGCGCGCCCTTCCTCGAAGAAGCACTTCATGCCGTGCCGGAAGGCATTCAGGTGTTCGTCGGCGATGGCCGGCATTACCTGGCCGTCGCCGCGCAGCGCCAGCGAATTGGGCAGGTACTCCTTGATCGCCACCGGCGTGCCGTCCTCGTCGTAGGCCAGGTACACGATCGAGAAACCGCCGAGCGACAGCTGCCGCTCGATGCGATAGCGGTCGAGCTGGAAACCGGCGGGAAGGGGGTGGTTGGTCTGCTGCGACGGCATGGTTGATATACTGCAGCGGATTGTAGTTCCGGCATGGTGCATTTGGCGCATTGCCGGCACCGAATCTTTGTTTTCCGCCGAACGGCGCCGGAGCCCCGCCACCCGCCATGAATCCATCATCATGATCCAGAGCATGACCGGCTACGCGGTCGGCGACCGCAGCGTCGGCACCGCGGCGCTCCACATGGAGCTGAAGAGCGTCAACGCGCGCTTCCTCGACGTCGTCTTCCGCGCGGGGGAGGAATTGCGCTTCCTGGAGATGCCGCTGCGCGAACTGTTGGCGGCGCGCATCCAGCGCGGCAAGCTTGAATGCCGGCTGCATCTGGTGCCGCACCAGCCTGGCGTACCACGGGAACTGACTTTGGACGATGCGCTGGTCGGGCAGCTCGGCCGCCTCCAGCAGTCCGTACGTGCGGCGCTGCCCGATGCGGCGCCGCTCTCGGTGGCCGAGGTGCTGCGCTGGCCGGGCATGCTCGGCGACGAAAACGTCGATCCGGCGTCGGTTCAGACGGCATGCGTGGCGCTGGCGGCCGGCGTCATCGACGAGTTCCTGGCCAGCCGCCTGCGCGAAGGCGCCAAGCTGGCGGAGACCATCCTCGATCGCGTGGCGCGCATGCGCGAACTGGTCGCGAGCGTCGGCCCGATGCTGCCGCAGGCGCTGGCCGATTACCAGCAGCGGCTGGCGACGCGCCTGCGCGAAGCCGTGGCGGCGCTCGATGAGGAGCGCATCCGCCAGGAGATCGGCGTCTTCGCCGCCCGCATCGACGTCGCCGAGGAACTGGCACGCCTGTCGACGCACCTGGACGAAGTGCAACGCGTGGTCGAGAAGGGCGGCGCGGTCGGCAAGCGGCTGGATTTCCTGATGCAGGAGCTCAATCGCGAAGCCAACACGCTCGCCTCCAAGTCGGTTTCGGCCGAAGTCACCGCCGTCGCGCTCGACCTCAAGCTCCTGATCGAGCAAATGCGCGAGCAGGTGCAGAACCTGGAGTAGGCCGCATGACGAACGCGGGCAGCCTGATCGTCGTCGCCGCGCCATCGGGCGCGGGCAAGACCACGCTGGTCAAGCTCCTGATGGAGCGTGATGCGCAGGTGCGTCATTCGGTTTCCACCACGACGCGGCCGCCGCGCCCGGGCGAGCAGAATGGCCGCGAGTACAACTTCGTGGATATCGCCGCGTTCTCCGCCATGCGCGACCGCGGCGAGTTCGTCGAGTGGGCCGAGGTGCACGGCAATTTCTACGGCACCTCGCGCCAATGGCTGGCCGCGGAAATGAAGGCCGGCAGCGACGTGCTGCTCGAGATCGACTGGCAGGGCGCGCAGCAGGTGCGGAGGCTGTTTCCGGACGCGGTGACCGTCTTCATCCTGCCGCCCTCGATCGCGGAACTGGAACGGCGCCTGCGCGCGCGCGGCCAGGATTCGGACGATGTCATCCAGCGCAGGGTCGCCGCCGCGCTTGGCGAAATGCGTCACGTCGGCGAGTTCGATTTTGCTATAATCAACAAAGACTTGCGGGTTGCCATCGATGATCTTGCCGCCGCTGTTCGTGCCGCGCGCCTGCGCGTCGCCAGCCAGCGCGCTCGCCAGCCTGAGATGTTCCGCTTTCTCGAACAGAATTGAATGGAAGGATTGCCCCATGGCCCGTGTCACCGTCGATGATTGCCTGAAGAGAATTTCGAACCGTTTCGAACTGACCTTGGTCGCTACTTACCGCGCCCGCCAGCTGACGCTCGGCAGCACGCCGATGGTCGAGGTGGACCGGGACAAGCCCACCGTTATTGCCCTGCGCGAACTGGCCGCCGGCAAGTACGGTTTGGAGCTTCTCAACCGCGGCCAGGCCTGACCATGTAGGCGGGGCGGGAACCATGGCGGCCATTCTCCCGTTCTCGCCGCGTTTCCTGCGCCCATCGGCGCCTGCCGCCGACGAGGCGTCGGTACTGCCTGCCGATCTGCATCCGCCGGTCGACCTCATGGAGGACCTCGACCGCTTCCGCGCCAGCATCGCCAGCTACCTCAAGCCCGAGGACGCGGCACAGGTCGAAGGCGCCTACCAATTCTCCGCCGAGGCGCACGCGGGCCAGTACCGCAGCAGCGGCGAACCCTACGTCTCGCATCCCCTGGCCGTGGCCGGCACCCTGGCCAACTGGCGGCTCGACGCGCAGGCGCTGATTGCGGCGCTCCTCCACGACGTGATGGAGGACACGGCCATCAGCAAGGAGCAGATCACCGAGCGCTTCGGCAAGGTCGCCGCGGAACTGGTCGACGGCGTCTCCAAGCTGGACCGCATCGAGAACCAGTCCTACGAGGAAGCCCAGGCCGAAAACTTCCGCAAGATGCTGCTGGCCATGGCGCGCGACGTGCGCGTCATCCTGATCAAGCTCGCCGACCGCCTGCACAACATGCGCACGCTCGACGTCATGCGCCCGGACAAGCGCCGACGCATCGCGCGCGAGACGCTCGAGATCTACGCACCGATTGCCAACCGCCTCGGCCTCAACAGCCTCTACCGCGAGCTGCAGGAACTCGCGTTCCGGCATCTCTATCCCGTGCGCTACCGCGTGCTCGTGAAAGCCGTGCGCCAGGCGCGCGGCAACCGGCGCGAAGTGGTCGGCAAGATCCTCGAGGCGATCCGCCACCGCCTGCCCGAGTGCGGCATCCAGGCCGAAGTCGTGGGGCGCGAGAAGCACCTCTATGGCATCTACCGCAAGATGCGCGAGAAGCACCTGACCTTCTCGCAGGTGCTCGACATCTACGGCTTCCGCATCATTGTCAAGGACGTGCCCACCTGCTATCTCGCCATGGGCGCGCTGCACGGCCTCTACAAACCCGTGCCGGGCAAGATCAAGGACTACATCGCGATTCCGAAGGCGAACGGTTACCAGTCGCTGCACACGACGCTGATCGGTCCCTACGGCACGCCCGTGGAAGCGCAGATCCGCACGGCGGAAATGCATCACGTCGCCGAATCCGGAGTCGCATCGCACTGGCTCTACAAGGATGAACAGGCGCTCTCGGACCTGCAGCGCACGACGCACAAGTGGCTGCAGTCGCTGCTCGAACTGCAGTCGGCCTCGGGCGACTCGGCGGAGTTCCTCGAACACGTCAAGGTCGACCTGTTCCCGGGCGAGGTCTATGTCTTCACGCCACGCGGCAAGATCCTCGCGCTGCCGCGCGGCGCCACCGCAGTCGACTTCGCCTATGCGGTGCACACCGACATCGGCAACCGCTGCGTCGCCTGCCGCATCAACTTCGAGTCGATGCCGCTGCGCACCGAATTGAAGAACGGCGACCGCGTCGAGATCGTGACCGCGATTTCCGCCAGTCCCAATCCGGCCTGGCTCTCCTACGTCGTCACGGGCAAGGCGCGCGCGCAGATCCGGCATTTCCTGAAGACGCAGCAGCAGGAAGAATCCGCCGCGCTCGGCGAGCGGCTGCTGGCGCAGGCGCTGCGCAACTACGGCATCGAAAGCGGCGAAATCGATGCCACGGCGTGGGACCGCTTCCTGCGCGAGTTTGCACCCAAGGACCGCCGCCAGGTGCTGACCGAGATCGGCCTTGGCGTGCGCCTGCCGGCCATCGTGGCGCGGCGTTTGGTGGAACTGCGCGAACGCCCGGACGCGGAAACGGCGCGCGAAACCGAAGCGCGGCAAGCCAACACCATCCTGATCCGGGGCACCGAAGGCGTCGCCGTGCAGCTCGCGAAATGCTGCCGGCCGATTCCGGGCGACCCGATCGTGGGCATCATCCGCAAGGGCCAGGGGCTGGTGGTGCATACGCACGATTGCAACGTCGTCGCCCGCCAGCGCGGCGAGCGCAACGACTGGGTGGATGTCGACTGGGAACCCGACGTGCGCGGCGCCTTCGAGGTCGGATTGCGCATCGTCGCCGACAACAAGCGCGGCGTGCTGGCGAAGATCGCCGCCGCCATCGCCGAGGAGCAGTCGAACATTTCCAACGTCAGCATGGACGACGATCGCGGCGCGACGACGACCTTGTATTTCACGATCCAGGTGGGCAATCGCGTGCATCTGGCGAGCGTCCTGCGGCGCTTGCGCCGCATCCCGGATGTCGTGCGCATCTATCGCATCAAGGATTGAAGAGGAGGAGCGGCATGGCCGAGTACGAGTCGGATCACACGAAGTGGATGCGCGAGTGGATGGAGAAGCATCCGCAGGAATCGCAGGTGCAAAAGAGCGGCCGCGCGCTGTGGTGGGACAAGCCGCCGCAGGACCAGGACGCCGAGCGCCGCCTGGCCGAGGCCGAGGTGCCGCAAAAGCCGTATTACTACGACATCAACTGAGGGTACGCCTTTGCACGGCGTACCATGGGGGCTGACTCTTGAGGGCCGTTACTGCACGACCTTGTCGATCGTCAGCCGCATGCCCTTGGTGCCCGGCTTGACCGGGCGCGAAACTCCCGAAAAATCTCCGGGCATCGATTTGGCGTCGCCGCTTTTCGAGATGCGCGCCTCCACCTGGACGGACTGAGCCGAAGAGAGGCTGCGTCCGGGCATGAGCGCATCGGCGTCGTCGAGCGTGAAGTCCATCGGCAGGTCGGCGACGCGCGCGCGCTTGGCCGCCAGCGGCATCGGTCCGCCGCCGACCGCGCGGGCGACGATGAACACCGTATCCGAAAGAGCAGCCTGCCCCTTCAGGGCAGCCGCCAGTTCGATGCGCCCCGCGAGGCCCGTGCCGGCGGCGGCAGCCTTCGTTCCCGCGGCGACCACCTTCGCGCCCGTGGCGACGGCCGCGCCGGAACCGGCCTTCTGCCTGGCTTCGGCGATGATGTTGGCGAGCATCTGGGCGTCCTCGGAATCGGGCGGCAGTTGCCGCACTGCGCGCTCCCAGTGGTCGGCGGCCTTCGCGTAGTCCTTGCGGTTGAAAGCGGCGGTGCCCGCGAGCCAGAGCGATTGCAGGTGGTCCGGATCGAGCGCCAGCGCCTGCGCAATCAGCTGCTCGGGACGTCCTTCCAGATTGCCGGTCTTGCTGGCGATAAGGTCGGCGTAATCGGACAAGAGCTGGGGATCCTTCTCGACCAGCGGCATGGCCTTCTCGAATGCGCGCTCGGCTTCCGGCAGGCGATGCATGGCCTTGTACGAACGCGCCAACATCACCCAGCCCTGCAGGTTGTCCGGTTCACTCTCGAGCTTGGCGGCGAGCCCGGCCACCATCTTGTCGATGTCGGCCTGCGAGAAATCGCCCCGTGCCGCCTGTTCAAGCGCGGCCGGATTGCCGAGCCAAAGGTAAAGTCCGACGGCGGCGAGCGGCAGCACGGCGAGCAATGCGAACAAGGTCCGCTTCGGATGCGCCGGCAACGTCTGTGTGGCGTCGGTGGTGGTCGCGTCATCGAGCAGACGGCGCTGCAATTCGCTTTGCGCGTCCTGGAAGTCGGTTTCACTCAGCTGTCCGCTGGCGCGATCGTGCTCGATTTCGAGGATCTGGTCGCGGTAGATGGCGGCATTGAGCGCGCGCCGGCTTTCGGTCGCCTGGTGCCGGTTGCGCCACCAGGGGCGGGCGAGCAGGGCAAGGCTGGCCGCCAGCACCAGCGCCGCAGCAATCAGGAAAACGGTCATTGTTCGTCCTTCAGCAGGGCTTCGGCGCGCCGCCGGTCCTCTTCGGTCAACGGGGTCTCTTCGACGCGGCTGCCGCGCCGGCGCAGGTAGACGATCAGCACCGCCACGCCGACCACGAGCAAGACGAACGGGCCGGCCCACAAGAGCCAGGTCGTCGGTTTCACCGGCGGCTGGTAGAGCACGAAATCGCCGTAGCGGCTGACCAGGAAGTCCTTGATCTCGGCATCGCTCTTGCCCTGCTCGATCAGGCCCCGCACCTCGCGGCGCAAGTCTTCCGCGAGATCGGCGTGCGATTCGGCCAGCGACTGGTTCTGGCACACGAGGCAGCGCAGATCCTCCGCGAGGCGGATGAGGCGCTTCTCCACGGCTTCGTTCTGCGCCAGCGGCGCCGCGTCCCTGGCCAGTGCGGGTCCCGCGAGGCACAGCGCCGTCATGACAATTGCTAGGAATCTCACTTTTCCAGTTCCTTCATCATCGGCAGGATCTTCTTGTCCATCACGTCGGGCGTGACCGGACCGATCTGCTTGTAGCGGATAGTGCCGTTCTTGTCGATCACGTAAGTTTCGGGCACGCCATAGACGCCGTAGTCGATGCCGACCCGACCGTCGGCATCGAAGGCCGAGAGCACATAGGGGTTGCCGAAGCGCGTCAGCCAGCGCATGCCGTCCTCGCGCTGGTCCTTGTAGTCGAGACCGATTACCGTGATGCCGGTCGACTTCGCGTACTCGACCAGCACCGGGTGCTCCTCGCGGCAGGACACGCACCATGAGGCCCAGACGTTCAGGAGCCATACCTTGCCGAGCATTTCCTTCGGCGAGAAGCTCCTGTCGGGGGCGCCGAGTTGCGGAACGCTGAAGGCCGGTGCCGGCCTGTCGATCAGGGGCGACGGCACCTCGCGCGGATCACGGTTGAGGCCCACGGCGAGGAAACCGACCAGGATGATGAACAGTCCGAGCGGCAGCAGGAAGCGGTTCACGGTGCGATTCCCTCCAGGGCGGCGCAGGCGGCGGCGGAGCGGACCTTGAGGCGATAGCGGCGATCGGCGGCGGCAAGCAGTCCGCCCAGCGCCATGAAGAGGCAGCCAAACCAGATCCAGTGCACGAAGGGCTTGTAATACACACGTACTGCCCAGTCGCCATTCTCGAGCGGTTCGCCCAGCGAGACATAAACGTCGCGGGTGAAACCGGCGTCGATGGCAGCTTCGGTCATGGGCATGCCGGAGGAAACATAGTTGCGTTTCTCGGGGTTCAGGCGCCTGATTACCTTGCCATCACTGGAAAGATCGACGTCGCCGACGAAGGCCTTGTAGTTCGGCCCCTGCGACTCGCGTACGCCGACGAAGGTGAAGGTGTAACCGCCGACGTTGACCGTGTCGCCCGGTCCCATGCGCACGTCGCGCTCGTCCTGGTAGCCGCCCACCATGGTGACGCCGACGACGAATACCGCCACACCCAGATGCGCGAGATGCATGCCCCAGAAACTCGGCGGTGCCGAACCTTTGCGGACGCGCTCATAGACCCGCATGAACGTCGCCGCCGCAATCCAGATGGCCGCCAGAAGTCCGACCGCCACCAGAGGCGTCCACGCGCCGGCCAGGAACGGCAGGCCCACGCCTGCGATCAGGGCCAGAACGGCAGCCCCGACCAGCCGGCGGCCGATGTCCTTGAGGTCGGCATGCTTCCAGCGCGCGATCGGGCCCGCGGCGACCAGGAACAGCAGCGGCACCATGATCGGCACGAACACGGCGTTGAAGTAGGGCGGGCCGACCGAAAGCTTGCCGAGGTTCAGCGCGTCGATCAGCAGCGGGTAGAGCGTGCCGAGCAGCACCGAGCCGGCAGCCACCACCAGCAGCACGTTGTTCACGAGCAGCAGCGTCTCGCGCGACACGAGCGCAAAGGCACCGCCCAGGCTCACTTTGGGCGCGCGCCAGGCGAACAGCGTGAGGGAAGACCCCACCACCAGCACCAGCAGGATCAGGATGAAAATGCCGCGGCGCGGGTCGCTGGCGAACGCGTGCACCGAAGTCAGCACGCCGGAGCGGACGAGGAATGTACCGAGCAGCGATAGCGAGAACGCGCCGATGGCAAGCAGGACGGTCCAGTTCTTGAAGCTGCCGCGCTTCTCGGTGACTGCCAGCGAATGGATCAGCGCTGTGCCGACGAGCCAGGGCATGAAAGAAGCGTTCTCGACCGGATCCCAGAACCACCAGCCGCCCCAGCCCAGTTCGTAGTAGGCCCACAGGGAGCCCAGCGCAATGCCCAGCGTCAGGAAGATCCATGCCGCGATCGTCCAGGGCCGCGACCAGCGTGCCCAGGCCGCGTCGAGCTGGCCGGCAAGCAGGGCGGCGATGGCGAACGCGAAGGCGACGGAGAAACCGACGTAGCCCATATAGAGCATCGGCGGATGGAACACGAGGCCGGGGTCCTGCAGCAGCGGGTTGAGGTCGCGGCCGTCGGCGGCGGCCGGCAGCAGGCGCGCGAACGGATTCGACGTGAGCAGGATGAACAGCAGCAGGCCGACGGCGACAAGACCCAGCACGCCAAGCACGCGCGCCACCATGATCTCGGGCAGCTGGCGCGAGAACACGGCCACCGCAAGCGTCCAGCCCGAGAGCATCAGCATCCAGAGTAGCAGCGAACCTTCGTGACCGCCCCAGACCGCGCCGAGTCGATAGACGGTCGGCAGCAGCGAATTGGAGTTCTGCGCGACGTACTGGACCGAGAAGTCGTTCGCATAGAAGGCCCAGCCGAGGCAGGCGAAGGAGGTGGCGATCAGCAGGAATTGCGCCTGCGCAGCCGGACGCGCAAGCGCGATCCAGGCGGCGTTGCCGCGCGCGGCTCCGGCCAGCGGCAGGATGCCGAGGACGAGCGCTACCAGCAGCGACAGGATGAGTGCGAAGTGGCCGAGTTCGGGGATCATTGCTGGAGAGTCCTTTGCGCTTTTTGCGCCTGCTCGACCGCGTGCTGGGCGGCAGGTGGCATGTAGTTCTCGTCGTGTTTCGCCAACACTTCGGTAGCGGTGAAGTTGCCGTCCTCGCCGAGGTGTCCCTGGACGACGGCACCCTTGCCCTCCTTGAAGAGGTCGGGAAGGATGCCCGTGTAGGCGACGGGAATGTCCTTTGCAGTGTCGGTGAGGACGAAGTGCACGGTCAGGTTGTCGCGCCTGAGCGTCCCCTCGCGCACCATGCCGCCGATGCGGAAGGCCTTGCCCCTGGGCGCCTTGCCGGCGACGACTTCGCTCGGCGTGATGTAGAGCGCGATATTGCTGTCGAGGGCATTGAGCACGAAGGTCGAGGCGATGCCGATGGCCGCGAGCCCTCCGACGATGAGGGCGATGCGCTTGTGACGGGGTTTCATTGCTTGTCGAGTTCCTCTGCCAGGCGTTCGCGGCGGAGCGAACGCAAAATGTTCTTCTGACGCATCCTGGCCACGATCGGTTCCATGACCATGATCACGGCGCAGACACCGAAGCTGCCCCAGACGTAAAGTCCGTAGCCGCCCATGGCGAAAAAGTCTGCGGGAGATCCCCAGTTCATTCCTTGACCTCCGGCAAATCGCGCACCCACTCGGTGTAGGCCTCGCGTTCGAGGATGATCGCCCGCACGCGCATGAGCGCCACTGCGATCGAGTACATCCAGAAGGCGAGCGCCATCACGAGCATGCCCCAGAGCATGGTCTGGGCCATCGAGGGCGACTTCATCAGAGATACCGACGCGCCCTGGTGCAGCGTGTTCCACCACTTGACCGAGAAGTAGATGATGGGCACATTGACGACGCCGACGAGCGCCAGGATGGCGCCCGCCTTGTCGGCGCGGCGCGGGTCGTCGATGGCGGCCTGAAGCGCGATGAAGCCGATGTAGAGGAAGAACAGGATCAACTCGGAAGTCAGGCGCGCGTCCCACACCCACCAGGTGCCCCACATCGGCTTGCCCCAGAACGCACCTGTCCACAGGCTGATGAAAGCCATCAGCGCGCCCGTGGGCGCCAGCGCCTGCGCCATCATGCCAGACAGGCGCGTGTTGAGCGCGAGGCCGAGCCCGGCCCAGCCGGCCATCACGACGTAGATGAACATCGACATCCAGCTCGCGGGCACGTGGATGAAGATGATGCGATATCCCTCGCCCTGCACCGCGTCGGTGGGGGCGACGAAGAAACTGATCCAGAGGCCGGCGGCACCGAACGCGGCGGCGAGCGCCCAGAACCACGGAATCATCCGTCCCGCCAGGGGATAGAAGCTCTGCGGCGACGCAAACTTGAACCAGTTGATGATCCGGTTATTCAAGTGCAACCCTCAAGGCCGCCGTGGTCGCCCACGGCGCGAAAAATGCGGCGAGCGCCAGAAGCGCCGCCAGCAGCGACAGATGCCCTTGCGGATCGAGACCCGATACGTGGGCTTCGACCGCGCCGGCGCCAAAGATCAACGCCGGTACGTAGAGCGGCAATACCAGCAAACTGACGAGCACTCCGCCGCCTCGGACGCCCAGCGTCAGCGCGGCGCCGATGGCGCCAATCAGGGACAGCAGCGGCGTGCCCAGCAGCAGTGCGCCCGCAAGGACGCCCAGCGCGGACAGGTCGAGATCGAACTGTATCCCCAGGACTGGAGCCAGCAGGACCAGCGGCAGGCCGGACGTCAGCCAGTGCGCCACTATTTTACCGGTGACCAACAGTCCAAGGGGGGTCGGCGACAGCGTCATCTGCTCGAGCGTGCCGTCCGCGTGATCCGTGGCGAAGAGGCGGTTCAGCGACAGCATCGTCGATAGGAGTGCAGCAACCCAGATGACGCCAGGGGCAATCTTCTTCAGGAGCTTCGCGTCGGGGCCGATGCCGAGCGGAAACAGGCTGACGACGATGATGAAGAAGAACAGCGCCGTCAGCACTTCGCTCTTGCGGCGCAGCGCAATCAGGAGATCGCGGCGCACGATGGCGAGCAGTGCGTTCACAGCTTGATTGCCCGGCCGCCGGGCAGAGGCATCGTCTGGTGGCTTGTGAGGATCGCCATGCCGCCGCCCGCGAGGTGCGCGCCGATCATCCCTGAAAGCATGTCGACGGCCTTGACGTCGAGCGCGGTGAAGGGTTCGTCGAGAATCCACAGCGGCGATTGTCGCGTCGCAAGCCTCGAGAGCAACACGCGCCGTTTCTGGCCGGCCGACAGGAATCGCACCGGCAGTTCCTCGCGGCCCTTGAGGCCGAAGCGATGCAGGACCGCAATGGCTTCGGCATCGTCGAGCGTGCGCCCGTCGAGTTCGGCCGAAAAGCGCAGGTTCTCCAGCGGGGTCAGTTCCTCCTTTACTGCCCCGTAGTGGCCGAGGTAGAGCATGTCGCGGCCATAGTCCTCCGCAAGATCGCGAATCGGCTGGCCGCGCCAGCGGATCTCTCCCTCGGCGGGCGCCGAGAGCCCGACCAGGGCGCGCAGCAGGGTCGTCTTGCCGGCACCATTTTCGCCCTGGACGTGCAGCCATTCCCCGGCACCGAGCTCGAACGAGAGATCGGAAAAGAGGCGGCGTTCGCCGCGGACGCAGGAGAGACCGGAAACGGAGAGCATGAAGCCGTGCATTGTGCCCCAAATCACGGCCGAATCGGCCCATGCCGTCCCGCGAAAGTGCCGCCCTTCGGGGCGTCCAACCAGTCAGGCTGCGCACAACCAGACTGCGCCGACTGACGTCGGCCCGTTGTCAGCCCCCGTGGTACGCCGTGCGCAATGCAGACTCTACTGCGACAGAATCCAGCGGGCGAGGTTGGTCTGCTCCTTGACGTCCTTCGTCTCGATGATCTTGTGTTCCTCCTCGGTGCCGTCTTCGAGCTTGACCTTCTTGCCGGCCGTCATGTGCTTGACCGCGTCCTTTTCATCGAGGCCCTTCTCCTTGTACTTGGCCGCGATCTTTTTCAGCGACGGGCCCTTCTTGGTCTTGTCGACGGCATGGCACTTGGTGCAGTCGTTCTGCTTGAACAACTTCCTGGCGGCATCGTCGTCGACCTGCGCCGAAGCGGGAATCGAAATCGCCACCAGGGCGGCGGAAAGAGCGAGGAAGGCTGCGTGACGGCTGAATGGCGTGTTCACAAGTGTTCTCCGTGGGACGTTTTGGTGGGGAAGTGTGCGCGAAGAGGTTCTACCATTCCTCTTCCTTGACGTTCGGATCCTTGTAGCCCTTGGGCAGCTTGTGGGCGATGCCCTTGTGGCAGTCGATGCAGCTCTTGCCTTCGGCCTTCGCGGCCATGTGCTTCTCGTAGGGCGTCTTCTTCTGCAGGCTGGCGCTCATGGCGTCGAAGCTGTGGCAGTTGCGGCATTCGATCGAGTCGCGCGCCTTCATGCGCTCCCACTCGTGCGTGGCGAGTTCCAGGCGCTTGGCCTCGAATTTCTCCTTGCTATCGATGCTGCCGGTGAGCTTGCCCCATACTTCGCCGCTCGCCTTGATCTTGCGCAGGATCTTGTGTGTCCAGTCCTTGGGGACGTGGCAATCGGAGCAGATCGCGCGCACGCCGGTGCGGTTGGTGTAATGGATCGTGTACTGGTATTCCTGGAAGACCGTGTCGCGCATCTCGTGGCAACCGGTGCAGAACTCGAGCGTGTTGGTCGCCTCCATGCCGGTGTTGAATCCGCCCCAGAAGACTATGCCGGCGATGAAGCCGCCCGCGACGAGGGCGAGCGCCGAGTACTTCACGCTCGGGCGGCGCAGCCTTGCCCACCAACCCGAAGACTTGCCTCCCGGCGCGTCCTGATTCTGGTTCGACATGATTGACTCGGCTGGATCAGCGCTGGATGGTCAGGATGAAGGCAGCGAGGTTCTTGACCTGCGCCATGTCGTTGGGCGGAAACGTCTTCACGATCTTGTGGTTCTCCTTGCTGCCGTCGGCGAGCTTCACCTCGCGGCCGGAGGTCAGGTGCTTGACGATTTCTTCCTCGCCGTCGGGCTTGGCGCGGAACTTCTCGGCCGATTTGGCAAACGACGGTCCGTCCTTGTCCTGCTTGACGCCGTGACACTGCATGCAGTTGTTCTGCTGGATCAGCGCCTTGGCGGCCTCCGCGTCGACGGCCAGGGCGCTGCCGGACGAGCCGCCGCCGACGAGGATGAGCGGGAGGATCAGACGAATGGGTGTTCTCATGTTGGCTCCGGATTGGGGGTGGGGGGTGACGCTTATTTGGTGACGCCGACGAACAGGCTGTCGACGAGCGGCTTGGCATCGACTTGCGGCACGTGGCAGTTGTTGCACTGGAAGCGCGCCATCTCGATGTCGGGCGAACCGTCGGCGCGTTTCCGCGTCGTCGAGAAATGGCTCTGGCCGGCCTTGGGGATCTTCTGGCCACGCAGTTCGTCGGTGATGTGGCACTCCAGGCAGGCGTTGTCGTCCTGCGTGATCGGCAGGTACTTTTCGACGTCGTGCGGCACCAGCGGCGGCTGGCCGACGAAGGTGCGCACGATCATATGCGGCTGGCCGACGCCAGGTATCTTGGCGTCGTAGGCCTTCACGTCGGGGGCGTGATCGGGCGCCGCGACATCCGCGCCCCGCATGGGCGCCGGGGCGCTGAAGGTGGCGCAGCCGACGATCGTGGCGAGCAGGGTCGCGAGTGCGAGGCTAGTCGTGCTTTTCATGATGAGTCTCCTCGGTAGGAAACGAGTCCATTCATTTCGACGCCTGTGCGGCGCCACCTGCAGTGCTTGTCGTCACGGCGCCGAACCGCCAGCCAAAGCAGAAGACGTCCTTGGAGCAGATGTCGATGCAGCGGCCGCAATTGGTGCAGTTCGAGTCGAGGATGACCGGCGGCGCGCCGTCGATGGCTTTCAGCGCCGGACGGATCACCTGCGGCTCCGGGCAGACCTCGAAGCAGTCCATGCAATCGTCACAGGTGTCGCGCCGGGGCAGTCGGATACGCAGCAGCGACAGCCGACCGATCAGGCTGTAGAAGGCTCCCACCGGGCAAAGGTGTCCGCACCAGCCGCGCCGCACCACGAACAGGTCGAACAGGAAGACCGCCACCACGACGGCCCAGCTCATGCCCATGCCGAAGATCAGGCCGCGATGGAACATCGAAACGGGATTGACCATCTCCCAGGCGATCGTGCCCGTGATTGCGGCGACGACCAGTGCGGTCAGCAAGACACCGTATCGCGTTGCCCGCGATAAATGGAAACCGCCTTTGATGCCGAGTTTCGTACGCAGCCAGCCCGCCAGGTCGGTCACCAGATTCACCGGGCAGACCCAGGAGCAGAAATTGCGACCGCCGACGATGACGTAACCGGCCAGGATGATGGCAACGCCAACGAATGCCTTCATCTCGGGCACGTGGCCGGCAAGGAGCGTCTGCGCGAGCAGGAACGGATCGGTGAGCGGCAGGATGTTCAACGTCAGGCTGTAGTTGAGGTTGCCCTTGACGATCCAGATGCCGAGCCAGGGGCCGACCAGGAACAGCAGCAGCACCACCAGCTGCATCAGGCGTCGCAGGACCAGCCACTGGTTCTCCACGACGTGGTTGTAGGCGGTGCCGGCGAAACTGCCGTTGGTGCTCACAGGCGGTCTCCCTGCAGGGCGCTCGGCACGGAACCTGCGGAGGGCGCCTCGCCCGGTGCGCTCGACAAGCCCTTGCCGGATTCGTAGCGCATGCCTTCCGGCAGGTTGTACCGATGCTCGACGTCGGGCGCGACCAGGCTGGCGCCGGCCTTCTCCTTCTCCACCCAGCCGAGCCGGTAGTGCGCGCCGAGCTGGCCCTTGGCCATGTGCAGCGGGAACACCTTGATCGAGGCGACCTCGGTCGGGCAGGCTTTCTCGCACTTGCCGCAACCGGTGCAGGCATCCGAATGGACGACCGGGATGAACAGCGTGTGTTTGCCCGTGCGCGCGTTCGTTTGCGGATCGAGGGTGATCGCCTTGTCGATCACAGGACAAACGCGGTAACAGATGTCGCAGCGCAGGCCGAGGAAATTGAGGCAGGTCTCGTGATCCACGAGGACCGCCAGCCCCATGCGCGCCTTGCCGATGTCGGTTAGCGCGTGATCGAGCGCACCCGTCGGGCAGGCCCTGACGCAGGGGATGTCGTCGCACATCTCGCACGGCAACTGGCGTGCAACGAAGTAGGGCGTGCCCGTGGCCATCGGTTCCTCGGGCTTGGCCAGATTCAGGATCTCGTACGGGCAGTCGCGTACGCAGAGGCCGCAGCGGATGCACGCGCCCGAGAACTGGGTCTCCGGCAGCGCGCCCGGTGGCCGGATTGCGGCTGGCGGCAGCGCCGTCGCGTGGCGCGCGTAGAAGCCGAGACCGAGACCGAGCAGGCCGACGCCGCAGGCCATGCGCGCTGCGTCGGCGAGAAATTGCCGACGGGCACGTGTCGCGGGTTTGGGCTCGGTCATGGTCGGGGATTGGGGGCCGCGCCGGGCGGCCTCCTGCTCTCATCGTCACCGGTCAGATCTTCACGACCTTGGCGGCGCATTTCTTGAAGTCGGTCTCTTTCGAGATCGGGCAGGTGGCGTCCAGGGTGAGCTTGTTTACCAGCCGCGATTCATCGAAGAAGGGGATGAAGATCAGCCCTTCCGGCGGCTTGTTGCGGCCTTTGGTGTCGACGCGCAACTCGATCTCGCCGCGACGCGTGGCAACCTTGACCACGTCGTTGCGCTTGAGGCCTCGCTTCTCCGCATCCTTCGGGTTCATGAAGACCACGGCATCCGGAAACGCCTTGTAGAGTTCCGGCACGCGCCGCGTCATCGAGCCCGTGTGCCAGTGCTCGAGTACGCGCCCGGTGCAGAGCCAGAGGTCGTACTCGGCGTCGGGCTGTTCGGCCGCCGGCTGATAGGGCAGGGCGAAGATCTTCGCCTTGCCGTCCGGGTAGCCGTAGAAGCGCAGGCCCTCGCCCTTCTTGACGTAGGGATCGTAGCCCTCGCGGAAGCGCCACAGCGTCTCCTTGCCATCCACCACCGGCCAGCGCATGCCGCGTACCTTGTGGTAGGTGTCGAAGGGCGCCAGGTCATGCGCGTGGCCGCGACCGAACTCGGCGTACTCCTCGAACAGCCCCTTCTGGACGTAGAAGCCGAAATGGTCGGACTCGTCGTTCGTGTAGCCGGCCCAGGCGTGGGCGTTGACCTTCGCGCATTCCTCCTTCGGAAACTTGTTCACCTGGCCGTTGGCATAGAGGACGTCGTAGAGCGTCTTGCCGCGATACTCGGGCATCTTGTCGAGGACTTCGGCGGGCCAGACCTCCTCGGTCCTGAAGCGCTTGGAGAACTCCATGTACTGCCAGAGGTCGGAGCGGCTCTCGCCCGGCGCCTTTACCTGCTGGCGCCACATCTGGCCGCGCCGCTCGGCGTTGCCGAACATGCCCTCCTTTTCCATCCACATCGCGCAGGGCAGGATCAGGTCGGCCGACATCGCCGACACGGTCGGATAGACGTCGGAGACGACCGTGAAGCACTTCGGATTGCGCCAGCCCGGATACACCTCGCCATTGACGTTCGGCCCCGCCTGCATGTTGTTGGTGGTCGAGGTCCACAGGAAGCCGATCTTGCCGTCCTTGGCCATGCGCGATTGTGCGACGGCGTGATAGCCGATGCGCTCGGAGATGGTGCCGGCGGGCAGCTTCCAGATCTTCTCGGCGGCCTCGCGGTGCTTGGGATTCATCACCACCATGTCGGCCGGCAAGCGGTGGGCGAAGGTGCCGACCTCACGTGCGGTGCCGCAGGCCGAGGGTTGCCCCGTCAGCGAGAACGGCCCGTTGCCCGGCTCGGAAATCTTGCCGAGCAGGAGGTGCACGTTGTAGATCATGTTGTTGACCCAGGTGCCGCGCGTGTGCTGGTTGAAGCCCATGGTCCAGTAGGACGTGACCTTGGTCTTCGGATCGGCGTAGGCCTTGGCCAGCGCCTCGAGCTTGTCCTTGGGCACGCCGGAAATCTCGTGCGTCTTGTCGAGGGTGTACTCGGAGACGAATCTGGCGAAGTCCTCGAAGCTGATCGGCGTGTGCTTGTTCGGATCGCCCTTGGGCTTGCCGTCGGGACCGGGATAGCCATTGTTGCCGGCGACCTGTTCGAGCGGATGGTTGGGACGCAGGCCGTAGCCGATATCGGTGACGCCCTGGAAGAAGCCGACGTTCTTCGCCACGAACTCCTTGTTCACGGCGTTGTTCTGGATGATGTAGTTGCAGATGTAGTTGAGGATCGCCAGATCCGACTGCGGTTTGAAGATCAGCTCGTTGTCGGCCAGTTCGCACGAGCGGTGGGTGAAGGTGGACAAGACGTGAATCCTGACGTGGTTCGCCGTCAGGCGCCGGTTGGTGATGCGCGACCAGAGGATCGGGTGCATCTCCGCCATGTTCGAACCCCAGAGCACGAAGGCATCGGCGTGCTCGGCGTCGTCGTAGCAGCCCATCGGCTCGTCGATGCCGAAGGTACGCATGAAGCCGGCCACCGCCGAGGCCATGCAGTGCCGCGCATTCGGGTCGAGGCTGTTGCTGCGGAAGCCCGCTTTCATGAGCTTGGCCGCGGCGTAACCCTCGAACACGGTCCACTGGCCGGAGCCGAACATCGCGACGCCGAAGGGTCCCTGCTCGGGATTCTTCATCGTTGCCTTGACCTTGTCGGCCATGATGTCGAAGGCCTGGTCCCAGCTGATCGGCGCAAACTCGCCGTTCTTGTCGAACTTGCCGTTCTTCATGCGCAGGAGCGGCTGCGTCAGACGATCCTTGCCGTACATGATCTTGGCCAGGAAGTAGCCCTTGACGCAATTGAGGCCTTTGTTCACCGGAGCATCCGGATCGCCCTGCGTCGCGACGACGCGACCGTCACGGGTACCCACCAGGACGCCGCAGCCCGTTCCGCAGTAGCGGCAGACGCCCTTGTCCCAGCGCACGCCGTCGCCACCGCGCGCCTGGGCGAGCGCGACGCCAGGAATGGCAATGCCGGCCACCGTGGCGGCTGCCGCCACGGCATGGGTCTTGATGAATTCGCGTCGGGTCATGGTCACAATCGACATGCTTGGCCTCCGTATCGTTGGGCGCCGCCTTGCGGCTACGCCTCTACCGCGATTACTTCTTCAGGTTCGATTTCTGACTGGTGGTACACCATGGACGCCGACAACAGGCCGTCCAGCTGGCTGATCAATTCGTAGGTTTCGATCGTCTCTCGGTCGCTGTCGGCCTCGATGGTGGCGATGACCTTGCCTTCCTGCGAGACGGCGGCAATGTCGACGCCGTCGAGCGCGCCCAGCGCCGCAACGAGCGACTCGACCCGGTCGGGGTGTGGAATGACAATCAGGCTCGAAAGGTTCATGGTCTTCACCAATGCGTAGTTGTTGTCCACCGGGGTCCGGCGGGGATCGACACTCGCCATGCTAGGTGTGCGCGTATTGCGTGCAATACCGCCTGGAGCGGTCCGCATTCGCCGTCCTACCTCCAAATCGGTAGGCCGGAAGCGGGCGCCCGACGAAGCTGCGATATAGAATCAACACGATGCGACGAGGCTCCCGCGTGCCGGGGGTCGCGGTGCATCCGCCGGAATCAAGCGGGATTCATCCCAAATACCCATCGTGAAGCGCCTGTTTCCCACGCTCAACAATGCACTGCGCAGTTCGGTCCTTGTGCGAACGGCGCTGATGATGGGCGTGCTGGCGTTGCTGTCGCTGACATCCATCGTGATCTCGGCAGTGATCGCGGATGACATCAGCGGCCGCGCCAACGCGGTGAACGTGTCCGGCTCGTTGCGCTTCCTGAGCTATCGGACGCTCAGCGAGGTGCTGCAACCGGATCGTCGCCTGCAGGCGCCCGAAACGATGAAGATTTTCGAGCACCGCCTGCTCAATCTCGAACGCTTCGTCGCTGCCAAGTCGCGCCAGGGCGCGCCCTCGGAGCAGGCCGTGTCCGCCGTTCTGGCTCGCTGGAATACCCACATCCGCAATCTCGAACTCGCCGCATCGCAGGGCGATGCTTTGGCGCTGAAGCAGGTGGCGACCGAGATTCCGGACTACGTCGACCAGATCGACCAGGTCGTGCACCTGATCGAGATCGAACTCGAAGACAAGGCGCGCCTGCTGCGCGTCGTGCAGCTCGGCTTGCTGGCCGCCATCGTCCTGACGAGCATCCTGACCGTCTGGATGCTGCACCGGCAACTGGTGCAGCCGCTGGAGCACCTTGTCCATGCCGCCAGGACAGTAACGACGGGCTCGTTCTCCGCTCGTGTCGAGCACGTCACCGAGGACGAACTCGGTCAGCTCGGCAGGGCGTTCAACACGATGATGGACGAGATCTCGGCGATGTACGGCCACCTCGAGGACAAGGTAAGGGAGAAGACCGCGGAGTTGACGCGCACCAACCAGTCCCTGGAGTTGCTCTACCGGATCAGCCAGCAGCTCGCGGCCAGCGACCTGACGGTGGAGAAGGTCCAGGCCGTCCTGCATGAGGTCGAGGCCGATCTCGGCCTGGGACACTGCATGATCTGCATCAGCGAGAACGGCCAGATGCCGGCGCACCGGATCACCGATGACCTGACGGCAGGGGAACTGCAGGCGCTACGCTCGGCGACGGACTGCGTACGCTGCTTCGGCATGTCCCAGGACGATCTGGTGCGGCAGGCGCAGGACGGAAAGATGGTCGTCATGCCGATCGGGGACGGGGACCTGCTGCGCGGCGTGCTGCCGATCCTGCTGCTTGACGACGCACCGCTGTCGCGCGAGAAGATCCGCATCATGGAGACCGTCGGCCGCCACGTCTCGAATGCGCTGCTCAACATGCGCCGAGCCGAGGAAAAGCACCGCATGGCGGTACTGGAGGAGCGGACCGTCATCGCGCGCGAACTGCACGACTCCATTGCCCAGTCGCTGAGCTACCTGCAGATCCAGGTTACGCGCCTGAAGAAGAGCATCGAGCAGGACGGCGACGTGACCGCCGTTGCCGACGAGCTCAAGCAGGGACTCGCCGGCGCCTATCGCGAATTGCGCGAGCTGATCGCCGCGTTCCGCCTGCGCATCGACGAGCGCGGCCTAAACGTGGCCCTCCAGGAAACCGTCACCGAGTTTTCGGAGAAGCTGGGTTTCCCGGTGCGCCTCAACAACGCGCTGTCGGGCATCGTGCTGTCCGGCAACGAAGAGATGCACGTCGTCCGCATCATCCGGGAGGCGCTGTCGAACATCGAGCGCCACGCCGAGGCGCGCACGGCCAGTGTCGACGTCGTCGTCGATGCGTTTCATTCGGTCACGGTGCGCGTCGCCGACGATGGCAAGGGCTTCGACCGCACAAAGACACCCAGCGGTCATTTCGGCGTCAACATCATGCACGACCGTGCCCAGATCCTGGAAGGGCGCCTGGAGGTGGAGAGCGCGCCAGGCGCCGGCACCGTGATAACGCTACAGTTCCTGCCGCTGAAGGTGCGGCAGGTGGTTCCCGAAGTCGCCTGAGCCACTGGAAATCGCCATGACCGACAGCACCCGCGTACTCATCATCGACGATCACCCGCTCTTCCGCCGCGGCGTCGGCCAGTTGCTGGCGCTCACCGAAGGCTTCACCGTTGCCGGCGAGGCTGCCGGAGGCCGCGAAGGGATCGAACTGGCGAAACAGCTCGATCCGGAACTGATCCTCCTCGACCTCAACATGAAGGGGATCAACGGATTGGAAACGCTGCGCACGCTACGCGACATGGGCAGCGACGCGCGCATCATCCTGCTCACCGTCTCCGATGCGCCGGAGGACCTGATGGCCGCCATCCGGGCCGGCGCGGACGGCTACATCCTGAAGGACAACGATCCCGAAGATATCCTGGCCATGATCTGCGAGGCGATGCGCGGGCGCACGGCGATCAGCCCGGAACTGACGCAGGCGCTGGCAGGCGCCCTGCGCGAAGAGAACGTCGCCGAGGGCCGCCAGCATGCCAACCTGACGGAGCGCGAGGCGGCCATCCTGAAGTGCCTGGCCGCGGGCATGTCGAACAAGCTGATCGCCCGCGAGCTCGACATCATGGAGAGCACGGTCAAGGTGCACGTGCGTAACCTGCTCAAGAAGCTCAAGTTCCGCTCGCGCGTCGAAGCCGCGGTCTGGGCGGCAACCAGCCAAGCGAACTGATGCGGCACGAACCCGTCGTGGCCGCGCAGCACGGCGTACCACGGGGGCTGACTCTTACTGGCGCGGCGAGTCGAGCAGTCCCGCGAGTTGCGCCTGGCGCTCCGGCTCGATGCGCAATGCTTCGGCGAAGGCGGCACGCGCGAGGTCGGGCTGGTTGGCGTGACGGTAGGCGAGCCCGAGCGCGATCCAGGCCTTGGCGTTGTTGGCGTCCAGCGAGATGAGCCTCTGGTAGACGGGTATGGCTTCAGCATAGCGCTGGTTCGCCAGCAACAGGCCGCCCAGTTTCAGGTGCGCCTCCACCGACCGCGGGTTGGCTGCGATGGCTTGCTCGAAGCTCTTGCGGGCTTCTTCGAGGCGGCCCTGTTCCCACTGCCGGTAGCCGTCGGCGACCAACGCCGCATCCGGCGCCCCTGCGTCCGCCGCGACCGCCCCCGTCGCGCCCAGCAGCGCGGCGAGAACGATCGCGGTCCACTCCCCCATCAGACTCATACGTCTTTCCCTACTTCATCGAACCCTTGCCATACCGCTCTTCGAAGCCCTTGCGTACCTTCTCGACGGCGTCCTTGTTGATGCCGTTGAAGTACCAGTCGTGGCCGTCGATGGGCTTGAAGTACTTGACCAGGATCTCGTCGGCAGCCTTCTCGTTGCCATCCTTCTTCATGACGGCTTCCTTCATCTCCGGAATCCACTTGAAGTACGTGTCCTGCGCCACTTCGTACATGCCGTGCCACCAGGTGTAGTCCGGGCCCATCATCGAGGCGCCATGGCGGGCGCGGCGTCCCTGGTGATGCCAGATTTCCCACCAGGTCCATTCGATCTTCTCGTCGAACGGTGCGGCGGTGATGTAGCCGCGGTCCTGCAACTCCTTCATCGAGGCGGCGATCGGCTTGGCGAACTTGTCGTTGTAGAGGTTAACCACGTCGTCGAACTGCTTGTAATGGCCGTTGATGACGTTGGCGCTGTGGCAGGCGTAGCAGACGTTCGCCATCTTCTTGCGGCGATCCTGCCAGGACAGCACCTCGGTGACCTTCGCGCCCTTGCCCTTGGCGGAATTGTCGACTTCGCCGACCTTCGGCAGCGGGCCAGTGCCCGGCACATCGTACTCGTCGCCGTTGTCGAGCCGCACCATGTTGAGCTTGGTCGAGATCGGCGGCCGCAAGGTCCAGGAGATGCGCTCGCCGACGTCGTGCGTCACGCCCTGTGTTTTGGTCGCGCTCATGTGGCAGGTCGCGCAGGTCGGCGCGGCTGTGTAGTCCACGCCGGCCACCCACTTCTTCGCCTTCAGGTTCATCTCGTCCTTCTTGGCGTTGTAGAGGATGCCGTGCTTGGATTCCTGGTAGATCTCGATCTGCGGATGGTCGGGCCCGAGGTGGCACTTGCCGCAGGTCTCGGGCTGGCGCGCCTGCGCCGACGAGAAGCTGTGGCGGGCGTGGCAGGCGGCGCAGGAGCCGCGGCTGCCGTCGAGGTTCTGGCGGCCGATGCCGGTGTTGGGCCAGGTTTCGTAAGTGGCCTCGCCTTCGTCGTCCACCTTGACCTCGGCGCCATGGCATTGCCGGCAGCCGGCATTGACGGCGGCCGGGCCGCCGATCACTTCGCCCATGATATTGTCGAGCGAGGCGAGGATCTGGCCGCCCTTGGCGTGGTGGGAGGCCTGCTGCTGCTTGACCTCCTTCTCGTGGCAGTTGGCGCAGGTCTTGGGCGTGACGATGGTGGTAACGAAGAACTTCTGGCCGGCCTTGTTCTTCTCATGCTGGACGACGCCCTTGTCGCCTTCCTTGCCCTTGTGGCAGTCGATGCAATCCACCTTTTCGTGGGCGTGCGTGCTCTTCTTCCATTCCGTGACGATGCCCGGACTTTCCTTGGTGTGGCACTGGATGCATACCTTGCCATCCTCGATGTCCGCCTTCGTCTTGGCTGGCCGGTTGGCCGCCGCCGAAGCCGTCGCCATCGCGAGCAGGGCACACGCTACCCCCATCGCTCCCTTCATCGCCAGATTCAAGACGTTCATGTGCGCTCCCTTCAAGACAATCTCCCGGCGCTCGACGGCCGATTGAATGTGGACATGCTAGGCGCGCCATCGCACGTCGCAAGGCCCGGGCTGCGCACGGACCACTTTGATCTACCTACAAATGGGTATGCGGCGATGGTGTGTGCGACAGCCTATGGCAGCAAGATCAAGGCGATGCGCGGGTTCGCACGGCAAGGCTGCGGATCGCCCCATTCACCGGAATGCACATCGCTTCATCCCGAATTCCCGTGGCCTTGCGGCTCCTGGCGCACGGCCAAAGTCAGCCCCCGTGGTACGCCGTGCGTACCGGGGACTGGTCAGGTAGAGAAGAAGCCGATGGCGACGAGCGTGAGGAGGACGAGGCCAATCGAGATGAGCGTGAGTCCCAGGAGAACCGA
>DATJQH010000120.1:0-2604 GCA_035505955.1 Rhodocyclaceae bacterium
GCGCTTGGCCTCGCGGGCGGCGACGTCCTGGTGCTTGACTTCGCGCTCGATCTCGCGCGCCTCCTTGTCGATTTCCCGCGCCTTGATGTCCTGCTCCTTCAGGGCCTTGCGGGCATCCTCGAGGCAGGCGTTGACCAGGAACTTCTTCCAGCACTCGGCCTGGGCCGCGCTGTGGGCCCGTGCGGCCTCGTCGCGGATCGCCGCCGCCTGCTGGTGCAGTTGCTGGGCGCGATCGAGCTTGGCTGCGCGTTCGCTTTGCGGTGCGGACGACTCCTCGGCGACGGCGGAGATAGTCGCGAACAACGATAACAGCAGCAATGATGTTTTCATGATTGGCGTAAAGGTGGGGGATCGGAGCATCCGGCAATTGCCGAGCGCAGCGAGCCATTTGGTCGCCTCCCCCGTGAGGGGGAGGACGGGAGGGGGCGGGCCCGCTTGCCGCTCGGCGTTGCAACGAAGACCATGGCTGTCACTAAGTGGGATGGCATTTTGATGCCATTAGCGCTAGGTGATTTGCCAGCGGCGCGGGTCGATGCCCCAGCGGGCATAGGATTCGATGCCGACGATGGCCGGCGGTTCGGTCTTGCGGGCCAGATCGAGCGGGAAGGGGCTCACGTAACGGTCGCTGCGGGTGTCGAACATCACCAGCAGTTCCGGCTGCAGCAGCCGGTCGCGATGCACTTCGGTGACGATGGCCAGGTAGCCGTTGTCGAGCCGGACCAGCGAGCCGACCGGATAGACACCGACGGTACGCACGAAAGCCTGGAGCAGGTCCGGGCGGAAATGGCTGCCGGCCTCGGCGTGCAGGCGGCGCAGCGCTTCGCCAGGCTCGACGCGCTGCTGGAAGGGGCGGTCGGAGGTCAAGGCGTCGTAGGCGTCGACGATGGCCGTCAGCTGGGCATGCACCGGCACTTCTTCGCCGGCCAGCGCGTGCGGATAGCCGGTGCCGTCGACGCGCTCATGGTGATGGGCGACGACGTCGAGCATGGTTTCGGTGACGCCGGCGCTGTCGGCCAGCATGAGCTGGCTGTCGAACACATGGCGGCGCACCACGCGCATCTCGTAGTCGGTCAGCCGTTCCGGCTTCTGCAGGATGTCTTCGGGGATGCGCAGGCTGCCGATGTCCTTGAGCAGGGCGCCTTGCGCCGCCTGGCGCAGGCTGCCTTCGTCGAGGCCGAGGGTGAGGCCGAGGCCCAGCATCATGGCGGCGACGCTGAGCGGATGCTGGCGGTCGTAGCGGTCCTTGACCTGGAGCAGCGGAATCAGCGCGTCGGGGTGGCGGCGCACCGAGTCGATCATCCGCTCGACCAGCGGCTCGGTGCGGGCGATGTCCGGCGGCTGGCCGATGCGGATCGACTCGGTGAGGGCGTCCAGCGTCGCCAGCGCGTCGCGCCGGAAGAATTGCATGCGCCGGCGCTCCTCGGCCAGCGTGACCGATTGGCGCAGCAATTCCTTGCGCTGGCGCGCGGCCTCGCGTCGGCGCTGGTCGAGCGCGGCGAAGCGCTCGACGTCCATCACCTCGGGCGCCGCCGCCGGCTCGATGTCGAGGCCTCGCCGCGTGTCGATGACCACTTCGCGAATCGCATCCTGATGCAGGCGCGCCAGCATCCGATCGTCCTCGATGAGGAATTCCTTGCGCCAGAACGAGTGATACAGCCAGCGCGTCTGCAAGTCGCAGACGAACATGCCGGTGCGCAGCTGAGCCAGCGGCACCTTGCGAAATCGCGGTTTGTCGGGAACGGTCAGCGGTTCTGGCATGGCAGCCCGTAAAATTACGCGAAATCCGCCTTCGATTCCACATGATCTCCCTGCGCAACCTGACATTCGCCCGCAGCGGCGTGCCGCTGGTCGAGCGCGCCAGCATCCAGCTGCATCCCGGCTGGAAGATCGGCCTGACCGGCGCCAACGGCTGCGGCAAGTCGTCCTTCTTCGCGCTGGTGCGCGGCGAACTGCATCCCGAAGAGGGCGACCTCGACCTGCCGGACTCCTGGGCGGTCGCCCATGTCAGCCAGGAGACGCCGGCATTGCCGGACGCCGCCATCGAATTCACGCTCGACGGCGATGCCGAGTTGCGCGACGTCGAACGACAACTGGCGGAAGCGGAGGCGAACCACCAGGGAGAGCGCATTGCGTTGCTGCACGGTCGCTTGCAGGAGATCGGCGGCTATGCCGCGCGGGCACGCGCCGCCGAATTGCTGCACGGCCTCGGCTTTTCGGATGCCGATCTGGCGCGGCCGGTGGCCGAGTTCTCCGGCGGCTGGCGCGTGCGCCTCAACCTCGCGCGTGCCCTGATGGCCCGTTCCGACCTGCTGCTGCTCGACGAGCCGACCAACCACCTCGACCTCGATGCCGTGCTCTGGCTCGAAGGCTGGCTGAAGAGCTACCCGGGCACGCTCTTGATGATCTCGCACGACCGCGACTTCCTCGACGCCGTCGTCGGCCAGATCCTGCACATCGAGAGTTGCGCCATGACGCTCTACACCGGCAACTATTCGGCCTGCGAGCGGGCGCGCGCTGCGCGGCTGGCGAATCAGCAGTCGATGTACGAGAAGCAGCAGCGGGAGACTGCCGCCCTGCACGCCTTCGTCGACCGCTTCCGCGCCA
>DATJQH010000121.1:0-6888 GCA_035505955.1 Rhodocyclaceae bacterium
GTCTGGCAATGTGTCGCTCCGCCTCAACGACGTACCCTGGGATCAGGCGCTCGAGATCGTTCTGAAGCAGAAGGGCCTCGCCATGCGCAAAAACGGCAACGTGATGTGGATTGCCCCCGGCGACGAGCTTGCGGCGCGCGAGAAGATCGAGATGGAATCCCTCCAGGCAATTTCCGAGGCGGAACCATTGCGTTCCGAGAGTTTCCAGCTCAATTACCAGAAAGCCGAGATCGTCGAGAAGATGCTGCGTGGCATCAGTACCGCGCTGAACGCACAAGGGGGGGCGGCCCCGCAGGCCGTGGCTCCGACCGGAGGCAAGAACACCGCGCGGATGCTCTCGGAGCGGGGTAGTGCCATTTTCGACCAGCGTACGAACAAGCTGTTCGTCACGGATACGCCCACGAAACTCGGCGAGATTCGTCGTCTGATCGCGGAAATCGATGTGCCCGTACGCCAGGTGCTGATCGAGGCGCGCATCGTCGAAGCCGACAACACCTTCTCGAAATCTCTCGGCGCGCGCATTGGCGTCGGCGACCTGAAGGGAATGACGGTTGGGCATACGATGCCGGGCGGGTCCAACAGCCCGCGCTGGGGCATCGCGGGATCGCAAGACTATGTCAACTATCATATCTCCGAGACCCCGTCGTATCAGTACAAGGACCTCGCAGGCAACATCTACAACGTTGGCCCCCCGTTGATGGCGTATAACAATAATGGCCAGTGGACTTATGACACCGCGACAACCACGGCGGGTGCCGGCACCACGAGTCTGTCGGGTAACGTATCCGGTGGGTCGAACTTGGTGAATCTCGGAGTCGCCAACGCGGCCGGGCAATTTGCTCTCGCATTGTTCAACAGCAGCAAGACCCAACTGCTTTCTCTGGAATTGTCGGCTCTCGAGGCCGATGGCAAGGGGAAGACGATTTCCAGTCCGCGCGTGCTGACGGCCGATCAGGTCGAGGCTGTGATCGAGGATGGCCAGGAAATTCCCTATTGGTCCGCCAGCAGTTCCGGGGCGACCACGGTGTCCTACCGCAAGGCCGTGCTGTCGCTGAATGTGCGTCCGCAGATCACGCCAGACGGCCGCGTGATCATGCATCTTCAGGTCAACAAGGACAACGTCAATCCGAGCCTTTCGACGTCCTATGGTCTGGCAATCGATACGAAGAACGTCAAGACGGACGTTCTGGTTGATAACGGAGGCACCGTTGTTATCGGCGGCATCTACGTCCAGGAAGAGCGAAAGACCGTGACGAAGGTCCCCCTGCTTGGCGACATTCCGGTACTGGGGAACTTGTTCAAGAAGAACGACACGACAGACAACCGGCGCGAGTTGCTCGTCTTCGTGACACCCAAGATTGTCAACGACTCGCTTTCGCTGCGATAGTCTCCGTCAATCCGAATTGAACGCAAGGGCCGGTCCGCCGGCCCTTGTGCTTTCTGCTGCTAGAATTCCCCGGTGACCCGACACGCCAACATCTACCTTGTCGGCATGATGGGGGCCGGCAAGACGACGATCGGTCGCCAACTCGCCAGACGCATGCAACGCCGTTTTCTTGACACCGACCACGAAATCGAGGCGCGGACCGGCGTGCGCATTCCCGTGATCTTCGAGATCGAAGGGGAAGCAGGATTCCGCAAGCGCGAAGCCCAGGTATTGAGCGAGCTGTCCCGCGAGTCCGATCTTGTCTTGGCGACAGGCGGAGGAGCCGTGCTTGCGGCGGAAAACAGGCGAAATCTACGCGATACGGGCATCGTCATCTACCTGCACGCGCCACCTGAAATTCTGTGCGAGCGTACCCGTCACGATCGGAATCGCCCGCTGCTGCAGGTTGATGATCCGTTGGCGCGACTCCAAGAGCTTTACGCCCAACGCGATCCTGTCTATCGGGAAGTCGCCCACATCGTCGTTGATAGCAAGGAGACTTCCGCGGGTTCGCTGGCGCAGAAACTCGAGAAGGAAGTGAATTCGTTATGCGAACCCTGAATGTCGCGCTCTCGGAGCGTGCATATGACATACACATTGGCCCCGGCCTGCTGGGGCGGCCGGACTTGTTCAAGGGCAAGTTGGCCAGTCCGAAGGTTGCAATCGTCACGAACACCGTCGTTGGTCCCTTGTATCTGGCGCAGGTCGTAACCACGCTTCGCGCAGCTGGAGCCCAGATCACCACCATTACGCTGCCGGACGGCGAATCGAACAAGAACTGGCAAACGCTCAATGAAGTATTCGACGTGTTGCTGGCCGAACACTGCGACCGGGCGACCACGATCGTGGCGCTCGGGGGCGGCGTAACCGGGGACATTGCCGGGTTCGCAGCCGCGTCCTATCAGCGCGGCGTTCCATTCATCCAGATTCCGACGACCCTCTTGGCGCAAGTCGATTCATCCGTGGGTGGTAAGACCGGCATCAACCATCCCCGCGGCAAGAATATGGTGGGGGCGTTCTGGCAACCACAACTCGTACTGGCCGATACCGATACGCTTGCCACGCTTCCGGACCGCGAACTGTCTGCCGGGCTGGCGGAGGTCATCAAGTACGGCTTGATTCGCGATCTACCCTTCTTCGAATGGCTCGAAGCGAACATCGATCGACTCAGGGCGCGTGACGCCGAGGCACTGACATACGCGATCGAGCGCTCTTGCGCCAACAAGGCAGAGGTCGTGGCGGCGGACGAGAGGGAAACCGCCAAGGACGGTGGCCGGGCCCTCCTCAATCTTGGCCACACGTTTGGCCATGCCATCGAAACCGGCGTCGGTTACGGAGAGTGGTTGCACGGCGAGGCAGTGGCCGTGGGCATGGCAATGGCGGCGGACTTGTCCCTGCGGCTGCGGTGGCTTACGGATCAGGACGTCTCCCGGGTCCGGAATCTTCTTGCGCGTGCAGCACTCCCGGCGAATGGCCCGGCACTTCCCGTCGATCGTTACCTCGAACTAATGGCACACGACAAGAAGGTCAGCAACGGACGCCTGCGGCTCGTTCTTCTCAAACGGCTCGGCGATGCGGTGACGACTGCCGATGTGCCAAGCGAACTCATTTCCAAGACTATCGAGGCTTGCAGCGGCTGACCTGACCGTCCGTCGACGCGCTCCAAGCCCACGTTATTGAGCGCGGTCTCGGTTCTGCGCTATATTTCGCAGTTCGCCCAGAGATTCGCGGTGCCGGAAGGCCCTGCGGTTAAAGGGCTTTTTGACGGCAGCATTCGGGAACGCGGAAATGGATACACCCAGCCGGCAGGGACTCTACGACCCGGCCAACGAACACGACGCCTGCGGGGTCGGCTTCGTCGCACACATCAAGAACCAGAAGAGCCATGCGATCGTCGCGCAAGGCTTGCAGATTCTCGACAACCTGACCCACCGGGGTGCCACGGGGTACGACCCCCTGCTCGGTGACGGTGCAGGCCTGCTGATTCAATTGCCGGATGCCTTCCTGCGCCAGGAAGCCGCGAAGCTGGGCGTTACCCTCCCCGCAGAAGGCCGCTATTCGTGCGGCAACGTGTTCCTGCCGCGATCCGGCAACGGCCGTGCTGCCTGCGAGTCGGCGTTCGTCCGTATCGTGGCGGAAGAAGGGCAAGTGTTTCTCGGTTGGCGCGACGTGCCGCGAGACAACCGCGGGCTCGCGCAAGCCGCCAAGGATGCCGAACCGGTGGTTCGTCAGGCTTTCGTCGGGCGTGGAGACGCGACGACGGACCAGGACGCGTTTGAGCGCAAGCTCTTCGTGATCCGGAAGCGCGTCGAGCATGAAGTACGTCGCCTGAAACTGGCGGACGGCCGCCAGTTCTACGTCACGACGCTGTCGTCCCGTACCATTGGCTACAAGGGCATGCTGCTGGCACATCAGGTGGGCGAGTACTACCTCGACCTCAAGGACCCAAGCGTCGTGTCGGCGGTCGCACTGGTCCACCAGCGGTTCTCGACGAACACCTTCCCCACTTGGGAACTGGCCCATCCGTTCCGCATGATCGCCCACAACGGCGAGATCAACACCTTGCGCGGCAACATCAACTGGATGACCGCGCGGCAGAAGGCCATGTCGTCCAGGTGGCTCGACAAGGACCTCGACAAATTGTGGCCGCTGATCGTGGAAGGCCAGAGCGATTCAGCCTCCTTCGACAACGCGCTCGAACTACTGGTTATGGGAGGGTACCCCCTGGCCCATGCCATGATGCTCCTCATCCCCGAGGCGTGGGCCGGTAATCCGCTGATGGATGAAGAACGGCGGGCCTTTTACGAGTTCCATGCGCCCGTCATGGAGCCCTGGGACGGACCGGCCGCCGTGGCCTTTACCGACGGCCGCCAGATCGGGGCCACGCTCGATCGCAACGGCCTGCGGCCCGCCCGTTATCTGGTGACCAAGGACGACATCGTGCTCATGGCTTCGGAAATGGGCGTACTCTCGTTTGCCGAAGAGAGGATTGTCAAGAAGTGGCGCCTGCAGCCGGGCAAGATGTTCCTGATCGACCTCGAACAGGGACGGATCATCGACGATGCAGAGTTGAAGCGCAGCATCGCTACGGCGGAGCCCTACCGGCAGTGGATCGAGGAATCACGTGTCTTCCTGTCCGACCTGCCGGCTGGCAAATGCAACAATGGAGCGAGTTCTGGGCTGCTCGACGCCCAGCAGGCGTTCGGCTATTCGCAGGAAGACGTCAAGTTCATCCTCGAGCCGATGATTCGGACCGGTGAGGAACCCGTCGGTTCGATGGGCAGCGATACGGCGCTGCCCGTCCTCTCCCGCAAGAACAAGTCGCTCTATCTGTACTTCAAGCAGATCTTCGCCCAGGTCACGAATCCGCCGATCGATCCGATTCGCGAAGAAATCGTCATGTCGCTCAGCAGCTTCATCGGCCCGAAGCCGAACCTGCTTGGAATTGCCAATGACGACGAAGACCTGACGCCCCGCCTCGAAGTGCATCAACCCGTACTCTCCGAGGAGGACTGCGATCGCCTGCGGGACATTCACCGCCTGACGAAAGGTCGATACAAGTCGCTCGCGCTCGACATCACGTATCCGGTGCAGGAGGGGGCGGCCGGTTGCGAACGGGCGCTCGCGCGCCTGTGTGCGGACGCCGAAGCCTCGGTCGGCAAGGGCCATAACATCGTCATCCTGACCGATCGCGCCGTTGCCGCAGATCGAGTTGCCATCCCCGCGCTGCTTGCGTGCGCGGGCGTCCATCACCACTTGGTCAAGAACGGACTGCGCACGAGCACGGGGCTGGTCGTGGATTCCGGCTCGGTACGCGAGGTGCACCACTTCGCGCTCCTCGCCGCCTATGGCGCGGAAGCCGTTTGTCCGTGGCTCGCGTTTGCCACGATCACGGATTTGGCGGGCGACAAGTACAAGGATGCACTGAAGAACTACGTCAAGGCGATCGGCAAGGGCCTCAACAAGGTCATGTCGAAGATGGGCATTTCGACCTATCTGTCATATTGTGGCGCGCAGATCTTCGAGGCCGTCGGTCTCAATGCCGCGTTCGTGTCCCGCTATTTCACCGGCACGGCGACGCAGGTTGAAGGCATCGGCCTGCCCGAGGTCGCAGAGGAGGCGGTACGCACGCACTTGGCGGCGTTTTCCGGCGATCCCGTGCTGGCCAACATGCTCGACATCGGCGGCGAGTATGCGTATCGCGTTCGCGGCGAGGATCACATGTGGACGCCTGATGTCATCGCGAAGCTGCAGCACGCGACGCGTTCGGGCAAGTTCGATACCTACCAGGAATACGCGCGACTGATCAACGAGCAGAGCAGCAGGCTGATGACGCTGCGCGGCCTGTTCGACATCAAGCCGGCCGGCCGGCCCGTGCCCCTTGAGGAAGTGGAGCCTGCGAAGGAGATCGTCAGGCGCTTCGTCACTGGCGCAATGTCGCTCGGCTCGATTTCCACCGAGGCGCACACGACGCTCGCGATTGCGATGAACCGGATAGGAGGGCGCTCGAATACGGGCGAGGGTGGCGAGGACCCGGCGCGCTTCAAGCCCGTGTCGGCCGGCAAGAAGCTTTCCGACCTTATCGGCGCTTCGCGGGTCGAACGTGATCTGGTGCTGAAAGAGGGCGATTCGCTGCGATCGTCGATCAAGCAGGTTGCCTCGGGACGCTTCGGCGTCACGGCGGAGTACCTGGCTAACTCCGACCAGTTGCAGATCAAGATGGCGCAGGGAGCGAAGCCCGGCGAGGGAGGTCAGCTTCCAGGCCACAAGGTATCGGAGTACATCGGCTTCCTGCGGCACTCGGTGCCCGGCGTACAGTTGATTTCGCCGCCGCCCCATCACGATATCTACTCGATCGAAGACTTGGCGCAACTGATCCACGATCTCAAGAACGCCAATCCGGAGGCTTCGGTCTCGGTCAAGCTGGTTTCGGAGGTGGGTGTCGGAACGGTGGCCGCGGGTGTGTCCAAGGCCAAAGCCGACCACGTCGTCATCTCCGGGTTCGACGGCGGCACCGGCGCATCGCCGATCTCGTCGATCAAGCATGCTGGCACGCCATGGGAACTCGGACTGGCCGAGACCCAGCAGACGCTCGTGCTCAACCGGTTGCGCGGCCGCGTCCGCGTTCAAGCGGACGGCCAGATGAAGACAGGCCGCGATGTCGTCATCGCCGCGCTCTTGGGCGCAGACGAGTTCGGCTTTGCGACCGCGCCTCTCGTGGTTGAAGGCTGCATCATGATGCGCAAGTGCCACCTGAATACTTGCCCGGTGGGTGTCGCGACGCAGGATCCGGTGCTGCGCCGGCGGTT
This sequence comes from Rhodocyclaceae bacterium, assembly GCA_035505955.1. GTDB lineage: Bacteria > Pseudomonadota > Gammaproteobacteria > Burkholderiales > Rhodocyclaceae > Fen-999. Next base: position 6,736 of record DATJQH010000121.1, read on the forward strand.
CACGGGGCAACCGGAACATGTCATCAACTACTTCTTCTTCGTCGCCGAAGAGGCGCGGCAACTGATGGCCCAGTTGGGCATCCGCAAGTTCGACGACCTGATCGGGCGCGCCGACCTGCTCGACACGAAGAAAGGCATCGCGCACTGGAAGGC